>JAJXUB010000111.1 GCA_021783215.1 Actinomycetes bacterium | reverse complement strand
CCCCGACCCGTCCCTGCTCGTCGTCCAGACGAACAACGCGACGTTCGGGCGCACCGACGAGGCGGCCCAGCAGTTCGCCATCTCCCGGATCCGGGCCATCGAGCACGGTCGGTCGGTTGCCGAGGTCTCCACCGTCGGGATCACCGGTTTCGTCGCGCCCGACGGGACGGCGAGCGGCCGGACGCGCCTGTTCACGGCGGCCCAGGTCGTCGGACGCCCCGTCCTGCGGACCGGGATCACCCTCGCCGACCGTCTCGGTGGCATACCCGATGCCGTAGCGGTCGGGGTCCTCGCCTTCCTCGCCATCGGGGCGGCCATCGCCCGCCGCCGGCCGGGCCCGCGTTAGGGTCGTCCCGTTCGCCACACCACGAGAAGGCAGCCAGTGAGCACCAGGACGCACGAACCGAGGCCACCGATCCGGAAGGCCGCGGTCCTCATCCCCACGTACAACGAGCGTGAGAACCTGCCCGGGGTCGTCGCCCGGGTCCGCACCGCCGCTCCCGAGCTCGACGTCGTCGTCCTCGACGACAACAGCCCGGACGGCACCGGGCGCGTCGCGGACGACCTTGCCGGAGCCGACGACCGGGTGAGCGTCATCCACCGGCAGGGGAAGCAGGGACTCGGCGCGGCCTACCTCCACGGCTTCGCGTGGGCCATGGGCTCCGGCTACGACGCCGTCGTCGAGATGGACGCGGACGGCTCGCACCGCCCCGAGCACCTGCCGGCGATCCTCGCGGCGGCCGCGGACGCTGACGTCGTCATCGGGTCTCGCTACGTCCGCGGCGGGGGCGTCGTCAACTGGCCCGCTCGGCGCAAGGCCCTCTCCGTGGGCGCGAACGCCTACACCAAGGTGCTCCTCGGGATGGGCGTCAACGACGCGACAGCGGGCTACCGGCTCTACCGCACCGACGCGCTGCGGACCATGGGGCTGGAGGACGTCGCCTCCGCGGGCTACTGCTTCCAGGTCGACCTGACCCGGCGCGCCGTCGCCGCGGGGCTCACGGTCGTCGAGGTGCCGATCACCTTCGTCGAGCGCGAGACCGGGGCCTCGAAGATGAGCGGAGACATCATGCGCGAGGCACTGACACGGATCACCCTCTGGGGGCTCGTCCAGCGGGCGGGCCAGCTGCGCTCGGCCGTACGCCGGGAGCCGACATGGCACCGCCCCTAGGCGCGACGGCGTATGCCGGACGCCGCCGGGTCCGCTGGCGCTGGGTGGTCTTCGGTCTCCTGCTCGTCGTGCCGATCCTCGAGATCGCGGTCATCATCGGGATCGGGAAGGTCATCGGCGGGTGGCCGACACTCGTCCTCCTGCTCCTCGAGTCCGCCCTGGGAGCGTGGCTCGTCAAGCGGGAGGGCGGCCGCGCCTGGCGCGCCCTGCGTGACGCCCTTCGGACGGGTCGTATGCCCAGCCGCGAGCTCTCCGATGCTGCGCTCATCCTCGTCGGAGGGGCGCTGCTGCTCACGCCTGGCTTCGTCACCGACCTCGCGGGCTTCCTCGTCATCATCCCGTGGACGCGCCCCTATGCCCGGCGGATCCTCGAGCGGGCCATCGCGGCCCGGCTCCTCGGCGGCGGGAGACGAGGGTCAGGCCCAGGTGTCGTCGAGGGCCACGTCGTCTCGCCCCCGCAATGACGAATTCCGGGCCCGCACCCGAAGGTGGTGCCCGGCATTCGGCGCGTGCGTCAGGCGGTCAGGCGGACCGCTTCTCCCCCCTGGAGGCGCGCAGCAGCTCCAGGCGCTCCTCGAGAAGCTGCTCCAGCTGGGGAATCGAGCGTCGCTCGAGCAGCATGTCCCAGTGGGTGCGAGCACGTTTGACCGGCTTGAGCTGAGGGGCGTCGCCGCCCTGGAGGAGCGCGGTGGCGCCGCAGCGGCACTCCCATGTCGCCGGCACGTCGGCCTCGACCGAGAAGGGCAGCTCGGTGACGTGCCCGTCCGGGCACACGTACGTCGTCAGCCGACGGTCGCTCGGAACGACCCCCTCTTCGGTCTCCATGCTGAGGGCGCCGAGTCGGCTGCCTCGCAGTGAACGTTCTCCCATGACCTCTCCCTGCCGAATGTCCGGTCACGAAGCACAACAGGTGTCGTGCCCTTGTTGTTCCGACGAACGAGGACACGGATTGGTTGCCGGGGGAGGCGACTTCACAGCGAACTCCCAGGCAGGTCGGGGCGTCCTGGCGTTCAGACGGCCTGCGGAACCTCGTTGCCGGCATCGAGGATGCCCTGGCGCACGTCGACCCGGCGGAGGATGAGGCCGCCGACGACGAAGAAGACGACGAGGGCGACGATGGCTGGCCGGTAGCTGTGGGTCAGCTGGTGCACGAGACCGAACAGGAGCGTCCCGAACCAGCTCGTGCCGCGCTCCATCGCCTGGTAGAAGGCGAAGAACTCGGCCTCGCGGCTCCGGGGGACCAGCTGGCTGAACAGGGAGCGGGACAGGGCCTGGCTGCCCCCGAGGATGATGCCGATGAGGATGCCGAGGACGAGGAACGCCGCGAACGCCTTCTCCGGCACGAAGAAGGCGAGGACGACGACGACGACCCACGCGACGAGCGAACCGAGGACCGTCCGCCAGGCGCCCCAGTGTGCGGCGAGCCGACCGAAGAGGAGGGCCCCGCCGAAGGCGACGAACTGGACGAGGAGGATGAGGGCGATGAGGTTCTCCTGGGCGAACTTCAGCTGTTCGGCGCCATAGATCGAGCTGCTGGAGATGACCGTCTGGATACCGTCGTTGAAGAAGAGGTAGCTGAGCAGGAACAACAGCGTCTGCGGGAAGCCGCGCATGTCGTGGAACGTGTGCCCGAGCTGGGTGAGGCTGCCCTTGAGGACTCCGGCTCGAGGCTCGTCGGCCCCGCGGATCTGCGCCCCGCGGAGGTTCCACAGCCCGAGGACGGGGATGAGGGTGAACAGGCCCCACCAGAGCGCGGCCGACAACAGGCTGATCCGCACCGCCATCGCCTTGTCCACGCCGATGAGGGACGGCTTGGACACGATGACGAGGTTGAGGGCGAGGAGGAGGCCGCCGCCGAGGTAGCCGAGCGCCCAGCCTTTGGAGGAGACGGCGTCACGCTCGTCGGGATCGGCGATCCGGCAGAGGATCGCGTCATAGACGACGAGCGAGGCGCCCAGGGCGATCGAGGCGAGGATCATCATGGCCGAACCGAAGCGCCAGTTCGTCCCGGCGAGGAAGTAGAGCAGCGAGCCCGCCGCGGCGCCGACCCACGCGAAGAGGCCGAGGAGCCGCGCGGGTCGCGGGGACCGGTCGGCGATGGCACCGGCGAAGACGAGCAGGATCGCGGAGACCAACGTCGCCAGCGTCACCGTGTAGGACGCGACGGACCCCGGGTCGAGCGGAGCCGTGAGGACCAGACCGAGGGTCGTCACCCCCGCCAGCGCGAGCGGCGGGACGACGGAGAAGGGGACGGGACGGTCCTTGACGCGTGCCCAGACGGCATACCCGACGACGATGAGGAGGAGGAGGGTCGCGGCGAGGAACGCCTTCCAGAGGATCGGGGACAGGCCGGACGCCCCGGGGATGACGTAGAGGTTCGTATGGCACGCGGCGTCGGTGGACTGACCGGGGCAGGCGGCCTTCTTGGCGACCGTCGTCAGGTAGGGCCCGAAGAGGACGGTTCCGACGGTCGTGACGAACGCCGAGTTCGCCCAGTCGTACCAGTACCACGGGCGCTGGTAGCGGGCGTTCTCGGCGTACTCACGGTCGCTGCGGACCACGTCGGTCGTCATGGCTGGAAGCGTTCCACACCCCGAGCCCGGGACGGGCGCGCCGGCGCCGAACGTGTCGGCGCGCCCCGGGCGCCTCTCCTTGGCGAGCCGGGACCCGTGATCTGGAACGATGCTCCTCATGGGCGAGACCACTGCGACGGCTTCCGTGTCGCCCCGGACCCTCATCCGCTCCGACCTCGTCGTCCTTGCCGCGAGCGCGGTGGCCGTCGTCCTGGCCGGGGTCACCCGCTTCGCGCCCGTCGGCCGGGTAGTCCCGTTCGTCTGCTCGGCGCTGGCGGTCACCCTCCTCGCCTCGCTCGTGGGACGGTCGGTCGAGCAGCTCGGTGACCGCTTCGGACCTGGGGCGACGGGAGCCCTCCAGTCGGCGCTGGGCAACCTGCCGGAGCTGTTCATCGCGCTCTTCGCCCTGCGCGCCGGCCTCGTCGGCGTCGTCCGGGCGGCGCTCGTCGGCTCGATCCTCGCGAACCTCCTGCTCGTCCTCGGGATGTGCTTCCTCGTGGGCGGCCTGAAGCACGGCACCCAGAAGCTGGACTCGCAGCGGGCTCGTCAGACGAGCGTGCTCATGGTCCTGTCCGTCGGGGCCATGGTCATCCCGTCGATCGCCCACTACGTCCACACCCCCGCCAGCCAGCACGAGAGGGCCTTCTCGCTCATCACCTCCGTCGTGCTGGTCCTGCTCTTCCTCGTCATCCTCCCGGCCTCGGTCCGCCGCGGGCCCGGGGGGCAGGACGCCGAGGCGCTGCACCAGGAGGCGCCGCGGTGGCCGCTCTGGCTGGCCGTCGCGCTGCTCACCGGCGCCGCGGTCCTCGCCGCCTTCGTGTCCGACTGGTTCGTCGTCGCCCTCGAGCCGGCCATGAAGGCGATGGGGATCTCGGAGGCGTTCGCCGGTCTCGTCGTCGTCGCCATCGCCGGCAACGCGATCGAGAACGTCGTCGGCATCCAGATGGCCGCCGCGAACCGGTCTGAGTACGCCTTCTCTGTCGTCATCAACAGCCCGCTCCAGATCGCCCTCGTCCTGGCGCCGCTGCTCGTCATCCTGTCCCAGGTCTTCGGCTTCGCGACCCTGACGCTCGTCTTCAGCCCGATGCTCATCATCTGCCTCGTGACGGCCGTCATCATCACGGCGTTCATCACGGCCGACGGGGAGTCGGACTGGGTCGAGGGGGCGGCGCTGATCGCGTTGTACGCCGTCATCGCGACCGTCTTCTGGTGGGGCTGACGTCGAGGTCCAACGGCTGCGCCCATCGGCGGCTGGTCCGCAGCGGAGCCGCAGGGCCAGCCGCTACGGCGTCGAGGCGACCTCGCTGCGCCGGGCGTGAGCCTCCTCGAAGGCGAGGATCCAGCGCTTCGCGTCCACGCCACCCCGGTAGCCGCCGGGCGAGCCGTCCGTCCGGACGACCCGGTGGCACGGGACGACGATGGGTACCGGGTTGGCTGCGCAGGCGCCCGCGGCCGCTCGGACCGCGGTGGGACGCCCCGAACGGGCCGCGAGCGCGGCATACGTGATCGTCGTGCCGTAGGGGATCTCGAGAAGCTGGCGCTGGGCCTCGTCCCGGAAGCCGCTCGACAGGCGCCGGTCGAGCGGGACGGCGAATCCGGTCCGCCGACCGGCGAAGTACTCCTCGAGCTCCTTCCGGGTGCGGTCGAGGCGCCGAGGAGCGCGGAGGATCCGCGGGCTGACCCGGACAGCGAGGTCGGCGAGCACGCTCTCGGTGTCCTCGGTCGTGAAGGCGAGCCGGACGAGCCCGACAGGGGTGGCCGCGAGGAGCAGGGGCCCAACCGGCGAGTCGGCCTCGCAGATCGCGATGTCGAGCTCGCCCGAGGCGTCGGCCGCCTCGGCGAGCCGGTGGGAAAGCCGGTCCAGGTCGGCAGGGGACGGTTCGAGGGCGGTGCGGATGTCGGTCACGTCGGTGCTCCGTTCGCGAGGACGGCCCGGAGGGCGCGGATGCCGTCGGACGCCGCCTTACGGACGGCGGTGGGCGTGCTGTCGAGGATGGCGGCGACCTCCGCGTGGGGAAGTCCCGCGATGTGGTGGTAGGTCACGGCGAGACGCTGCCGCTCGGGCAGGGCGGCGACGGCGTCGGCGACCCGGCCCATGGGGTCGACGTCGGTGGGGGGTGCCGGGGACGGGTCGGGGAGGTCGGGCACCGGGCGGGCCCGTCGCGCCCGGGCACGACGGGCGTCGATCCCCTTGCGCTGGGCGATCGTCACGAGCCACGCCTCGACGTTCGCGTCGGCCGGGAGGGCGGGCCACGCGCGGAGGGCGCTGAGGAACGTGTCGGACCAGGCGTCATCGGCATCGTCCGGTCCCGCGACGGCCCGGCAGACGCGCAGGACCGTCGCGCCGTGGCGGGCGACGACCGTCTCGAAGGGCTGGATGGCGTTCATCACCCTCGAAGACGCCCGCGGTGGCGCCGATGTGAGGTCTGCACGCCTCGGACGATAGAGGTATGCCACGCCCCTCGGCAGTCTCGCGGCCGAGACGGTCGGTCGGGTC
>JAJXUB010000110.1 GCA_021783215.1 Actinomycetes bacterium | reverse complement strand
GGCGCCGCCGCGAGCGCCTCGATGGTGCCGACGTAGGCCGCCCATGGGCGGTCGAGGTCGGGTGGGACGACGCCGGCGCGAAGCCGCGCGGCGAGCCCGGGGTCCGCCAGACGGGTCAGGGCGTCGACGAGCGCCTCCTCGTCCCCGGGGGGGACGAGGAGCCCGTCGACGCCGTCGGTGACCTGGTCGGGGAAGGTCCCGACCGCCGAGGCGAGCACGGGCAGCCCGTGCTCGTGGGCCAGGAGCGCGTTCTGGGACGCCGTCGCGTGACGGTATGTCAGGGTGACGACATCGTGCTGCGCGAGCAGTGGGGCGATCCGGTCGGCGGGGACGTACCCCTCCTCCAACCGGACCCGGCCCGTCAGACGAGGGTCGGCCGCGAGCTCCCGGACGAGCCGACCCGCATCCCCCCACATCTCCCCGGCGACGGTCAGGGTCGGCCCCGGCACGCGGGCCAGCGCCCGCAGGAGGACGTCGACGCCCTTGTACGCCCGGACGATCCCCAGCGCGAGCAGCCGTGTGGGGCCCGAATGCGGCGCCCGCTCGGTCGGGGCGCCGCCGGGCAGGTGCGGGGGCAGCTCGGCGACGAGGACGTGGTGCGCACCGAGCTCGGCGGCGAGGGCGGCCTGCTCGGGCGAGTGGACCAGGACGGCGTCGACGGCGTCGACCATGAGCCGTGCGAGGGCCCGGTCGCCGGGCCGCGACTCGTGGGGCAGGACGTTGTGCGTGAGGAGGATGGTCCGCGGGCCGCCGGGGCGGTGCGCCCCGGCGCCGGCGGCCCGGAGGATGGTCAGGTGCGCCGGCACCGACTGGGGGATGACGTGGACGATGACGATGACGTCGACGTCCTTCAGGCGCAGCCCGGTTCTGACCCAGCCTTCGGGTCGCGACCAGTAGAGGACCGGGACGGTCCGGGCATACGGCTCGACGTCCGGGACACCACCGGGGACGGCGCTCTCGCCCGGGTAGAGGACGTCGGGATACATCGACGCCCACGACACGAGGACGACGTCGTGCCCCGCCGCCGTCAGCGCATGGGCGAGGGCTGTCGTGTGCGACGCCACGCCGCCCTTGGCGGGGTGGGCCGGCCCGACGAGGGCGACCCGGAGGGCTGCCGACGCCTCGCTCACCCAGAGTCCCGGGACCGGACGACGAGGTCGGCGAGGAGCGCCATCGACCCGACGAGGATGCCGGAGAGGACGAGGAGGACCGTGCTCGCCGGGAAGTAGAACGGGTGGCGGACCATGTCGACGATGCCCTTGACGAGCCCCATGGCGAGAATCCACAGGGCCGGCGGCATGAGGACCTTGAGCGGGTCGAAGTACATGACCATGCGAAGGACCTGGAGGATGTAGCGGTAGGCGTCCCGGACGAAGTGGAACTTGCTCGTCCCGGCGCGCTTGGCGTACGACGTCTCGATGTACCGGATGTCGTGCTGGTTGGACAGGAAGGCGATCGTGATCGTCGTGACGCAGCTGAAGCCCGCGGGAAGCAGCCCGAGATAGGGGAGCGACACGCGCCGGCGGAACGCGCGCAGCCCGGAGTTCAGGTCGGGGATCTTCTGGTTCGTCAGCCGCTCGGCGACCTTGCGGATGAGCCATTTCGCGGGGACGCGGGCCCACTTGTACGTGCCCTCCTCCGTCGTCCGGGCGCCGACGACCTGGTCGTACGTCGGGTCGTCCCGGAGAATCCGGACGAGCTCGGGGATCCGTTCGTTCTCGTAGGTCATGTCGGCGTCGGTCCACACGACGATCTCGCCCCGGGCCTGCTGGGTGCCGATCCGCCGGGCGGTCCCGGAGCCGCCGTTGCGCCGGAAGTTGAGGAGCCGGATGTTCGCGTAGTGCTGCGCCGCGTCCTCGAGGACCGCGAGGGTGTCGTCGGTGCTCGCGTCGTCGATGCACAGGAGCTCGTAGGTGAACTCGCTGGCGTTCATCGCCGTCGTGATGCGTTCGACCTCCTGCAGGACGTGGGCGCCCTCGTTGAAGCACGGCAGGACGATCGTCACGTGGGGGGCCGCGGACGGGGACGGGGTTGGCGGCTCGTACGCCGCGAGCTGCTCGGTCATCGCCCGTGAGCCTACCTGCGGCGCCGGGCGCGGGCCGCGTCGCCTCACGACGTGGCGGGTTGGGCGAGCCAGACGTCGATCCGCAGGGCGACGAGATGGTCCGGACGCCGGGTGAGCAGCCGCTCGTCCTCGTTGACCTCCACCGAGCTGACCTGCCGTATGCCGGTCCCTCCTGCCGCGGTGAGCGCCTCCGGACCGTCGGCGGCGAGGAGGACGAGCCGGCCGCCGCGGGCGCGGACGACGGCGGCGACGCGGTCGACGGCGTCGGCCAGCGCGGCTGGGTCCTTGCGGAGCGCCGCGGTCGTCGACAGGGCGGGGCGCCCGCAGAAGCCGCGGACGACGGGCGGCCACTCGTTCGCCGCCCGCGAGTCGACGGCGAGGACGACGTCGCCGGCGTGGAGGGAGCGGCATACGTCGTCGACCGCCGCCGTCGAGCCAGCCTCGACGCGCTCGGTGACGTGCGGCCACGTCGCGAGCGCCGTGGGGACGACGAGGGCGACGACGACGAGCCCGGCGACGAGCGGACCCAGCCGGCCGAGCCGTCGCGCGGCCCACGCCGCCGCCGCGACGACGAGGGCGACGACGAGTGGCAGGGCGATGAGCAGCCGCCGGTCCGCCCACGGATGGTCCGGCGTGATGCCGGGCCGCCACAGGGTGAGGAACGTCGAGGCGGACGCGACGACGAGCGGGCCGGCCCAGTCCGGGAGCGCTCGGCGCACAAGGGATCTCGTCAGCGACCGGATGAGCGCTGCGAGCGCGACCAGGGCGATGACAAGGGCGGCCGGACCGACCCACCAGGACAGCCAGGCGACGGTGTGCTCGGCGTACGTCCGGCCTCCGTCAACGGTCAGTCCCTGGCGCAGCTGGAGGCCGGCGACGACGCGGGACCCCGGGTTGTCGGGGCTCTGCCGGACGACCTGCCAGACGGGACGGCTCGCGAGGAACGCCCCTGCCACGACGACGAGCAGGCCCGCCACGGTGGGCAGCCGTGCCCACCGGGCCATCGGGGCCCACGACCTCAGGGCGCCCCTGCGGCCGAGGACGACGAGGGTCGCGGAGGCGATGCCGAGGACGAGCCCGAGGGCCAGCAGCGGCACGAGCGAGGCGGCGATGTCACCGAGGTAGCGGTAGGACAGCCAGAGTGCCGCCCCGAAGGCGAGCGCCGTCGACGCCGCGGCGCCCACGGCCGCCGGCCGCCACCAGCGCCGCCCGGCGACCGCATACGCGGCGAGAACCGGGATGAGCAGGATGGTCTCGCGGAGGCCGTCGATACGCACGAACGTCGTCCCCCCGACAAGGCCCACCGCGAGGAGCGCGGCACGCGCCTTGCCCTGTCGGGCGGCGAGGACGAGCGCGAGCAGGCCCGCCGTGACGGTGAGCTCCGCCAGCGGCTCGGAGTAGGTCGCGCGCCCGGTATGGACGACCGGGAACACGATGGCGAGCGCCGCCGCGGCCACCGGACCCCAGCGCGCGCCGACAACACCGGCCACGAGCAGCCCGAAACCGAGCAGGGCCAACGCCATGGCACAGGCGGCGAGAGCGACCATCGCGCCGACGCCGAACGGGCGGCCGAGGGAGTAGACGGCAGCGGGGCCGATGACGAACTGCGGCTGGATGGCCGGGTCGGCCGCCGACCCCGTCTGGTAGAAGGCCGGGCTGGCCAGCGTGATCCCTTTGACGGCAAGAGCTTCCGGCGCACCGACGGCACGGGCATCCGGGTCCACGATGCGGCGTCCGGTGTCGGCGAGCGCGACGGCCGCGTTGAGGTTGCTGCCGGCATCGCGACGCGGCAGGAGCTGGTCGGCGTCTGTCGCGGCCAGCCACGCCCCGGCGGCCAGGGCGACGAGGGCGAGGGCCGCGGCGGTCCCTCGCCCGAGCGTCGTCGTCCGGACGCCACGCATGACCCACGGCGTCGCGGCGGCCGTCGCGATGGCGGCGGCCCATCCGGCATACGGGCTCCACCAGCCCAGGGCACCGAGCACCACGGCGAGCAGGGAGACGGTGAGCACGGACAGGGCGCCGGCGACGACGACGACGTGGAGCACCCCGCCGAGGCGGGACCCATGCGCCGCCTCGTCCGTCACGCGCCTCAGGCTAGGCCACGCGCGCCCCGGCGTCCCATCGGTCCGAGGTCGTCGCGGCCCCTCCGGCGTGGGGCGGCAGCGACACGACCGGGCCGTCGACCGAGGCGCCGGCCGGGGTGGCCCGGCGGTCCGCGGCCCACGGACGTGACGCGGATGAGTTGCGGGGCCGCCCGACCGCCGACCTCAGCCGTGCTGGTCCGGGCGGGTCACGCCGGGCTGAACCGACCAAGCCGGCGGCTCGTCCGTGCCGTGCTCCTCGTCCCGCTCGGCGTCGGCCTTGGTCGGCTGCACCTTGCCCGCCGCGTGGTGGACGGGGGCATACACCGTGTAGACCTGCATCGGCTCGTCGCCGATGTTCGTCACGTTGTGCCACGAGCCCGCCGGGACAAAGACGGCCCACCCGTCCGAGACCTCGCGCTCGAAGGACAGGTCGTCCCTGGCGGGTCCCATCTGCACCTTGCCGCGACCACCGTCGAGGCGGAGGAACTGGTCCGTCTCGGCGTGGACCTCGAGCCCGATGTCCTCACCGGGGGCGATCGACATGAGCGTCAGCTGAAGGTACCTGCCGCTCCACGCGACGCTCCGGTAGGCCTCGTTGTCGAGGGTCGCCCGCTCGAGGTCGAAGACCTGCGGCCGGGGCCCGATGTCCTCGATGCGCATGGCTGTTCTCCTTTTTCTGTTCGACTGACCACCCGCCTCCACACTAGTTCCGGCGTGGGGTGGCGCGCGGCGAGACCGACCCCGAGGCCGATGTGGGCCGGCGAGCACTTACTCCCCCCGCTGGCCGTCGATGGACTCCCGCAACAGGTCCGCATGCCCGTTGTGCCGGGCGTACTCCTCGATCATGTGGACAAGGACCCACCGCAGCGACACCCGCGCCTGGCCGTCCCACGCGGGATGCGTCGCGTCGAGGCCGCCCGGTCGGGCCAGGGCCTCCCGGACGACGTCGCGTGACGCCTCGCACCGCTGCTGCCACAGCCGACGGAGCTGTTCGCCCGTCTGCTCGGCCGCCGTGTCCCAGTCCCAGTCCGGCCGGGCGTCCCAGTCGACGCCGGCCCACGGCTCGGGCATCGGCCGCTCACCGACGGTAAGCGTGAACCAGTGGTCCTCGACGAGGGACAGGTGCCGCAGCAGGCCCCCGGGTGTCATCGTCGAGGCGGCCGTCGTCGCCCGCAGCTGGGCGTCGGTCAGGCCGCGCGTCTTCCACTCCAGCGTTGCCCGCTGCCGGTCGAGGAAACCCTGGAGCGTCGCCACCTCGTCGCCGGCCAGCGGCTCCATCGGGCGGCCTTCGTCGTCGTACTCCTGCTCGCTCATGGGTCGTCACGCTAGCCGTCCGGCCCCCGGGTGCGGCACCCTCGAGCCATGACGTTCGCCGCCGGCCTCCTCCGCGACCTCAAGCGGGCCGACGCGACGCGGCCGCGGCTGACGGCATACGACGACACGACCTCGCCCGCCGAACGGGTCGAGCTGTCCGCCCGCGTGCTCGACAACTGGGTCGCCAAGGCGGCGAACCTCCTCCAGGATGAGGGGGTTGAACCGGGGGCCGTCGTGACCCTCGACGCGCCGCCGCACTGGCGGACCGCCTACTGGGCGTTCGCCGTGTGGTCGGTCGGGGCGACGCTCGCCCTGGGCCGCGAAGCGACGGCACAGCTTGTCGTGTCGACGGACGTCGAGACGGTCGGCCGCGCGCTGCCCGACTGCCCCGCCGTCCTCCTTACCCTCCCCGCCCTCGTCCGCGCCGCCGCCGGCGCCGTCCCCGACGGGGCCATCGACGAGGCGAAGGACCTGGCGACCTACCCGGACCTCTTCGCCCCATGGGCGCGCCCCTCGTCGACCGACGCGGCCCTCGTCGACGGGGAGCGCACGGCCTACGAGCGGCTCGCCCAGCTGGCCGTCCCGTGCGAGCCGGGCGCCCGGGTGCACACGGGCACGGCGGACACGGGTCGGTTCCTGCGGATCCTCCTCGGCGCGTATGCCGCCGGCGGGTCGGTCGTCCTCTCTCGAGGACGGCCCGACGAGGACACCGTCACCCGGCGTCTCCGTGAAGAAGGCGTCACCCTCGACCTCGGGTGAGAACCTCGGGCAATAGAGTCTGGCC
>JAJXUB010000109.1 GCA_021783215.1 Actinomycetes bacterium | reverse complement strand
CAGCCACACGAGCCCGGCCGCGGCGGCGGCCATGACGGCCGCGCCGGCGAGGGACCCCGCGGTCCGGAGCACCTTCGGCATGGCACGCGGACGTAGCGCCCTGCCGAGGGCCGTCCCGATCCCCTGCCCGAGCCAGGCGGCAAGAAGGATGAGGAGGACCCCGACGATGGCGAACAGCCAGGGCTGGCCCTGGATCGATGTCGCCGAGCGGAGGAGCCGCGGGACACCCCAGAGCCCGGCGAGCGCACCGAGGACGAAACCGCCGACGGAGGTCACCGAGATGACGAAGCCCTGACGGAACCCTGCCGCGGCATACGTGACGAGGACGAGGACGGTGAGGATGTCGAAGAACGTCGCCAGGCTCATGGCCCCTCCGGGAGTGTTCGGATGACGGAGGAGTCCCACGGCACGGTGAGCCCGGCGGCGTCGAGGACCGCGAAGAGCAGCATGGCCGTGAACCCCCAGACGAACAGGCCGTCGACCTCGACCCCGGGCCCGCGGTAGCCCAGCGGATGGACGACGGTGAACCGCCGTGACGGGTCGAGGAGGTCGGCGAGCCGGACGCGGGCGACGACGTCGACCTCTCGTCGGTCGACGACGCGGATCTCACCGGGCCGGTGCCACCATGCGAGGACCGGGGTCACGACGTTCTCCGATGGACCGAGGAACAGCTCCGGCAGCGTCCCGACGACCGTGACGCCCTCGGACTCGAGACCGACCTCCTCCTCGGCCTCCCGGAGGGCGGCGGCGACCGGGTGCGAGTCTGCCGGGTCGATGCGCCCGCCGGGGAAGCTCACCTGGCCCGGGTGGGCCCTCAGGTCGGCCGCGCGGCGGGTGAGGACGATCTCGGTCCGGCTCGCGTCCCCGGCCAGGGCCGACTCGGCAGCACCCGGCTCACCCGTCGGCCCGAAGAGCATGAGGACGGCGGAGAACCTCGAGGCGTCGGCAGGCGGGGCGAACCGGGTGAAGTAGTCGACCCGCTGCTCGGCGACCTCGCCGGTGACACGGTCGAGCCACGCGGGGTGTGGGGCGGTCACCGGAGACCCGCCGGCGACGGAGCGGCATACGGGTTCGCCGCACCGGGAGCCATCTCGTAGGCCAGGAGGAGGCGCGCCTTCTCCGGGTCGATCTCGCCGGTGCCGTAGGCCGGGCACAGGCCGGCGACCGGACAGACGCCGCAGGCCGGACGGCGGGCGTGGCACATCCGGCGCCCGTGGTGGATGACGACATGGCTGGCCATCGTCCAGTCCCGTCGCGGGAGAAGCGCGCCGACCGCATGCTCGATGGCGACGGGATCGGTCTCCTCGGTCCAGCCCCAGCGGCGGACGAGGCGCTGCACGTGGGTGTCGACGGTGATGCCGGGAACCCCGAAGGCGTTGCCGAGAACGACGTTGGCCGTCTTGCGGCCGACCCCCGGCAACGTGACGAGGTCCGTGAGGCGTCCGGGGACCTCGCCGCCGAAGCGTTCGACGAGCGCCTGACCGAGCCCGATGAGGGAGCTCGTCTTCTGGCGGAAGAACCCGGTGGGCCGGATGAGCGCCTCCAGCTGGGCTCGGTCGGCCGCGGCGTAGGCCGCCGCGTCGGGATAGCGCGCGAAGAGCGACGGGGTGACCTTGTTGACCCCGACGTCCGTCGACTGTGCGGACAGGATCGTCGCGACGAGGAGCTGAAGCGGGTCGGCGAAGTCGAGCTCGCAGTGGGCATACGGGTAGGTGTCGTGGAGCACCCGGTAGATGCGCCGGGCGCGCCGCTTGAGGGCGAGCGGACTCTCCGTCCGGTCGGGGGCAACCACAGACCATAGGGTACGTGTGGTTTCTGGCACACTGACCCCGTGGAACACGACGTGGTGAGGCGCTCGCCGCTCTTTGCGTCCCTCGACGACGAGGCGACCGGGACGCTCCTGGGCCAGATGACCCGTCTGCGCATGGAGCGCGGCGACGAGCTCTTCCACGAGGGCGACATCGGCGACAAGCTCTATGTGATCGCCGAAGGCAAGATCAAGCTGGGGCGCACGAGCCCGGACGGCCGCGAGAACCTCTTGGCGATCCTCGGACCTGGGGAGATGTTCGGGGAGCTCTCGCTCTTCGACCCCGGCCCCAGGACCGCGACGGCCACGGCGGTCGCCGAGACCCAGCTGCTCGCCCTGACGAACGAGCAGCTGCGGGCCTACCTGCAGGACCGCCCCGTCGTTGCCGCGACCCTGCTGGCCGCGCTCGCCCGTCGGCTCCGGCGGACGAACGAGAGCCTCGCCGACCTCGTCTTCACCGACGTTCCCGGGCGCGTCGCCAAGGCGCTCCTCGACCTCGCGAGCCGCTTCGGCCGGCCGGTCGAGAACGGCGTCATCGTCGCCCACGACCTGACGCAGGAGGAGCTGGCCCAGCTCGTCGGTGCCTCACGGGAGACGGTCAACAAGGCGCTGGCCGACTTCGCGACCCGCGGCTGGCTCAAGCTCGAGGCCCGCGCTGTCCTTCTCCTGGACGTCGAGCGGCTACGCCGCCGCTCCCGCTGAGCCGGGTCAGCGCGCGCCCAGGTAGTCCAGCTGGGCGCGGATGGACATCCGTGCGGCCGGCCAGACGGTCGGGGCGACGTCGGCATAGACGCGCCTGAGTACCCCCTCGACCGGGTCGGCCTCCGCGCTCGCCCCGTCGGCGAGCGCGGAGCGCACCTCCTGGAGCCGTTCCCAGCGGTGGCGCCGGTAGAACTCGACCATCGCCGCGGCGTCTGGCACGGCCGGCCCGTGCCCGGGCAGGATCGTGACGACGTCCCCGTCACCGGTCAGCCGCCTGATCCGCTCGAGGGAGTCCAGGTATGCCGCCAGCTCCCCGTCAGGATGGGCCACGACCGTCGTCCCCCGGCCGAGGACCGTGTCACCGGTGAGCAGGGAGTGGTCGCCCGGCAGGGCGAAGGAGACGGAGTCGGCCGTATGCCCAGGCGTGCTGACGACGCGCAGCTCGAGGCCCCCCGTCGTCAGGACGTCCCCGTCGCCGAGGTCGTCGTGACCCTGACCAACGGCGCGGACCGGCGCGCCGGTGAGCTCGGCGAACCGGGGTGCGCCCTCGCTGTGGTCGAGATGGGCGTGGGTCAGGACGGTCAGGGCGACCCGGGCGCCCGCCGTCGCGACGACGTCGAGGATGCGGGCGAGATGGGCCTCGTCGGCGGGTCCGGGGTCGATGACGACCGCCGCGGTCGACCCCGGCTCGCGAAGGACCCACGTGTTCGTCCCGTCGAGCGTCATCGGGCCGGGGTTCGGCGCGAGGACGCAGTGGGCCCGCTCCGTCACCGGGCCCCCGGCCCAGGGCGCGTACACCGACGGCGGCGGCTGGGCAGGTCCGCCCGTCCCGCCGGCGGCGCTCTCGTCGGTCGGCGAGCCTCCGACGCGGGGGTCGTCGCTCATGGCAGATCCATCCGGAGGACCAGCCGTCCGTCCTCCTCGACGAGCTCGGGCTGGACCGCCCGGACCAACGGCCGCTCCCCGAGGTAGGCCTCGACCGAGGATGCCGCAGCGAGCCCCTCGAGGCATACGATGGTCGGGGGAAGCACCCGGAGCGCCCCAGCCGCGGACGACGCAAGCAGGTCCGCCGGGCGCTCCCACCCGGCGTACTGTGCCTCGCTCGTCGCGTCGTCGGCGACCTGTCCGGCGGGCATCCGGGCCGCGAAGAACCGGGTGTCGAAGCGGCGCGGCTCGAACGTCGGCGTCACCCAGTGCGCCCGGTAGGACAGCAGGTCGGAGCGCAACCGGAGCCCGTCCCGGCGGAGGAGCTCGGCGAGGGAGAGCTCCCTCGCGACGAGGGCGGCGCGGGCCGCCGCCCACTCCGAGGACGCGACGGCGACCGTGTCCGGGGTCGGTCCGGCGAGAAGGACGCCCGTCTCCTCGAACACCTCTCGGACCGCGGCCGCGACGAGGGTCCGCGCCGACAGCTCGTCCGTGTCGAGCAGGGCCGCCCACGCCGCCGGAGGCGGGCCGGCCCAGGGGAGGTCGCCGTCGCCGTCCCGTTCGTCGACACCGCCGCCAGGGAAGACGAACGTCGACGGCGCGAACGCCATCGACGCCACCCGGTGGATCATGAAGACCTCGAGGTCGCCGCCGTCATCGCGCAGGCACATGACCGTCGCCGCGGGCCTGGCCGGCGGCGTGGCGCCCCCATGTGCGCCGCTCGCCCGCGCACGCGCGAGGAGCGCTGGATGGGCGTCGACAGCGAAGTCCCGGAGCACGTGCCGATCGTATGCCGGGTACCTGCTGGGCGCCTTCATCCCACGTCGGGGCGTTCCTCTGCCACGATGGGCTCGTGAGTGACTTCCTCACGCTCACCCTCGCCGAGCTCGCCGAGCTCGTCGAGCTGCCCGAGCGGACGATCCGGCTCTACCGGTCCAAAGGCCTCGTCGGGCCTCCGAAGAGGGTCGGCCGCGTCGCCCGCTACGGCGAGGACCATGTCCGGCAGCTGCGCCTGGCGAAGGTGCTCACCGCCCGCGGCTTCCCCCTGGCGACCATCGCCGAGCTCATCCACCACCGCCTCGGACAGACGGCCATGCTGCTCCTCCTCGACGTCGACAGCCCCCAAGGCCGATCCCCCGGGCGCGAGAGGACGGCCCGGCTTTCGCGACTGGCCCAGCAGGACGTGGGCTCGTCCGCCCCCGACGTCATCCCCAGCCTCGCCGAGCTCGGTCTGGTCAGCCTCGACCCCGACGGTGCGGTCCGCGCCGACGCCCTGGGTCTCGCGGTCATCAGCGACCTGCTCCACGAGGGGATGTCGCCGGCCGAGGCCGGGCGTTTCGTCAGCGATGTCGCCGACGTCGCGGCGAAGCTCACCGGCGTCATCGACGCTCAGCTGCACCCCAACGTGCCGGACACCGGCTTCGAGCGGGTCCTCATCGACGCGGCGACGGTCGTCTTCCGCGAGACGCTGGTCAAGACACGGAAACGGTGATCTCGACCTCGACAGGGGCGTCAAGGGGCAGCGCGGCGACGCCGACCGCGGACCTGGCGTGGACGCCCTTGTCGCCGAAGGCCGCCGCGAGCAGCTCGCTCGCGCCGTTGACGACGCCGGGCTGGCCGGTGAACGCCGGGTCGGACGCGACGAACCCGACGACCTTGACGACCCGCTCGACCGTGTCGAGATCGCCGACGACGGACCTCACAGCGGCGATGGCGTTCAGGGCGCACGTCCGGGCGAGCTCGGCGGCATCCTCCGGCGAGACGAGCCCGGCGCCGACGCCGACCTTGCCGGTCGCGACAAGGCGGCCACCGGTCATGGGCAGCTGTCCCGAGGTGAAGACGAGGCGGCCATCCCGCACCGCCGGCACGTAGGCGGCGACCGGCGCGGCGACGTCAGGGACGGTCAGGCCGAGCGCGGCCAGCCGGTCCTCGACGGCGCTCACGCCTTGGCCCGCTTCAGGTAGGCGACGAGCCCGCTACCGTCCGGGCCGGTCACGACCTGGACCAGCTCCCAGCCGTCGGCTCCCCACTGGTCGAGGATCTGCTTCGTTGCATGGACGATGAGCGGCACCGTCGCGTACTCCCACTGCGTCATGGCCGACACCCTATCGGCGCCCGGGGGAACGCCCGCGGCATCCGCCTCGGCAATACTGGAGGGCATGCCGCCCGCCCAGCCCGCCACGTTCCGTGGTGTGCGTCTCCACATCGTCACCGGCAAGGGCGGCACGGGCAAGACGACCGTCGCTGCCGCGCTGGCTCTTGCCCTGGCTCGACGCGGCATGCGCGTGCTCCTCGCAGAGGTCGAGGGACGGCAAGGGATCGCGCAGACGTTCGACATCGCCCCACTGGCCACCGGCGAGCAGCGTGTCGTGACGAACGCCTCGGGCGGGCAGGTCTGGGGCCTGTCCGTCGACGCGAAGGCGGCACTGCTGGAGTACCTGCAGATCTTCTACCACCTCGGCCGGGCGGGGTCGGCGCTCGAGAAGGTCGGCGCCATCGACTTCGCGACGACGATCGCGCCCGGCGTCCGCGACGTCCTGCTCATAGGGAAGATCTACGAGGCGGTCGGCCGCACGAGCGGGAGCCGTCGAGGGCGCGGGAACCTCGTCTATGACGCGGTCGTCCTCGATGCGCCGCCGACCGGCCGGATCGGTCGCTTCCTCAACGTCAACGCGGAGGTCGCCGACGTCGCCAAGATGGGCCCGATCAAGTCCCAGGCGGAGTCCATCACCCGTCTGCTCCGCAGCGCCCAGACGGCCATCCACGTCGTCACCCTCCTCGAGGAGATGCCCGCCCAGGAGACCGTCGACGCCGTCGCCGAGATCGGCCGCCTCGGCATGCCCCTCGGCGCCGTCGTCGTCAACATGGTC
>JAJXUB010000021.1 GCA_021783215.1 Actinomycetes bacterium | reverse complement strand
GGCTGCCCTGCTTCGCGCGCATCCGACATCCGCGGTCCGCATGCTCGCCGGCGTGACGGCCTTCGAGGGGTCGCTGCCGGCCATCGCCCATCACCACGAGCGGCTCGACGGCACCGGATACCCGGACGGCCTGGCCGGCGACGACATCCCGCTGGGCGCCCGGGTCGTCGCGGTGGCGGACGCGTTCCAGGCGCTCATGACCCCACGACGGGAACGGCCCGCCCTCGCGGTCGGGCAGGCCCTGGCGCGGATCGGCACGCTGTCGGGCACGGCATACGACCCGGTCGTCGTTGCGGCCCTGGCCCGAGCCCTGGACCGCCACCCGGAGGCCGGTGACGCGGGCCCCACCCTTCCTGCCGCCCTGGCGAGCGCGATCGCCCATGACGAGCCCGCGGCTGCCGAGGTCGCCTCATGACGCCGAACCGGCTCCCCCCGGCCCTCGTCGTCGTCGCGGCCCTGGCCGTCGGCGCGCTGGCGGCACGGTCCGTGGGCCGCGACGGGGACGCACTGGCCACCGTCCCCATCCTGTGGCTGGCCGCGGCGTGCATCGCCGTGGGGGAGCTCCTCAGGGCACGGCTCGACCACTGGAGCTCCGCGCCCGTCTCGGCGGCCACGGGGATCGCCCTCGCGCTGAGCCCCATCCGCGTCCCCCATGGGGGGTTCCTCGACCTGTCCGAGGTGCTCGTCGTCGTCGGCGTCGTCATGCTCGCGGCGCTGACCCTGCGCGTCGTGGCCGGACGCCGTCCGTGGGTCGCCGACGCGTCCGCCCGCTACCTCGGGGTCGCGGCGGCGGCCGGCCTCGTCCGCCTGCCGCTCGATGTCAGCGGCGGCAGCCTCCTGGCGTGGGAGGCCGACCCGCGTCGGCCCGTCGTCACCGTGGCACTCGTCCTCGGTCTGCTGGCCGCCTGCGCGGTCGGCACCACGGTTGCCGTCCGCGGGACCCTCAACGCGCGAGCCTGGGGACTCCCTCCGCGCACCGGCATGGGGACAGACCTGGGGTTCGGCTGGGTCGTCGGCCTGGCCATCATGTCGTCCTCGTCCTCGGCGGCGCTCGCCTACCCCGTCGTCGGGTCCGTCGGCGGGCTCCTCTTCCTGTGGCCGCTCGTCCTCGCCCTCATCGGCCTGCGCCGCCAGGCCGCCATCGTCGCCGCCAACCGGCAGACCATCGAGGCCCTGTCGACGATCACGGACATCACCGGGCACACGCGAGCCGGCCACGCCCGCCGGGTCGCGGACCTGTGCGTCGCGGTGGCCCGACGGCTCGCCGTTCCCGAACGCGAGGTGTCCATCCTCGAGCAGGCGGCGCTCCTGCACGACCTGGGCCAGGTCGCCGTGGCCAACCCCATACCGGGCGGCGCAACGGTCCTCGCCGCGCCGGCGGACCAGCAGGACATCGCCGACGACGGGCGGACCATCGCCGCCTACGCCGGTGTCTCGGAGGCTGTCTGTGCCCTTCTCCAGCTCCAGACGACGCCGTATCGGCGCGTTCGCGAGCTCGGCGAGGCACTGCCCCTCGGGGCCCGGATCCTCAAGGTCGCCAACGCGTATGCGGACCTGTCGACCGAAGGCGACCGGTCGCGCTCGATCGCCCTCGAACGGCTCCACCTCGGCCTGGGCTACGAGTACGACCCCATGGTCGTCGGTGTCCTCGAACGGGTCACGACCCCCGGCGGTGCGACGACGACCTCCTGAGCACGCCCCTCCACCCCGGCGAGGGGAGGCGAAGGGTGACGACGTGAGTGGGGGCCCTCCGATCGAGGGCCCCCACTCACGTGCACCGCTCAGGCCTGCTTGGTCTCCTTGAAGATGACGTCGATCTCGTCGATCTTCGCGAGGAGCTCGTCGGCCGTGGCCTCGTCGAACGCGCCCTTCGTGCCGCTGGCGCCGGCCAGCTTCGTCGCCTCGTTGAAAAGCGTGTGGAGGTTCGGGTACTTCTCGAAGTGGGGCGCCTTGAAGTAGTCGGTCCACAGCACCCAGAGGTGGTGCTTGACGAGCTCGGAGCGCTGCTCCTTGATGATCGTCGCGCGGACGCGGAAGTCGGCGTCGTCGTTGTCGGCGACCTTCTTGCAGATGGCCTTGATGGACTCCGCCTCAATGCGGGCCTGGGCGGGGTCGTAGACGCCGCACGGCAGGTCGCAGTGGGCGCTGACGGTCGGAATGCGGACGAAACGCATGTCGGTCGGTCCCTTCGTGGTCGATGGGTGGTCCGAGGTGACCACCCCTCCACCCAACCACACTGTCAGTGATCGCGGAATGCTCGGCCCACGCGCACGGGGAGCCGGCCGACGACGACGGCGATGACGTCCCGCTCCGCGATGCTGCCGACCTGCCAGCTGTCGACACCCTCACGTGGGTTGTCGCGCTCCACCCACCAGCGGGTCGCGTCGGCCGGGTCGCGCCGGGCGAGCCGCTTGACGGCCAACGGCCGCCTCGTCCCGTCGGGTTGCGGCGGCAGCTGGACGAGGGCGAGCCGCCCGGCCTTGGGCCGTATGCCGCGTCCGGCGACGACGACGTCTCCCTCATGGAGGGTGGGCTCCATGGACCGCCCGGTCACCCGGACGAGCGAGAACCGGATCACCGGGCAGCGCCGCCGGCGCCGGGGTCAGGAACGGGGATATCCGCGAGCGCAGCGGCGGCGTGGACGAACTCCTCCTGTTCCGCGCGCATGCGCCGCAGGAAGTTCCGGGTGCGCTGGTGCTGTGGGTTGTCGATGACGGCCCGCGGGGCGCCCTGTTCGACGACGACGCCGCCGTCCATGAAGACGACCTCGTCGGCGACGTCGCGGGCGAAGCCCATCTCGTGCGTCACGACGATCATCGTCATCCCGGTCCGGGCCAGCCCGCGCATGACGTCGAGGACCTCACCGACGAGCTCGGGGTCGAGGGCGGACGTCGGCTCGTCGAAGAGCATGAGCTTGGGATCCATCGCGAGCGCCCGCGCGATGGCGACGCGCTGCTGCTGGCCGCCGGACAGCTGGGCCGGGTATGCCGACGGCCGGTCCTTCAGCCCGACGCGCTCGAGAAGCTCCATCCCGCGGACCCGGGCCTGCTCCCTGGACTGCCCCTTGACGTGCACCGGGGCCTCCATGATGTTCTCGAGAGCCGTCTTGTGCGGGAAGAGGTTGAACCGCTGGAAGCACATCCCGATGTCGCGGCGCTGCGCCGCGATCTGCCGGTCGGTCAGCCGGTGCAGGGTGCCGCCCTTGTCGGCATACCCCATGAGCTCCCCGTCGACCCAGATCCGGCCACCGTCGATCGACTCGAGCTGGTTGATGCATCGCAGGAAGGTCGTCTTCCCGGACCCTGAGGGACCGAGGAGGACGACGACCTCGCCGCGGCGGACGTCGAGGTCGATGCCCTTGAGGACCTCGTTGCCGTGGAAGGACTTGTGGACGTTGACGGCATGGACGAGGGCAGGGTCCGCCGCCTTCGCGGTCGTCGTGTCGTCGGGCATCAGTGGTCGGCGCCGATCTTCGTGAGCTTCTGCTGGGCCTTCTTCGAGGGCGCGCCGAACCCGCGGCCGAAGTACTTCTCAAGGTAGGACTGACCGACCATGAGGACGCTGCAGATGATGAGGTACCACGCGGTCGCCGCGACATAGGTCGGCATGATCTGGAGCGTCCGGGTCCCGACCGCGTTCGTCTGGAAGTACAGCTCGGTGATCAGGGGAAGGGCGCTGAGCAGTGACGTGTCCTTGACCATGGCGATGGTCTCGTTGCCGGTCGGGGGCACGATGACCCGCATCGCCTGGGGGAGGACGATCCGGCGCATCGTCTTGCCCGGTGCCATCCCGAGGGCCTGCGCCGCCTCGTTCTGTCCCGGGTCGACCGAGAGGATACCCGCGCGGGCGATCTCGGCCATGTACGCGCCCTCGGAGAGCCCGAGGCCGACGATCCCCATGATGATCGTGCTGCTGAACTGGTTGACGTTCAGCGTGAAGATCGTCAGGTCACCGTGGAGGCCGAGCGCGTGCGCGAGCTGCTGGCTGAACGGCAGGGGCCCGATGTCGAACTTCGGGTAGAGGAACCCGAGCCCGGAGCCGAGGATGCCCATGAGGACCAGTCGCGGTATCCCCCGGAAGAACCACGTGTAGAGGAACGAGACGCCCCGCAGGACGGGGTTCGTCGACAGGCGCATGACGCCGACGATGACCCCGATGGCGATGCCGATGACCATCGAGCCGACGGTGCCGATGATCGTGCCCTTGAGGAGGCCGTTGAGGACCGGCTTGTAGTTCATCACCTGCAGGGCGAAGGGGAAGTTCCACCGCGGGTTGGTGAGGAACGAGCTCAGCATCATCGCGGCGACGACGGCGATGACGGCCAGGGCGACCCAGCGGCCGGGGTGCGGGACCGGCCGGGCCTTGATCGGCCCGGGCCGGTCCTGCGTCGAGGTGGTGCTCATACCCTCAAGAGACGCTCGGGTTGACCGTGAAGTCCGTGATCGCGCCGGAGGAGTTGCCCCACTTGTCGAGGGCGGCCTTGTAGCTGCCGTCCGCGGCGATGTCCTTCAGGGCGCCGGCAATCGCGTCGGCGAAGTCGGTCTCGGTCTTGGGGACGACGAAGCCGTAGGGCGCCGAGTCGTAGATGTTGCCGAGGGCCTCGAGCTGGCCGTTGGTCTGCTTGACGGCGTACAGCCCGACGGGGGAGTCGGCGAGCATGGCGACGGTCTTGCCGGAGATGACGTCGGCCGTGACCTTGCTCTGGTCCGCCTCGACGATCTGGTTGATCGCCTTCTTGCCGGCGTCCGTGCACTTCTTGCTGCGGGCCGTCAGGTCGTCGATCTGGACGGTCCCCTTCTGGACGCCGATGTCGAGGCCGCACGCGTCGTCCGGGTTGACCTTGTCCGGGTTGCCGGCCTTCGTCGCCCACTGCGTCCCGGCGGAGAAGTAGCTCACCATGTTGACCTGCTTCATGCGGTCGGCGTTGATGGTGAACGAGGAGACCCCGATGTCGTACTTCCCACCGGTGACTCCGAGGATGATCGAGGAGAAGTCTGCCGGCACCCACTGGGTCTTCAGGCCGAGCTTGGCGGCGACGGCGTTGAAGAGGTCGACATCCATGCCCTCGACGGTCTTGCCGTCGCTCGCGAGGAACTCGTTGGGGGCGTACGTCGCGTCGGTCCCGATCGTGATCGTCCCCTTGGTCTTCAGGGCGGCGGGGACCTTGGCGGCGAGCGCCGCGTCGACGCCGCCGGAGGCCGCGCTGCTCGTCGCGGACCCGCCCGACGTCGTGGAGCTGGAGGAGCCGCCGAGACTGCTCGAGCCGCACGCGGCGAGCGTCGTTGCGGCGGAGACGGCGGCGAGTGCCACAAGACGGGAACGGAGACTGGTCATTGGCGGCCTTTCGAGCTGCGGCTGGTTTCCGGTGGCGCCGACGCCGCCGAATGCGTGGAGCATACTGCCACCTCAGGCGGGGCGAGCGAGGGATCGGCGCAGTTCGCGCTGGCCTTCCCTCCGGCGGCAGCCAGGTGCTCGCGGCCCGGCCTCAGATGTGCAGCCAGGCAGCCCAGCCGTTGTGCAGGACGAGCCAGGCGATGAGTCCGTAGCCCGCCTGACCGGGATGCTCGGCCGACGACGCGGCGAGCTCGGAGCGCCACTGGTCATGGGCGGCGAGCGGTCGGAAGCAGTCGACGAACGGCACGGAGCGGCGGGCGCAGACGTCCGCCTGCGCGTCGACGAGGACCTCGAGCCTGTCGTTGACCTGGGCATCCAAGGTGGGCGGAGGGGAGACGACGAAGGTGCCGATGCCCCGGCTCGTCGACTCGTCGAGGAGGTTGGCGAGGTTGAGGCGGTGCCGTGCGAGCGTGATGCCCCCCGTGACGTCGTTCGTCCCGACCGAGACGACGAGCCGCTTCTCCGTCCGTCCGGCCCACCGGGACGGGCACTCCTTCTCCCACCGGGTGAGGACCTCCGCCGATGTGTCGCCGCGGACGCCGAGGTTGTATGCCGTCAGGTCCAGGTCGGGGTGGCTCGTCCGGCCGACGACGCGACCGAACCAGCCCTGGCCCTTGGGGTCGCCGTAGCCAGCGACGTGGCTGCCGCCGAGGGCGACGAGGCCGACGTCCCTGCGGCCCTCCTGGACGACGAGCGCCTCGGCGCTCGGCGTGAACTCGGTCCCCGTCGCGTCAACACTCACGTGCGCATCATCCCTCACCGCTGGTCACTCGTCGTCGAGGTCGTCGTCGAGTCGCGCCAGCCATGTCGCGAGCCGTTCGACGGGCACCTCGAACTCGGGGTTGAGGTCGACGAAGATGCGCAGCTGGGTGGCCAGCCAGGCCAGGCTGACCTCCTGCTCGCCGCGGCGTGAATCCAGCTCCTCGATTCCCCGGTCGGTGAAGTACATGGGCTCGTCGGCCTCAGCGCTCGAAGGCGGCCGCGATGAGGTCGGCCTGCTCGGTGGCGTGCTTCTTGCTCGACCCGGTCGCAGGGGACGCCGAGGACTTCCGGGCGACGACCCGCAGTGGGCGGTCGATGCCGCGGGCCGCGAGCGCTGCCGGGAGGTTGAGGGCCATGAACGGCCACGCCCCCTGGTTGCGGGGCTCGTCCTGAACCCACACGAGCTCGGCACCCGGGTAGGCCTCGAGTGCCGCGGCGAGGTCGTCGGCGGGCAGCGGGTAGTACTGCTCGACCCGGACGATCGCGGTCCCCGTGTCGCCGCGCTTCTCCCGCTCCGCCTCGAGGTCGTGGACGACCTTGCCGGCTGCCAGGAGCACCCGGTCGACCCTCTCGAGGGCCGCCGTGTCGGGCATGATCGGCCGGAAGCCGCCGCTCGTCAGGTCGTCCGGGCTGCTCGTCGCCCGCTTCAGGCGCAGCATCGACTTCGGGGTGAAGACGATGAGCGGACGGCGGGGACGGGCATACGCCTGGCGGCGCAGGAGGTGGAAGTACGAGGCGGGCGTCGACGGGTAGGCGACGGTCATGTTGTCCTCGGCGCACAGCTGGAGGAAGCGCTCGATCCGGGCGCTGGAGTGGTCCGGACCCTGCCCCTCGTAGCCGTGGGGGAGGAGGAGGACGACTCCGGAGCGCTGCCCCCACTTCTGCTCCGAGCTGGAGATGAACTCGTCGACGATCGTCTGGGCGCCGTCGTGGAAGTCGCCGAACTGCGCCTCCCAGAGGACGAGGGCGTCGGGACGCTCGACGGAGTAGCCGTACTCGAAGCCCATGGCGGCGAACTCGGACAGGAGGGAGTCGTAGATCCAGAACCGTGCCTGGCCCTTACCGAGGTAGAGCAGCGGGGTCCACTCGGCGGCGTCGACACGGTCGATGAGGACGGCGTGGCGCTGGACGAACGTCCCGCGCCGGCTGTCCTGTCCGGCGAGGCGTACCGGGGTCCCCTCGATGAGGAGGGCGCCGAACGCGAGGAGCTCGGCCGTGGCCCAGTCGATCCCGCCACCGGTGACGGACGCGGTCCGGCGCTCGAGGGTGTGGGCGAGCTTCGGATGGACGCTGAACCCCGCGGGGTAGCTCGTGAACGCCTCGCCGATGTGCGTCAGTGCCTCGGCAGAGATGGCGGTCTCCTTCGGCGCGGCGCCCCAGCCCGTGGCGCGTGACTGGGCCACGGGCGGCTCGAGGCCGAGGTGGCCCTCGACGTCGGTGCCTGAGAACGTCTCGTCCTCGGCGTCCGCGTCCGGTCTGCTGAGCGCCTCGCGGGTCTCGAGGAACGCCCGCTCGAGCTGTGACTGGTAGTCCCTGAGGGCTCCTTCGGCGTCCTCGACCGTGATGTCGCCCCGTCCGACGAGGCTCTCCGTGTAGAGCTTGCGGACGCTGCGCTTGTGCTCGATGAGGGAGTACATGAGGGGCTGCGTCATCGACGGGTCGTCGCCCTCGTTGTGGCCGCGGCGGCGGTAGCACACCATGTCGATGACGACGTCCTTGTTGAACGCCTGGCGGAACTCGTAGGCCAGCTCGGCAACCCGCACGCATGCCTCGGGGTCGTCCCCGTTGACGTGGAAGATGGGGGCCTGGATCATCCGGGCGACGTCCGTCGGGTAGGTCGACGACCGCGACGACGAGGGCGCCGTCGTGAACCCGACCTGGTTGTTGACGACGACGTGGACGGTTCCGCCCGTCCGGTAGCCGCGCAGCTGCGAGAGGTTGAGTGTCTCGGCGACGACGCCCTGACCGGCGAACGCGGCGTCCCCGTGCATGAGGACGGGCAGGACGGGGAAGTCCTGGCCGGCACGGTTGATCCGGTCCTGCTTTGCCCGGACGATGCCCTCGAGGACCGGGTTGACCGCCTCGAGGTGCGAGGGGTTGGCGGCGAGGTAGACCTTCGTCGTGCTCCCGTCCTCGGCGTGGAACTCGCCCTCGGTGCCGAGGTGGTACTTGACGTCGCCGGAGCCCTGGACGGACGCCGGGTCCTGGCGCCCCTCGAACTCGCGGAAGATCTGGCCGTAGGACTTGCCGGCGATGTTGGCCAGGACGTTGAGACGTCCGCGGTGTGGCATACCGATGCAGACCTCGTCCAGCCGGTCCGTCGCGGCGCGGGAGAGGATCCGGTCGAGGATGGCGATGACGGACTCGCCGCCTTCGAGGCTGAACCGCTTCTGGCCGACGAACTTGGTCTGGAGGAACGTCTCGAACGCCTCGGCGGCGTTGAGCCGTCGGAGGATCCGCAGCTGCTCGTCGCGCGTCGGCTTGACGAGCGGGACCTCGATCTTGCCCTGGATCCACGCGCGCTGCTCGGGGTCCTGGATGTGCATGTACTCGACGCCGACGGTTCGGCAGTAGCTCCCCCGGAGGATGCCGAGGATCTGGCGGAGCTTGAGGAAGGGCTCGCCGCCGAAGCCGCCGGTCGCGAAGTGCCGGTCCAGGTCCCACAGGGTCAGGCCGTGCTCGGTGATGTCGAGGTCGGGGTGGCGCCGCTGCTCGTACCCGAGGGGGTCGGTGTCGGCCATGAGGTGGCCCCGGACCCGGTAGGCGTGGATGAGCTCCTGGACCCGGGCGACCTTGTTGATGTCGTCGTCGTGGGAGGCGTTGATGTCCTGGACCCAGCGGATCGGCTCGTAGGGGATCCTCGTGCTCGCGAAGATCTCGTCGTAGAACCCGTCGGCGCCGAGGAGGAGCTCATGCATGCGCCGGAGGAAGTCGCCCGACTGGGCGCCCTGGATGATCCGGTGGTCGTACGTGCTCGTCAGGGTGAGTATCTTGCTGACGGCGTTGCGGTTGAGCGTCTCGTTGCTCGCGCCCTGCCACTCGGCCGGGTACTCGAGGGCGCCGACGCCGACGATGGTTCCCTGGCCCGGCATGAGCCGCGGGACGGAGTGGACCGTGCCGATCGTGCCCGGGTTGGTCAGGCTGATCGTCGTGCCCTGGAAGTCCTCCACCGTCAAGGTGCCGGCCCGCGCCTTCTTGACCATGTCCTCGTAGGCGGTCAGGAAGTGCGCGAAGTCCATCGTCTCCGCGGCCTTGATGTTCGGGACGAGCAGCTGGCGGGTTCCGTCCGGCTTGGCGAGGTCGATGGCGAGGCCCAGGTTGACGTGGTCGGGTGTGACGAGGACCGGCTTGCCCTTCGCGTCGTGGCCGAACTGGGCGTTCATCGCCGGCATCGCGGCGAGTGCCTTGACGAGGGCGAAGCCGATGATGTGGGTGAAGGACACCTTCCCGCCCCGCGAGCGGGAGAGGTGGTTGTTGATGACGATCCGGCTGTCGATGAGCAGCTTCGCGGGGACGGCCCGGACGCTCGTCGCCGTCGGGACCTGCAGGGATGCCTCCATGTTGGTGACGACGCGTGCGCTCGCACCACGCAGCGGGGTGATGTCGGCGCCCGCGGGCAGCGGTGCGGCGGCCCGCGTCGTCGGGCTCGGCGCTGGAGCGGGGGCGGCGACGGGCTGGGTCGCGGACGGCGCGGACGCCTGGGCGGGAGCGGCCTGGGTCGTCGGCGCGGCAGGTCGCTCGTGGCCTTCGTGGGGGCGGTAGTCGGCGAAGAAGTCCCACCAGGCGCTGTCGACGTTGCGGCGGTCCTTGAGGAAGCTCTCGTAGAGCTCGTCGACGAGCCACTCGTTGGGTCCGAATGACGCCAGGGGGTCGGCGGGCGTGGGCTGTTCGGGCACGGGGATTGCGCCTCTTTCGGTGTCGTCCTCGATGGTGGCCCGCGGCCGGGAGCACGGACTCGACGAGCCCCCAGCCTATCCTCCGGGCGCGCTGGACGCCCCGGCGATCAGCGGCCGCGGCGGACCGGTCAGGAGATGTCCTGGCGCGTCGTGCGCCAGATTCCGAACCCGGACAAGGCGGCCGCCCACGCGACGAGGACGAGCGAGGCGGCCCACCACGAGAGCTGGGGCGCGGCGTTCGCGCCGCTACGGGTGACGCCGTTGATCACGGCGCTCGTCGCCTGGCTCGGCATGTAGGGGACGACATGGTCGCGGCCCCACGTCCACAGCAGGCCCATGACGAGGGTGATGATCGGCTCGACGATCCAGGCGACCCCGATTCCGATGAGCAGCGCGGCGACCTGGTTGGGGATGAGGATGCCGATGCCGAGCCCGATGAGTGCCCACAGGCCGAGGACGAGCAGGCTGAGGGCCAGGCTGCGGTAGACCTCGTTCGACGGGAGGACGGCGTGCCCCCGCGCGTGGAGCACGATGGCGCCGACGCCGAACGACCCGACAAGGCTGATGAGCCCGTAGAGGACCCCGATCCCGAGGAGGGCGACGACCTTGGCAAGCATCGCCTCCAGCCGTTTCGGCGTCGCGAGGAAGGTCCCGGAGATCGTCTTGTGCCGGTACTCGGACCCGATCTGCATGACACCGATGGTCAGCATGAGGAGGAGCCCGACGTTGATCCCGCCGGTGTAGACGGTGTTGGCGATCTGCGTCGCGCTGCCGGTCGGCACGCCTTGCTCGCCGAACGCCCCGTTGGTCCGCGTGAGCGCGAAGGCGAAGAGGGCGGCGAAGGCGCCACCGGCGAGGAAGATGCCGATGGCCATGCCCCACCACATGCGCGTCGTGAAGAACTTGCGGAACTCCGATCGGACGGCGCCGAGCATCAGCGGTCCCCTCCCTCGTTGGGTGCATGGGACGCGGGGTGCTCGCCCCCGAGGTTGCGGTTCGTCCCCTCGGTGAGCTCGAAGAAGAGGTCCTCGAGGTCGGTGCGCCGTTGGGTGAGCTCCCAGATTGGCAGCCCTGCCCGGAGGGCGACGTCGCCGATGAGCCGCAGGTCCTCGGTCGCCGCGACGATCCCGTCGCTGCCCTCGGGCGTCGACGTCACATCGCTGACCCGCAGCGCCCCAGCGAGCCGCTCAGGCTCGGACGTGCGGACGTATGCCGTCGGCGCCCCGTGGAGGGTGTCCACCGCTCCCTCGCGGATCAGGCGCCCGTTGTTGATGATGACGACGTCGTCGACGGTCTGCTCGATCTCCTGCAGGAGGTGGCTCGAGATGAGGATCGTCTTGCCTTCGGACGCGAGATGCCGCAGGAACCCGCGCAGCCACCGGATCCCCTCGGGGTCCAGGCCGTTGGCCGGCTCGTCGAGGAGGAGGACGTTCGGGTCGCCGAGGAGGGCCGCGGCGAGACCCAGCCGTTGTCGCATACCCATCGAGTAGCCGCCCGCGCGTTTGCGGGCCGCGGCCGGGATGCCGACGAGCTCGAGGAGCTCGTCGGCGCGGCTCTGCGGGATCCCCGCCGCGTCGGCGAGCACCACCAGGTGGTTGCGACCGCTTCGTCCCGGATGGAAGTTCGTCGCCTCGAGGGCAGCGCCGACGCTCTGGAGTGGACGCGGCAGGTCGACGTAGTGGCGGCCGCCGATGAGGGCCGTCCCGGCCGTCGGCCGGACGAGGCCGAGGAGGATCCGCAGCGTCGTCGTCTTCCCCGCGCCGTTCGGCCCGAGGAAACCGGTGACCCGCCCCGGCTGGACGGTGAAGCTCAGGTCATCGACAGCGGTGAAGGACCCGAACCTCTTCGTCAGCCCGCTGACCTCGATCCGTGTCCCCTCGGCGCCCGTCATGCCACCGTCCCCCCGTGCGTGTCCATGGGCCCAAATCTGTCATGTCGGCAGGTCTGGAACCCAGGCGACACCGCGGGGGCCGCCAACTTCGGGGTCCGAACCAGGGTTGCTCCCGGGGGAACCCTGGCATACGGGCCCATAGGATCGATGCACTATGTCCACACTGACGGACTGGCTGCTCGTCCTCGCGGGCGTCGGGTTGACCATGGGGACGGCCCTCTTCGTCGCTGCCGAGTTCTCGCTCGTCGCGCTCGACCGGCCGACCGTCGAGGAGGCCGCCCAGCGCGGGGACCCGGGCGCGCCGTCGGTCCTGCGGGCGCTCGAACGCCTCTCCACCCAGCTCTCCACGGCTCAGGTGGGGATCACCGTGACGACCCTCGTCCTCGGCTTCCTCACGACGCCGGCCGTCACGAGGCTCCTCGTGACCCTGGGGACCGACCTCGGGTGGAAGGGCGGCTCCCTCCAGGCGGTCGCCGCCGTCGTCTCGCTCGTTCTCGTCACGCTCTTCTCGATGCTCTTCGGCGAGCTCCTTCCCCAGTTCCTCGGCATCTCGGCACCGTTCGGGACGGCCCGGCTCGTCGCGGGTCCCATCCGCGTCTTCGCCGCGGTCGCCCGACCGCTCGTCGCGCTCTTCAACGGGTCGGCGAACGCGGTGCTCCGTTCCGTCGGGGTCGAGCCCCGCGAGGACCTGTCCAGCGCCCGTACCCCGCAGGAGCTGGGCTCCCTCGTCGCGCGCAGTGCCCAGGCGGGGACGCTCGGTGCCGGTGCGGCCCGCCTCGTGACGGCGAGCATCGGCTTCGGGGACCGGACAGCCGCCGACGTCATGAGCCCCCGGGTGCGCGCGACCGCGATCGAACGAACCGCGACCGCGGAGGACGTCCTTCGCCTCGCCCGACGGACCGGGCACTCGAGGTTCCCCGTCATCGGCGACGACTGGGATGACATCGACGGCGTCGTCCACGTCAAGAAGGCCATGGCCGTCCCGCACGAACGGCGCTCCGCGGTCCCCGTCTCGGCCCTCATGAGCCCTCCGCTGCTCGTCCCCGAGACGATCCGGCTCGACCCCCTCCTGCTGCTCCTGCGTCGCGCGGGGTTACAGCTGGCCGTCGTCGTCGACGAGTACGGCGGCACCTCGGGGGTCGTCACCCTCGAGGATGTCGTCGAGGAGATCGTCGGCGAGGTCAGCGACGAGCACGACCGGCACGGGACGGCCGGCCGCGAGCTGACGGCCGGGACGTGGACCGTGCCCGGCCTGTGGCGCCCCGACGAGGTCCGTGACCGGATCGGGGCGCCGATCCCGGACGACCCGACCTACGAGACGACGGGCGGGTTCGTCATGGCGGCGCTTGGGCGGGTGCCCGTCGTCGGCGACTCGGTCGACATCCCCGGGTGGCAGATCCGGGTCGCCGTCATGGACGGCCGGCGCGTCGACCGGCTCCGGCTCGTGCGTCGCCCCGAGACGGCCGCCCTCAAGGACGGGGAGACGGAGACCGACGGCGACCGGCATCCGGGGGAGGCCCGATGATCTTCGTCCTCGTCACCGTCGTCCTCCTGCTGCTGAACGCCTACTTCGTCGGCGCCGAGTTCGCGGCGATGGCCTCCCGGCGCAGCCAGCTCGAGCCGCTCGCCGAGGCCGGGTCCGGCCGGGCGCGGACGGTCCTTCAGGCGATGGAGCGGATGGGCTCGGTCCTCGCCTGCGCCCAGCTCGGGATCACCGTGTGCTCGGTTCTCCTTGGTGCCTACTCCGAGGCCGCCCTGCACGGGCGGCTCGTTCCCGCCCTGACGAGCGCACGCGTCCCGCGCGGGGTCGCGGAGGGCGTCGCCGTCGTGCTCGCGCTGCTCATCGTCGTCTACCTCCACGTCGTCATCGGCGAGATGGTCCCGAAGAACCTCACCCTCGTCGGCCCGGACCGGGCCGCCCTCGTCCTCGTCCCGCCCCTGCTGTGGCTGACCCGCGCGCTGTATGCCGTGATCCGGCTCCTCGAGCTGCTCGCGAAGGCCTTCGTCCGGCTCCTGGGCATCAGCCCTCGCGACGAGATCGCCTCGGAGTTCACGGCCGAGGAGGTCGCTCACATCATCGACGTCAGCCAGCGTGAAGGGCTCGTGCGGGGCGACGAGGCGGGGCGGCTCGGCGCCGCCCTGACGTTCACCGACGAGGACGCCGCCGACGTCGCCGTGCCCCTTGGTGCGCTCGTCACCGTGACGCCGACGGCGACCCCCGACGACATCGAGTCGCTGGTCGCCAAGCGCGGCTACTCCCGCTTCCCCGTCGTCGACTCCTCAGGGATCCCGTTCGGGTACATCCACCTGAAGGACGTCCTCTACGCCGACGAGCACCAGCGAGGCGAGCCGATCCCACCGAAGCGGATCCGCCGGCTCGCGACGGTCGCCGAGACGGACGGCGTCGACTCGGTGCTCGACACGATGCGCGGGACCGGTGCCCACCTCGCCCGCGTCGTCGACGGCTCGGGATCCGTCACCGGGGTCGTCTTCCTCGAGGACGTCATCGAGGAGCTCGTCGGGGAGGTCTCAGATACGACCCAGCGCTGAGGAGGCGGCTACCAGCGCTCGTCCTCGACGTCGGGCCGGTCACTGTCGTAGTGCAGGTGGTGGCTCACCGAGCCGGCGAGGTTGGTGGACCCGAGCTCGACCCTCTGCTTGTGGACATCCCATGGCTCGAGGAAGGCGAAGCCGTCAACACTGTCCGTGCCGATGTCGCGCCGCTCGAGGGTCTTGAGGATGGCCGCCTGGCACAGCTCGTAGCGGGTGCGGTCGGAGGCGAGGCCGAAGGCTTCCTGCGAGCCCGTGTTCACCGTCGTGTACCCGCCCTTGCCGTCGCCGACGATCCGTTCGCCCTTGACCTTCACGCGGACGTGGACGCCGCTGCGGGGACCGTCGTCGGGCACGCGCGACAGGGTCACGGTGATCTGCGTGGCTCGGATCGGCGGGTGGTCGCCGACGGGTGTGAGGACGACATCCGTCTGGTACGTGTCCTTGTAGGACGCGTAGGTGTGCGTCAGGGGGTATGCCACGGTCGTCACCTTCTAGGTGGTGGGTCTGCGGCCGAGGCCGCTCTGCCTCGGATCGTGATCGGGCCCAAGCCTAGACGGCCGCGGCGTATGCCGTGCGTCACAGGACTGTCCGCGCAAGGGCCTCAGCGGGCACGCGAAGCGGGGCACCTTGTAGCCGGCGGCCTGGGGTGGGTCCACGCGATGGGGCAGGGACGGCTGGATGAGTACCGGGCCGGGGTCGTCGTGGAGGAGAGGGCAGGACTGTCCGGCCACGCAGAAGGCCCGCTTCCCCTGTTTTCGCAGGTCAGCGGGCCTTTATGGAGTGCCCCCGGCAGGATTCGAACCTGCGCCCCCGCCTCCGGAGGGCGGTGCTCTATCCCCTGAGCTACGGGGGCGTGCGCGCACAAGGCGTGCCGCCGTGGCCCAGTGAGGCTAGCAGTCCAACCGCTGAATCTCAGAAACGGCCGCCCGCCGGCCGTCCCTAGAATCACCGGGTGACCCCCGAGGAGCTCGCCGCCGCCATCCGCCGCGTCCTGGCCGACGCGGCCGCCTCTGGCCGCCTCGCCGTGACGGTGCCCGAGGACGTGCGCGTCGAGCGACCGAGGCAGAAGGACCACGGCGACTGGTCGACGAACGTCGCCCTGCAGCTCGCGAAGGGCGCCGGCATGCCGCCGCGCGACATCGCCGGTCTCCTCGCCGAGGGCCTTGCCCAGGTCGACGGCGTGGCCAGGGTCGATGTCGCCGGACCGGGGTTCCTCAACATCACCCTCGACGCGGCGAGCGCGGGCGAGCTGGCGCGGACCATCGTCGAGGCCGGGACGGCATACGGGCATGGGGACGCCGAGGCGGGCAAGCACACGAACGTCGAGTTCGTCTCGGCCAACCCGACCGGCCCGATCCACCTGGGAGGCACGCGTTGGGCCGCCGTCGGCGACAGCCTGGCCCGCATCATCGAGGCCAACGGTGGCCACGTGACCCGGGAGTACTACTTCAACGACCACGGTGCCCAGATCGACCGGTTCTCGAGCTCGCTGCTTGCCGCGGCCAAGGGCGAGCCGGCACCTGAGGACGGGTATGCGGGGGACTACGTCGTCGACATCGCCCACCGTGTCATGGCGAAGGAGCCCGGCATCCTCGACCTCGCGGACGACGAGGCGCAGGAACGGTTCCGGGCTGTCGGGGTCGACATGATGTTCGAGGAGATCAAGCAGTCGCTGCGTGACTTCGGCGTCGACTTCGACGTCTACTTCCACGAGAACGACCTCCACGCCAGCGGCGCCGTCGACCGTGCCATCGCCCGGCTCAAGGAGCTCGGCGTCATGTACGAGCGAGACGGCGCACTCTGGCTGCGGTCCACGGACTTCGGCGACGACAAGGACCGTGTCGTCGTCCGCTCCAACGGTGAACCCTCCTACTACTCGGGCGACCTCGCGTACTACCTCGACAAGCGCGAGCGCGGGGCCGACCGGGTCTTCATCCTTCTCGGTGCCGACCACCACGGCTACGTCGGCCGGCTCATGGCGATGGCGGAGGCGTTCGGGGACAAGCCCCATGAGAACCTCGAGGTTCTCATCGGCCAAATGGTCAACCTCGTCAAGGACGGCCAGCCGGTGCGGATGTCGAAGCGGGCCGGGACGGTCGTCGTCCTCGAGGACCTCGTCGACGCCGTCGGTCGCGATGCGGCGCGCTACGCCCTGACCCGCTCCTCGACGGACAGCACGATCGACGTGGACCTCGACCTGCTGACCCGGCACACGAACGAGAACCCCGTCTACTACGTCCAGTATGCCCACGCCCGCACCGCGAACGTCGCTCGGCTGGCGGCCGAGGACGGCGTCCGTCGCGAGGACGGCTTCGAGCCGGCGCTCCTGACCGACGAGACGGAGGCCGCCCTGCTGGCGGTCCTCGCGGACTACCCCAGGGTCGTCGCCCAGGCCGCGGCGATGAGGGAGCCGCACCGTGTGGCCCGCTACCTGGAGGACCTCGCCGGCCGTCTGCACAAGTGGTACGACACATGCCGGGTCCGCCCTCAGAACGTCGACGAGGAAGTCACCGACCTTCATCGCACCCGCCTGTGGCTCAACGACGCGACCCGCCAGGTTCTCGCCAACGGCCTCGACCTCGTCGGGGTCAGTGCTCCGGAACGCCTGTGAGACGAAGGGACTGACGGATGCGCGCACATGAGGCCGGCGCCCTGCACGCCGAGGGCTACGGCGGGCCTCCCATCTGGCTTCCCGCTCCGGGGGACCCCTCGGCCCTCCTGCCGCAGCTCTGGCCCAGCACGGTGCAGCGTGACGAGGCCGGGCGCCTCGAGGTCGGCGGCATCGACGTCGTCACCCTCGCGAAGGACTTCGGCACCGCCGTCTACATCATGGACGAGGACGACTTCCGACGTCGTGCCCGGCAGTTCCGCGACGACTACGCCGCTCCCTTCGCTGAGGTGTGCGGCGGTGCCGACATCTACTATGCGGGCAAGGCCTTCCTCAGCACGGCGGTCGCCCGGTGGCTCGACGAGGAGGGCCTCGGCCTCGACGTATGCACCGGCGGCGAGCTCGCCGTCGCCCAGCGGGCCGGCTTCCCGGGCGGGCGCATCGGCTTCCACGGCAACAACAAGACGTCGGGCGAGATCGAGCAGGCCCTGCGCTACGGCGTCGGGCGCATCGTCGTCGACAGCTTCCACGAGATCGACCGGGTCGCCACGGTTGCGGCCGACCTCGGGGTCGTCGCACCCGTCATGATCCGCGTGACCGTCGGCGTCGAGGCCCACACCCACGAGTTCATCGCGACCGGCCACGAGGACCAGAAGTTCGGCTTCTCCCTCGTCGCCGGCGACGCCCGTGAGGCGGCCGATCGGATCCTCGCCCGCCGGGACGTCCTCGACCTGCGGGGGCTCCACTCGCACATCGGCTCGCAGATCTTCGAGACGGGCGGCTTCGAGCTGTCCGCCCGCCGGCTCATCGAGCTCCACGCGGAGATCTGCGCGGCCCACGCCATACGGATGCCGGAGATGGACCTCGGGGGAGGGTTCGGCATGGCCTACACGAGCCAGCACCACCCGCTGACACCCGCGCAGCTCGGCGCCGAGATGGCCGACATCTGCGCCCGGCAGCTCAAGGCCGTCGGCGCCGGCGACCTTTCCGAGGCCCCCCGGATCTCCATCGAACCGGGGCGGGCCATCGTCGGGCCGACGACCTTCACCCTCTACGAGGTCGGCACGATCAAGGACGTCGTCCTTGACGACGGCACGACGCGTACCTATGTCTCGGTCGACGGCGGCATGAGCGACAACATCCGTCCCGCGCTCTACGAGGCGGACTACTCGTGCACCCTGGCCTCCCGGTCCTCGAGCGCGCCGCCGAGGCTGTCCCGGGTCGTCGGCCGGCACTGCGAGAGCGGCGACATCGTCGTCCTCGACGAGTACCTCCCCGCAGACCTGCGCGTCGGCGACCTCATCGCCGTGCCCGGCACGGGCGCCTACTGCCGGAGCATGTCGAGCCAGTACAACCACACCCCCCGGCCGCCGGTCGTCACCGTCAAGGACGGCCGCGCACGAGTCCTCATCCGGCGCGAGACGCTCGACGACCTCCTGGCCCTCGATCTCGGCTGACGCGTCAGCGCCGCGTGGCGAGGGTGCCGCGGAACAGCGCCTCGAGCCGTTGCCAGTGCAGGGCGTCCGCCTCGGGCGCGTACATCGAGGTGTCCGCCATCGTGTAGCCGTGCGGCCCCGGGAACACCTCGTTCGTATGCCGCACCCCGGCCGCCGTGAGGGCCGCACCGAGCCGGGCGACGGCCTCCGGCGGCATCGACGGGTCGTCGGTCGCGTGGCCGAAGGCGAACGCCGCCGTCGCCGTCGCCAGCGACAGGTGGGGGCTGTCCGGCTCGGGCGTGACGAGCCCACCTCCGTGCCAGCCGCCGACGGCCCCGACGGCATCGGGGAACGCGCCCGCGGCGCGGATGGCGATCCGCACGCCCATGCAGTAGCCGGTCACGCCCACCGGACCGGCCGCCACCCCGGGCAGGGTGCGCACCGTGTCGAGGTAGCTCGCGAGGTCCGCGAGCGCCAGGTCGCTCGTGAGGTGGCCGATCCGCGGGCTCACCGACGCGAAGAACGCCTCCCGGGCCCCCGGCACGCGGAGGTCTCCGGACGGCGATGTCTCGGCGATGCTCCCGTCCCGGTGGAACACGTTGGGCGCCAGGACGACGAAACCCCACGCCGCGACGCGCTCCATCATCGAGGCGATCTGCGGGCGCAGCCCGATGGCGTCCATCACGAAGAGGACCCCAGGGACCGCCTCCGAAGCCTGCGGGCGGGCAACCCACGCCTCGGCGGGACCGCCCGGTGTCTCGATCGTCATCGTCTCCATGGCGGGTGAGGGTAGCGCCGCCCCCTGCATGTCCCCACGAACCCGTTTAGGGCGCCGGGTCCGGATACAGGACAATGTGGGCCACGCGCCGAGCGCGTCGGACAGGATGGGGAGCATGAGCGTGCAGCAAGCGGCAGGTGCGACGATCCGGGTCGCCCTCCTCGGGTGCGGTGTCGTCGGGTCGTCGGTCGCGACGATGATGACGACGCACGCGGCCGACCTTGCCGCCCGTGTCGGCGCTCCTCTCGAGCTCGTCGGGATCGCCGTGCGCCGCGCGGGCCGCGACCGTTCCGGGCTCCCCGTCGACCCGTCCCTCTTCACGACCGACGGTGCCGAGCTCGTCACCCGCGCCGACATCGTCGTCGAGGTCATCGGCGGGATCGACCCCGCCCGTGACCTCATCCTCTCGGCGATGGGCCATGGCGCGTCCGTCGTCACGGCGAACAAGGCACTTCTCGCCGAGGACGGCCCGACCCTGTACGCCGCCGCCGACGCTGCCGGTGTCGACCTCTACTACGAGGCTGCCGTCGCCGGTGCCATCCCCATCCTCCGGCCCATCCGCGAGTCACTCGCCGGCGACGACGTCCGCCGGGTCCTCGGCATCGTCAACGGGACGACGAACTTCGTTCTCGACAAGATGGACACGACCGGAGCCGGGTTCCAGGAGGTCCTCGAGGAGGCCCAGGCGCTCGGCTATGCCGAGGCGGACCCGACGGCCGATATCGAGGGGTTCGACGCCGCGGCGAAGGCGGCCATCCTTGCCAGCCTCGCCTTCCACACCCGGGTCAGCGGCGCCGACGTCCACCGCGAGGGCATCACCGAGATCACGACGGGCGACATCGAGGCGGCCCGCGACATGGGGTGCGTCGTCAAGCTCCTCGCCATCGCCGAACGAACCGGTTCGGCCGAGGCCGGTGACGAGGGCGTCTCCGTCCGCGTCCACCCCGCGATGGTCCCGAGGACCCACCCGCTCGCCAGCGTTCGCGACGCCTACAACGCCGTCTTCGTCGAGGCGGAGGCCGCCGGGCAGCTCATGTTCTACGGCAAGGGCGCCGGCGGTGACCCGACGGCCAGCGCCGTCCTCGGCGACATCGTCGCCGTGGCCCGGCACAAGGTCTCGGGCAGCCACGGGCCGGGGGAGTCGGCATACGCGGACCTGCCGATCCACGACATGTCCCAGAGCCTGACGAGGTACCACATCTCCCTCGACGTCGCCGACCGCCCCGGGGTCCTTGCCCAGGTCGCCGCCGCGTTCGCGGCGCACGACGTCTCCATCGAGACGGTCCGACAGCAGGTCGACCACGACACGGGCCATGCCTCCCTCATCGTCGTCACGCACAAGGCCCCCGACGCGTCGTTGGCAGCGACCGTCGAGACCCTCGAGCGCCTCGACATCGTCGACGCCGTCGTATCCGTCATGCGTGTGGAAGGGGACTGACATGGGCGCGACGTTGTGGCGCGGCGTCATCCGCGAGTACGCCGACCGGCTCCCCATGCTCGACGGCTGCCCCGTCGTGACCCTCCAGGAGGGGGGTACCCCGCTCATCCCGGCCGAGCACCTGTCCGAGCTCACCGGCGCCCACGTGTGGGTCAAGTACGAAGGCCTCAACCCGACCGGCTCGTTCAAGGACCGCGGGATGACGACGGCGATCTCGTACGCCGCGAAGAAGGGCGCCGAGGTCGTCGTGTGCGCGTCGACGGGGAACACGAGCGCGAGCGCAGCGGCGTACGCGACGAAGGCGGGCATGCGATGCGCCGTCCTCGTCCCGGACGGGAAGATCGCCATGGGAAAGCTCTCCCAGGCCGTCGCGCACGGCGCCGACCTCATCCAGGTCGAGGGCAACTTCGACGAGTGCCTGACGATCGCCCGCAAGCTCGCCGAGGCCTACCCCGTCGAGCTCGTCAACTCGGTCAACCCCGCGCGCATCGAGGGCCAGAAGACGGCGGCCTTCGAGATCGTCGACGCCCTCGGCGACGCGCCCGACATCCACGTCCTGCCCGTCGGGAACGCCGGCAACATCACGGCGTACTGGAGGGGGTACCGGGAGTACCACTCGGAGGCGGCGGTTCCCGGCCCGGCGACGCGCTTGCCGCGGATGTTCGGCTACCAGGCGGCCGGCGCCGCTCCGATCGTCCTCGGCCACCCCGTCGACCATCCGGAGACCGTGGCCACGGCGATCCGGATCGGCAACCCCGCGTCCTGGCAGCAGGCCGTCGAGGCTCGCGACGACTCCGGCGGCCTCATCGACTCGGTGACCGACGAGGAGATCCTCGCCGCCCACCGCCTCCTCTCCTCACGGGAGGGGGTCTTCGTCGAACCGGGCTCGGCGGCATCCATCGCCGGCCTGCTCAAGGCCGCCGGGCAGGGGCGGATACCGGCGGGCTCGACGGTCGTCTGCACCGTCACCGGCCACGGCCTAAAGGACCCGCAGTGGGCGCTGCGCGGTGTGGACGGCGCCGAGCTCGAACCAAAACGCGTGCCCGTTGACGTCGTCACCGTTGCCAACGCCCTCGCGCTGCGCGGCTGACGGATGCCCGGGGTCCCCGTCGGTCGGGCCGTGCACGTCCGTGTGCCGGCGAGCTCGGCGAACCTCGGCCCGGGGTTCGACTCGGTGGGTCTCGCGCTCGGCGTATGGGACGACTGCGTCGTCACGACGACGGACGAGCCGGGCGTCGTCGTCGAGGTGCATGGCGAGGGGGAGGGCGCGGTCCCACTCGGTGCCGACCACCTCGTCGTCCGGACGTTGAGCGCCGCCTGGGGCGAGCTCGGCTTCGCTCCCCCGGCTGGCGTGCGGCTCGTCTGTCACAACGCCGTCCCGCACGGCCGCGGCATGGGCTCGTCGGCGACTGCCATCGTCACGGGAATCATTGCGGCCCAAGGGCTTTGTGGCTTCACCGCGATCGACCGAACAGCCGTATGCGACCTCGCGAGCCGGCTCGAAGGTCATCCCGACAACGCCTCCGCGAGCGTCTTCGGCGGCCTCACCGTCTCGTGGAGCGACGACCCTGGGGCTCCCGGGGCGACGCACACGGCCCGGCCGCCGATCCACCCGCAGCTCGATGTCGTCGTCTTCGTCCCCTCCGTCCAGCTGTCGACGGCGAAGGCGCGTTCCGTCCTGCCCGCCCAGGTGCGCCTCGCCGACGCGGCCGCCAACTCGGCCCGGGTCGGCCTCCTCGTCCACGCGCTGACCAGCGACCCGTCCCTCCTGCTCCCCGCAACCAGGGACTGGCTGCACCAGGAGGCCCGCCGTCGCTCGTATGCCGAGTCCATGGATCTCGTCGACCGGCTGCGCGCGCAGGGCCACGCCGCCGTCATCTCGGGTGCCGGACCCTCGGTCCTCGTCCTGACGACCCGACAGGCACAGCCGCAGGTGAAGGCGGGGGGCGACGGCTGGCGGCGGCTCGCGCCGGGCATACCGGACCACGGCGCGACGTTGCAGCCCGTGGGGAGAACGCCTGCAGGACACCGGACGGACAAACCGTCCCGCCATGACTGACGGTGATACATTGATGCCGCCGGCGCAGCCGATGCCGGGCCTTATGCCCGATGCCAGCAGCGCGTGGCGACATCGCACGCACGACCAAGCCCTTCCGTATGCCGCCCCTTCTCGGGCTGCCGCGGGCCGGGACGCCGGTCGGGCGTGACCCAAGACAGGCCACCGTCGTGGCCGAACAACCGAGCCTCGCGACATCACCCGGGGCGGAACGAGGGAAGGCCTTCGTGACAGAAACCATCACACTCGAGGCGGCGGCGACGACGCCGCGCCGGTCCGGCTCGCTGTCGGCGCTCAAGCTGGCCGAGCTTCAAGGGCTCGCCTCGAGCATGGGCATCACCGGCACGGCCAGGATGCGCAAGGGCGACCTCGTCGACGCCATCAAGGCCAAGCAGGGCGGTCGTCCGGCCCCCGGCGCCTCGAGCCCCGAGCAGCGGTCGGCCGTTCAGGCCGAGGCCGCGCCGGAGGGCACGGGCCACCACGAGGCGCCGCGCGAGGACCGGCCGAACGGCGAACGGGCACGTGAGGAGTCCCGCGACGCGGGCGTCCGGCAGCGCCCGGACCGCCCGGCCAACACCGACCGCGGCAGTCAGGAGCGTCAGGGCGCTCCGGAGCGGAATGGGAACCAGGGCCGCCAGGAGCGGAACGCGAGCCAGGACCGGCAGGGCGGCGGGGACCGGCAGGGCGGCGGGGACCGGCAGGGCGGCGGGGACCGTCAAGACCGGCAGGGCCAGCAGCAGCCGGCAGGCCAGCACCAGGGTGTCCGCTGGGAGGACGACGGGGACCCGAGCCGTTCCGGCCGCCGCCGCCGCAACCGCAACCGCAACCGCGACAAGCGTCGCCGGGGCCCGGCGGACTTCGCGGAGATCGAGAATGGTGACGTCCCCGTCTCCGACGACGACGTCCTCCTGCCCGTGGCCGGAATCCTCGACGTCCTCGACAACTACGCCTTCGTCCGGACCAGCGGCTACCTCGCTGGCCCCGGCGACGTCTACGTCCCGCTCGGCATGGTCAAGAAGTCGGGCCTGCGCAAGGGCGACGCCGTGACCGGAGCGGTCCGGGCACCCCGGGACAACGACCAGCTGCAGCAGGGCAACCGGCAGAAGTACAACCCTCTCGTCCGGCTCGACACGATCAACGGACGCAGCGTCGACGAGGCGCGCAACCGCCCGGACTTCAACAGGCTCGTCCCGCTGTACCCGCAGGAGCGTCTGCGGCTCGAGACGGAGCCGGGCGTGATGACGACCCGGATCATCGACCTCGTCGCCCCGATCGGCAAGGGCCAGCGGGGCCTGCTCGTCGCGCCGGCCAAGGCCGGAAAGACCCTCATCCTCCAGGCCATCGCCAACGCGATCGCGACGAACAACCCCGAGGTCCACCTCATGGTCGTACTCGTCGACGAACGCCCGGAAGAGGTCACCGACATGCAGCGGGCCGTCAAGGGCGAGGTCATCTCCTCGACCTTCGACCGCCCGGCGGAGGACCACACGACGGTCGCCGAGCTCGCCATCGAGCGCGCCAAGCGCCTCGTCGAGCGCGCGCACGATGTCGTCGTCCTCCTCGACTCGATCACCCGGCTGGGGCGGGCCTACAACCTCGCCGCGCCGGCGAGCGGCCGCATCCTCTCCGGTGGCGTCGACTCGGCCGCCCTCTACCCGCCGAAGAAGTTCTTCGGCGCGGCACGGAACATCGAGCACGGCGGGTCCCTGACGATCCTCGCGACGGCGCTCGTCGAGACCGGCTCCCGGATGGACGAGGTCATCTTCGAGGAGTTCAAGGGCACCGGCAACATGGAGCTCAAGCTCGACCGCCAGCTCGCCAACCGCCGGATCTTCCCGGCCGTCGACATCAACAACTCGGGGACCCGCCGCGAGGAGATCCTCCTGGCGCCCGAGGAGCTTCGGATCATGTGGAAGCTGCGGCGTGTCCTCGCCGCCCTCGACTCGCAGGCGGGGATGGAGCTGCTCCTCAACCGGCTCAAGAAGAGCAAGAGCAACTACGAGTTCCTCGTCCAGGTCCAGCAGACCAGCTCGATCAAGCTCGACGACGAGGACGACGCCTAGACCCCATCCGTATGCCGTGGGAGCGGGTGAGGCGTCCGTCGGGAATGCCAAGGCCCCATCCACCGTTTTGGGACTCGTGTGCCCGCTCTGGCACACTTGACCGCTGGCCCGGTTCACGGCATCACCTGGGGAGCAGCCCCGCCGACCCGGACCTACTAAGACCAAGGAGCACACGGTGAAGAAGGACATCCACCCCGAGTACGTGGAGACCACGGTGACGTGCACCTGTGGCAACACGTTCACGACGCGCAGCACGGCCAAGGGCGGCACCATCCACGCCGAGGTCTGCAGCAGCTGCCACCCGTTCTACACGGGCAAGCAGAAGATCCTCGACACCGGTGGGCGCGTGGCCCGCTTCGAGGCCCGATACGGCAAGAGAGCCGCCAAGTAGCTGTCCTGCCCGGCGCCGGCACCCCGTCCAAGGGGGCCGGCGCCGTGGCGTTTCCCCCGTATGCCAGGGCCGTTGAGGAGAGAGGGCGGAGCCGATGTTCGAGCAGGTCGAGGCGCTCGTCGCCGAGCATGCCGGCCTTGAGGCGCAGATGGCCGACCCTGCCGTCGCCGGCGACCCCGACCGGCTCCGTGTCGTCAACCAGCGTTACGCGGCGCTCGGCCCCACCGTTGCGGCCTACGCCCACTGGCGCGCGGCGGCCGACGACCTGACCGCCGCCCGGGAGCTCGCGGTGGAGGACCCCTCGTTCGCCGTGGAGGTCCCGGCGCTCGCCGAGGCGGCGAACGCGGCGTCGGAGCGCCTGCGCCGCCTTCTCGTCCCGCGCGACCCCGACGACGACCGCGACGTCATCCTCGAGGTCAAGGCCGGCGAGGGCGGCGAGGAGTCGGCCCTCTTCGCCGGCGACCTCCTGCGGATGTACCTGCGCTACGCCGAACGTCGCGGGTGGCGCACGGAGCTCATCGACAGCACCGAGTCGGACCTCGGCGGCTACAAGGACGTCCAGGTCGCCATCAAGGCCAAGGGGCGCCGTGCTCCCGGCGAGGCACCATGGGCGCGGCTGAAGTACGAGGGCGGTGTGCACCGCGTCCAGCGGGTCCCCGTGACCGAGTCCCAGGGCCGGATCCACACGAGCGCCGCGGGCGTTTGGGTCATGCCCGAGGCGGACGACGTCGAGGTGACGATCGACCCGAACGACCTGCGCATCGACGTCTTCCGCAGCTCCGGGCCGGGCGGGCAGAGCGTCAACACGACGGACTCGGCCGTCCGCGTCACCCACCTGCCGACCGGGGTCGTCGTCAGCTGCCAGAACGAGAAGTCCCAGCTGCAGAACCGGGAGGCCGCGATGCGCGTCCTCCGTGCGCGGCTGCACCAGATCGCCCAGGACGAGGCCGACGCCGAGGCCAACGCAGCCCGGCGCTCTCAGGTCCGCACCGTCGACCGGTCCGAGCGGATCCGGACCTACAACTTCCCGGAGAACCGGGTCAGCGACCATCGGA
>JAJXUB010000108.1 GCA_021783215.1 Actinomycetes bacterium | reverse complement strand
CGATCTCCGAGCTCCTCGTTGAGGGCCCGCCAGAACTGCGGCTCGAGCGCTCCGACGGCGACCCAGCGGCCGTCCGCGCACTCGTAGGTGTCGTAGAACGGCGCGCCCCCGTCGAGGATGTTGACGCCGCGCCGGTCCTGCCACAGTCCCTGGGCGAAGAGCCCGTAGAACATCGTGACGAGAGAGGCGGCACCATCGACCATCGCGGCGTCGAGGACCTGGCCGCGGCCCGTCGACCCGCGGGCCAGCAGGGCCGCGAGAACCCCGGTGACGAGGTAGAGGGTGCCACCGCCGAAGTCGGCGAGGACGTTGACGGGGACGATGGGCTTCTCGGCGGTCCCGCATAGGTGAAGGGCACCCGACACGGCGGCATACATGATGTCGTGGCCCGCCATCGTGGCATACGGGCCCTCCTGGCCCCACCCGGTCATCCGGCCGTAGACGAGGCGCGGGTTGCGGGCCAGGCAGACCTCCGGGCCGAGGCCGAGTCGCTCCATGACCCCCGGCCGCAGACCCTCGATGAGGACGTCCGCCTGGTCGAGGAGGCGGTGCACGACGTCGACCCCGGCGGCCTGCTTGAGGTCGACGGCGACGTTCGGACGGGACCGGTTGAGGGCGGTGTCGACGGCCAGTGGGGACGCGCCGCCGGGCCGCTCCACCCGGACGACGTCGGCGCCGAGCTCGGCGAGGATCATCGCGGCAAACGGTGCCGGACCGATCCCCGCTATCTCGACGACCCTGATCCCGGCCAGCGGTCCACCACGCGTCGCGTCCACGCCCGGACGCTACCAACCCCGCCTCGACCCGCCGCGCAGGCCGGCATCGACCGGGCATACAGCAGACGTCCAGGATCCGGGCGAGTCCTGCACAGGCCCCCCGCGTAAAGTCGTTCTTTCCGTTTCCGACCCAAGGACCCACCCGAATGCCGGACGCCTCCCACGAACTGCCGGACGGCCCTGCCGAACCGGCGCTCGACGCCTCCGAGCGGTCACCCGTCCCCACGACGCGGGGCGAGCTCCGCCGCGCGAGGCGGCCGCACCATCGCGTCCGGCACATCATCCTCGGCGTGGTGGCCGGCGTCGTCGCCGTGACCCTCATCGCCGTCGGCGTCCTCCTCACCAAGGGCGAGTTCGTCGCGTCGAAGGTGTTCAAGAAGGGCACGATCCTCGACCTTGTCGGCGCGGGGACACCGCTACGGACGGACGGCCACGGCCGGACCAACGTCCTCCTGTTCGGGACGTCACAGGATGACGGGAACCACCCGGGACAGTGGCTGACCGACTCGATCCAGCTCGTCAGCATCAACGAGAAGACCAAGAAGGTCTCGATGATCGCCGTCCCACGCGACACGTGGGTGCATCTGCCGACGAGCTGCGTCATCGGGTCGACCGCCAAGATCAACGCCGTCTACGAATGCGCGGCCGGCCTCACCTCGACGACGGGCCGAACGCCCCCCGGGTATGCCGCCGCCGACCCCAAGGGCGCCGCCGCGCTCATGTCGACGGTCGCGGAGGTCACCGGCCTGACACCGCAGTACTGGATCCACGTCGACTACTCCGTGCTGCGCGACTCGGTCAACGCCCTCGGGGGGATCGACGTCAACATCGTCGGCGACGGCCACCAAGGCATCTACGACACGAACCTCGACAACCCCGGGTGCACGACGACGGCGTGTGCTCGGGTCTACTACCCGCACAACGGCGTGTACCACCTCGACGGCCAGCACGCCATGGACCTCGCCCGGGCCCGGGCGGACTACAGCCCTCGCTCCTACCTCGACTTCGGCCTCGACCGGGGCGACTTCGACCGCGAGGCGAACCAGCAGAAGATCATGGTCGCCATCAAGGACAAGGCCATGTCGGCGGGTACCCTCGCCAACCCGGTCGCCATCTTCGACCTGCTCGGTGCGCTCGGGGACAACGTGACGATGAGCTTCTCCGTCGCGGAGGCCAAGACCCTCATCGACGTGGCCCGCTCCGTCCCCTCGGGCCAGATGACCCCGATCAGCCTCACCCTCGGCCCGCCCCCGGTGCTCACGACCGGGAAGGCGGGCGGCCAGGACGTCGTCCTCCCCGTCGCGGGCCTCTTCGACTGGTCCGCTGTCCACTCCTACATCGCCGGCCGGCTGGCCACGACCGCGGCGACGACGCCATCGCCGACGGCTGCGGCGGCGGCACCGCCGGCGACCGCGGCGTCCGGCTGAGGTCCCGGGCCCACCCCGGGCACGACGGGCGCCCCGGCCTCCTCGCGTGCTGCCATGACCGCCATCGAGTGCGTCCGTTCGGACATCACGACGCAGGACGTCGATGCCATCGTCAACGCGGCCAACGCCTCCCTCCTCGGCGGGGGCGGCGTCGACGGCGCGATCCACGCTGCGGCCGGACCCGGCCTCCTCGCGGAGTGTCGCCGCCTACGCCGGACGTCCTGGCCCGACGGGCTGCCCGTCGGCGAGGCTGTCGCGACCGGCGCGGGCGCCCTCTCGTGCCGCTGGGTCATCCACACGGTCGGGCCCAACCGGCACCGCGGTGAGACCGACCCGGCGCGCCTCGCCTCGTGCTTCACCCGGTCGCTCGTCGTCGCCCGCGAGGTCGGGGCCCGTTCCGTGGCCTTCCCAGCCGTCGGCGCCGGCGCCTACGGCTGGTCCGCCGACGTTGTCGCACGGGTCGCCGTGGCCTCCGTCCGAGCGGAGTGCACCCGGGCCCCGGGCATCGCCCTGGTCCGGTTCGTCCTCTTCGATGCCGCGGTGCTGCGGGCGTTCGAGGGAGCGCTCGCGACCCCCGAGACACGTATGCCGTGACCGTCGCCCGTCGGGGGCGAGGTCACGGCATACGGTGACGGGGTCGGTCAGGGGCGCCCGTAGGTGACGCCCGAGGTCCAGATCGGGTGAAGGCCGGTCGTCGTCCCCGACTGGGGTGAGTCGTACATCATGCCGCCACCGGCGTAGATGCCGACGTGGTAGGCGGGGTAGCCGAAGAAGACGAGGTCACCCGGCTGCGGGATGGCCACGGGGGCGGCCGCCGCCTGCTGCTCCGCCGCCGTGCGGGGCAGGGAGATGCCGACCTGGCGGAAGACATAGGACGTGAACCCCGAGCAGTCGAACCCGGCGGGGGTGGTTCCGCCATAGACGTACGGGATGCCGCTGAGCGATGCGGCGATGGCGAGGACCCCGCCATGGGCGACGGTCGTGGCGGCCGGAAGGGGAACGGGCGGCGTCACCGTGACCGTCGGCCTGGTGAGGAAGGCCGTCGGGGCGGGGAGGGCGAGCGGAGTCCGCGTTGCGCCGCGGCTGGCCGCCTGGGTCGTCGTCCGGGTGACCGGTTTGGCGACGGCGGTGAAGGCCATAAGCCCGATGACGGGGGCGGCCGGAGCCGCGGGCGTCGGCGCGACGATGGCGGCGACGACGTGTCCGGAGGCGGCGGCTTGTGCGGCGGTGTCCGTGGAGGCCGTGGCGGGGACGGCGAGGGCGGCGACGAGACCGCCGGAGGCGGCGAGGATCGCGGATGCCTTGACCGCGGTGCGGTTGGAGCCCTCGTGCGTGGATCGTTTGGCGGCGTGGCGACCAGGCGCGCGGTGGCGGCCCCTGGGGGTGGCGTTCGACAAGGTTCGACCTTTCCAGCGCCTACGAGGTGAGCTGTCGGGTTCGGGCGAAGGTCGTGCCCGGCCCGTCCGGTCGCGTGGTCGCGGCCGGTCGGGCTTCACCCCAAGGGGCGTCTCTCGACGCCCCGAAGTGGGTCCCCCGCTCCTGCCGGGCGGTGTGTTCGTGGTGACCCGGCACGGCGGCAGGACTCGGCGGGCCGTGGCGGGAGCCGGCTTCAGGGGGGCCGGCTGCGAGCCAACGTACCGGACCCGCTCGACAAAGTCACGTTTGGGTCACGACCCGGCGTCGGGTGTAACGAAAGCCACGTCCTGGCGTCGTCCGTGGAGGCCTCAGCTGGGCGCCTCGGCGACGAGGACGTGGCGGGCGATCTCCTCGGGCACGGTCGTCTCGGACGACGTCGGCGACGCGCCCTCCGGACGTACCAGGATCCGGGACTCGTCGCGGCGCACGGTGACTCGTCGTCCCGGCCGGATGCCGGCGTCGACGAGACGCGCGAGCCAGACCTGGTCGACCTGGACCGGCTCGCCGATGCGGCGGACGACGACGGTGACCGGTGACGTCAGGGCCACATCGGCGAGCGCGGCCGGCCGCTCGCCGGGCACGCCCGACGCGGGGGCGCCGGCCGTGCCCAGGGGCTCGAGCTCGTCAAGACCCGGGATGGGGTTGCCGAAGGGCGACTCCCGGTGTTCGCCCAGGAGCGCCAGGATCTTCCGCTCGACGCGTTCGGACATGACGTGCTCCCATCGGCACGCCTCGTCGTGGACGTACTCCCATTCGAGGCCGATGACCTGCAGGAGCAGGAGCTCGGCGAGCCGGTGCTTGCGCATGACGCGCGTCGCCAGGCGCCGCCCCTCCTCGGAGAGCTCGATCCGCCGGTCATCGGCGACGGCGAGGAGGCCGTCGCGCTCCATCCGCGCGATCGTCTGGGAGACCGTCGGGCCGGAGTGACCGAGCCGCTCGGCGATGCGCGCCCGCAGCGGCGGAACGCCTTCCTCGGTGAGCTCGTAGACGGTCCGGAGGTACATCTCCGTCGTGTCGATGAGTTCGGTCACGGCGGCAAGCCTCTCACGGAGAGGTACCGTCGGAGCCGTGAGCGCGAGCACCGACCCCCGTCCCCTGGCCGTCGTGACGGGTGCGAGCTCGGGCATCGGCGCCGCGACCGCGCGGGCCCTCGCCGCGGAGGGCTTCCGGGTCGTCTGCGCGGCCCGACGGACCGATCGCGTCGAGGCGCTCGCCCGGAACATCGACGGGGTCGCCGTCACGTGCGACGTCACAGCCCCCGCCGATGTCGCCCGACTCGCCGAGACGGTGGGCGGCCGCCTCGGTGTCCTCGTCAACAACGCGGGCGGCGCGTTCGGCGTCGACCCGGTCCAGTCCGCCGACGCCGACCGCTGGCGGGCGATGTACGAGGTCAACGTCATCGGCACCCTCCAGGTCACCAAGGCCCTGCTGCCCGCGCTCGAGGCCACGGGCGAGGGGATCATCGTCAACGTCGGCTCCATCGCCGGACACCTCGTCTACGAAGGCGGCGCGGGGTACACCGCGGCCAAGCACGCCCTCGCCGCTCTCACCGAGACCCTTCGGCTCGAGCTGTGGGACCGACCCGTGCGCGTATGCGAGGTCGCCCCGGGGATGGTTCGGACCGAGGGCTTCAGCCTCGTCCGGTTCGGGGGGGACCGCGCCCGCGCCGACCAGGTCTACGAGGGCGTCAAGGGCCCGCTCGTCGCCGAGGACGTCGCCGAGGCGATCGCGTGGGTGGCGACGCGGCCGGCGCACGTCAACGTCGACCTTCTCGTCATCAAGCCGCGCGCCCAGGCGGCGCCGCACAAGGTCGACCGGGACTGAAACCCGCCCCCGGTCACGGCTGGAGGCGCTCGACCCGCCACGCGCCCGCGTCGTCAAGGGTCCCCACGCCGGCCCGGACGAAGCGCAGACGGTCGTGGAGCCGGTCGACCCGTCCAGCCCAGAACTCGACGCTGTCGCACCGGATCCGCCAGCCGGCCCAGTCGTCGGGCACGGGAACCTCGCCCCGGATGCCGCGCTCCGGCCAGCGCGCGGCATACGTCGCGTAGGCCGACTCGAGCGCCGCCCGGGAGGCAACCGGCTGCGACTGGGCCGACGCCCAGGCGCTGATCCGCGCCCCCCACGGCCGCGACTCCCAGTAGGCGGCCAGCTCCCCGGCCGCGACAGGCTCGGCGTGCCCGCGGAAGCGGATGGCGCGGAAGAGGGGGACCCACGTCATCACCGCGGCGATGCCGTCGTGCGCGGCGATCTGGGCGGCCTTGGTCGCCGTCGTCGAGGAGACGAACCCCGGGCCGCGCTCGTCGAAGAACCGCATGAGGACGACGCGGACGTCGGGGACGAGGTCGGCGTCGACGGTCGCGACGGCCATGGCCGTCGGCTCGGGCAGGTCGCCGACGTCGCGCGCGCGGGCCTCGGCGTCGGCGACCCACCCTCGCGCCTGGAGGTAGGGGGTCGGCGCGAGGGACGCCTCGTCGAGGCCGACGCCGGTGTAGTCGATGCGCTCGGTCACCATGATGCGAGCGTAGGCCGGTCCCTCCATGACGTACGCGTCAGTCGCGGACGCCCACCCCGGTCCCATGGACCCGCCACAGCACGCGGCCGGTCCACCGCGACCTGGCGTGCGGCGGTCCCGTGCACGCCGGAGGACCATGCACAATGAGTGACGGCACCCACCCAAGGTCGAAGAAGGTCCCATGAGCGACA
>JAJXUB010000020.1 GCA_021783215.1 Actinomycetes bacterium | reverse complement strand
CTCGCCGGGCGCCGGCCTCAAGGCCCTTCGGCCGCTACGCGATCGAGCTCCGCTCGAGCCTTGACCCCGACGCCCATCTCGTCATGCCCAGCAACGGTCCGGACCAGCCAAGAACAACCGCCGAACGCTCTTGACACGGCCCCGCTCCTACAGGGATGACCTGCGAAAGTCCGGTCAACTGAATAGCTCTGTACGACGATATGCAGCTCCGTCGGTGATGTGACGCAGATCACATTGGAAATGCGCCGTGTCGACCGGAGGTCACCTCGGGCTACGGTCGCGTGCTCCCATCGCGATCCGTGAGAGGGCGGCGGCGATCTCGGCATCCCTACCCTGTGCGGTGTGCTGGTAGCGCATGGCGGCGCCCGGGGTGGAGTGACCGAGCCGGGACATCAACTCGGCGAGCGTGGCGCCCGTCTGAGCGGCCATCGTCGCCCCGGTGTGCCGGAGGTCGTGCAGACGCAGGTCGGGCCGTCCTGCGGCCTTCCTGGCGATGGCGAAGCGCTTGGTCACCTCGGTGTGGATGAGGTGCCGGTTCCCGGACCGGGCGAACAGCAGCGACTCACCGAACGACCCCGTGTGCCGGTCTAGGTGGTGCTCGACGGCCGGGAGGATGTGGGGCGGGATGGCCACCATCCGCACGCCCGCCTCCGACTTGGGCGGCCCGACGAGATCCCGGCCGCCGACCCGGACGACGGCCCGCTCGACCTTCAGATAGCCGCGAGCCACGTCGATGTCCTTGCGGCGCAGCTCGGCCAACTCACCATAGCGCAGCCCGCACCACGCGCCCAGTAGAACGAGCATCTGGAGGTTGTCGGGCATGTGCTCGGCGATCATGACGGCCTCACCCGGGGTGGCGATCTCGATGCGCCGCTTGCGGCCCGTACGGCCGGCGCCCCGGATCGCGCATGGGCTGGCCGTGATGATGCCCTCGGTCACCGCTTGGCCCATGAGGGTCCGCAGCAGCGAGTAGGCGTGCGCCCGCTGGGTCGGCTTGTCTGCGGGGAGTGCGTCATGCCACCGGGTGACGTCGGAGGCGCGGATCGCCGCCAGGGGCTTGTCGCCGAGGTCGGGGAGGATGAGCCGCTCGAGCTGGCCGAGGTACAGGGCGCGGGTGCGAGGCTTGAGTGGCTCGCCGCGGACCCGGCGGCGGTCGATCGCCCCGGGAGCGTACTCAGCCAGCGTGAGCCCGGCCCGGGCTCGGGTGCCGCGGGCTCGTGGGGGGGTCCAGTCCTCCTCGGCGGCCAGGCGGCGTTCGGCGGCGAGCCAGCCCTCGGCGTCGACTTGGGTCTCGAAGGTGTGGGGGGCGGGGTGGCGGGCCAGGTCGGGGCCGATGTAGGAGGCTTGGTACCGGCCCGAGGGCAGGACCCGGATCGCGCCGAACCCGCGCCGGCGGGTCTTCTTGCTGGGCATAGGGTCCTTCCCCGGGAGCGTGCAACTATCATGCAACATGATAGTCGGTTGGAGGCGTCTCCTGTCAGGTCCTGTCGGACGTACGGGCACGTATTTCCAAAGGTCAGATCACTGTTAGGCAGGTAGGGTCTATGATTTCTGACCGGCCGCCGACAGGTTCGAGTCCTGCCGGGGGCGCTCCTTCGGATGAGCGCCGAGGTCCTCGGTCGTCATGTGTCGCCGTTCGAGGTCATCCGCTACCGGGCTCCGGTGCCGGTTACCTCGACCCGAGGGAGGGGTCCCCAGGGGGTGCCAGAGGGAAGCGGTCGACGACGACGTGACGGGGACGGCCACCGCGGCCCTCGCCGAGATGCGACCGGACGAGGCAGATCTCCTCGACGGTCCACTGCGGTCCGACATAGGCCTCGAGCAGGCGCACCCAGCGGGTCGCCTCGACGGGCCGGGGGAACCGTCCGACGGTGACGTGTGGCCTGAACCGGGCGGCCGACGGTGGGGCACCGGCGCGGGATGCCGCGTGCCGGACGCTCCGCGCCAGCGCCGTCAGCCGGTCGCGGGCCTCCGGCCCGTCGACTCCCACCCAGAGGATGCGGGCGGCATACGGGTTCGGGAAGCACCCACCGCCGAACAGCCGCGCCTCGAAGCGTGAGGCTCGCGCGGCGACCTCAGCGCACCCCTCGGTGAGACGGTCGACACCGCGCTCTGGCACGTCCGCGACGAAGGCCAACGTCGAGTGGGTCTGGTCGGGGTCGACCCAGCGCGGCGCGCCCGGCGCATCGTGCCGAGCCTCGAGGAACCGGCAGAGGTGAGCCCGTGCCTCGGGCGGCGGAACGGCCGCGACGAACATGCGCATAGTGACTCCAGGAGGGCGATGTCTGCCCGACTAGGCTGCACCCTGTGACGTCCCCTGGGGAGGAGGCACGGCCCCTCATCGAGGCGGTCGAGGGTCTCCGTGCCGCCGTGGATGGCACGCGCCTCCCCCTCGACCTCGTCGCGACGGCAGGGGCAGGCAGGACCCGCCAGGCCCTGCTCGACCAGCTCGACGACTACGTTCTGCCCCGGCTCGGCTCGCTCGACGCCCCACTGCTCGCCGTGATCGGCGGCTCGACCGGTGCGGGCAAGTCGACCCTCGTCAACTCGGTCATCGGCACCGCGGTCAGCGCCGCGGGGGTCATCCGTCCGACGACGACGAGTCCTGTCCTCGTGCACAACCCCGCCGACGGCACGTGGTTCGCCGACCGCCGGGTCCTCCCGCGGCTCGCCCGGGTCACCGGTCCGGCCGTCGCGCAGGCGCACCCCGGGGCAGTCCGGCTCGTCTCCTCGCCCGAGCTGCCGGCGGGGATGGCCCTGCTCGACGCGCCCGACATCGACTCGGTCGTCCACGCCAACCGGGCCCTCGCCGAGCAGCTCCTCCAGGCTGCCGACCTCTGGCTCTTCGTGACGACCGCGGCCAGGTACGCGGACGCCGTCCCGTGGAGCCTCCTCCGTCAGGCCAGCGAGCGTGGAACGGCCGTCGCGATCGTCCTCGACCGCGTCGACCCGGAGACCATCGACGAGGTGCGGCCGCATCTTGTCGGCATGCTGCGCGAGCAGGGCCTCGGCACGGCGCCGGTGTTCACGGTCCCGGAGACGACGCTCACCCCGGACGGCATCCTCCCCGAGAGCGCCATCGGACGGTTGCGCGCGTGGCTCGACGCCCTCGCCGGCGACCTTCGGGCCCGCTCGATCATCGTCGCGCAGACCCTCCGCGGCGCGTTGAGCTCGCTGGATGGACGGGCGCGTGAGCTGGCCGACGCGGTCCGGGTCCAAGGGGAGGCCGTGGCCAGCCTCGAGGCGGCGACGGCGACGGCCTACGAGCGGGCCCGTGACGAGGTTGCCCACGGGATGAACGACGGCACGCTGCTCCGCGGCGAGGTGCTCGCCCGGTGGCAGGAGCTCGTCGGGACGGGGGAGTTCTTCCGGAAGGTCGAGGCTCGGATCTCGACGATGCGCGACCATGTCACGGCAGCCGTCAAGGGGGAGCCGCCGGCGACCGCCAACGTCGGCGAAGCCCTCGAGTCCGGCGTCAGCGCCCTCATCCGTGCCCATGCCGAGGGCGCGGCCGCCGATGTCGCCCGCACCTGGCGGCGTCTCCCCGGGGGCGAGCAGGTGCTCGCCGCCGCGCCGGACCTCGCCCGACCGGCCCCGGATCTCCCGGCCCGCATCGAGCGGTCGGTCCGGGACTGGCAGGGGGACCTGCTCGAGCTCATCAGGCAGGAGTCCGGAAGCCGCCGGACGAACGCGCGGATCGCGGCCTACGGCGTCAACGGCATCGGCCTGCTCCTCATGCTGCTCGTCTTCTCCCACACGGGAGGGCTGTCGGGGGCCGAGGTCGGGATCGCGGGCGGCACGTCGGTCATCGCCCAGAAGGTCCTCGAGGCGATCTTCGGTGACCAGGCGGTCCGGGAGATGGCTGACAAGGCCCGCACCCTCCTCGTCGTCCGCGTCGACGACCTGTATGCCGCGGAACAGCGCCGCCATGACGAGGCTCTCGCCCGGCTCGCGCTGGCGCCCGAGCAGGTCCAGCGGTTGGAGGCGGCCATCGCCCGCATCCGAGAGGCCGACCGGTGAGCCCGCTGCGGATGGGGCAGGCACGCCTCGTGCCCATCGACGGCGCCGAGCTCCAGCGGCGCGCGCGGGCGTTGGAGCGGGCCCTCGGCGACGGGGGGGCGCAGCTGCCGCAGGCCGATGTCGAGCGCGCCCGCGCCATCACGACGAAGGTGCGAGAGCGCAGCGCACTTACCGGCGGCCGCACGATCGTCGCCCTCGCCGGAGCGACGGGCAGCGGCAAGTCGAGCCTCTTCAACGCCATCGTCGGGGCTCCGGTCGCGGCGATCGGCGTCCTCCGGCCGACGACGTCGACGCCGACGGCCGCGTCGTGGGGGAGCGCGCCCGTCGGTGACCTGCTCGACTGGCTCGGAGTCGGCCAGCGGCATACGGTCATCGGCCCCGATGAGGCGGGCCAGCCTCTCGACGGCCTCGTCCTCCTCGACCTGCCCGACCTCGACTCCCGCGACATCGGCCACCATGAGGAGGCGGAGCGGATCCTCGCGCTGGTCGACGTCTTCGTCTGGGTCACCGACCCGCAGAAGTATGCCGACGCCCGGCTTCACGACGACTACATCGCTGCCTTGGCCACGCACGACGCCGTGACGGTCGTCGTCCTCAACCAGCTCGACCGGCTCTCGCCGGCCCAGCTCGACGAGTGCCGGGCCGACCTGTCCCGGCTCCTCGCCCGCGACGGCCTGACGACGGTCCAGGTGCTCGCCACCTCGGCCCGGACCGGGGCCGGTGTCGACGAGCTGCGCCATCGGCTGGCGACGGCTGTGGCGGGCGCCAATGCCGCACGGGCTCGCCTGGCGGCCGATGTCGCGTCGGTCGCGGGCGCTCTCGCGGTGGGGCTTGGCCCCGGGGAACCTGCCGCCTCCCCAGCGACGGAGCACGAGCTCGTTGACGCCCTGTGCGTCGCTGTCGGGGTTCCGACGGTGACGCGTGCGGTGGAACGCGACTACATCCATGCGGCCATCGAGCGGACCGGGTGGCCCTTCACCCGGTGGGTCCGGGCGTTGCGCCCCAACCCCCTGCGGCGGCTTCGCCTCGACGAGAGCAGGGTCGCCCCCGACGTCACCGACGCGGACGTCCGTGAGATCGTCGGGCGCTCGTCCCTGCCGCCGCCCACCCCATCCGCGCGCGCGGCCGTGTCGCTGGCGACCCGCCGCGTCGCGGACCAGTCGAGCGAGCAGCTGCCTCCGGCATGGGCCGATGCCGTCGCGGACGCCGCGCGCCCCGACCGCGCCGATCTCGCCGACGCCCTGGACCGCGCCGTCATGACGACCTCGCTGCGCTTCCGGACACCGCTCTGGTGGCGCGTCCTCGGGGCGCTCCAGGCCATCTTGGCCGCCGTGGCCGTCGTCGGCCTCGTCTGGCTCGCCGTCCTCGGCGCCTTCGGGTGGCTTCGTCTGCCGCAGCCGAGCACTCCGTCGCTGGCCGCAGTCCCGGTCCCCACCCTCATGGTGGGAGCCGGTCTGCTCCTCGGCATCCTCCTCGCCCTGCTCTCGCGCTGGTGGGCCCGCGTCGGGGCCAGGCGCCGCGCCGCCTCGGCCAGCCGGAGGCTGCGGGAGTCGGTGACCGGCGTGGCCGCGACGCATGTCTTCGCACCGGTTGAGGCGGTCCTTGCCCGGCACGCCAGGGTGCGGTCCGACCTCGCCACGGCCCGCGGTACTGGCCCCTGACCGGGTCGGCTGTCCACAGGCACACGGGAGGCTCGGCCGTCGTCCACAGGACCGCGCCGTCCCCTGTCCCGGACGACCTCGGGAGCGGAGAGTCTCGACGGTGGCCCTCCCTGGGCCCTTGCCGCGAGAGAGGACCACACACGATGAACGAGAACGTCATCACCGTCATCGGGAACGTCGTCAACGACCCCGATCTCCGCTCGACGAAGGCCGGTATGCCGTTCGTCGCCTTCAGGGTGGCCTCGACGCCACGGTGGTTCAACGGCGCCCGTGGTGCGTGGGAGTCCGGACCGACGAACTTCTACAGCGTCACCGCCTTCCGGGCGCTGGCCGCCAACGCGAACGCCTCCTTGAAGAAGGGCCAGCCCGTCGTCGTCCACGGTCGGCTGCGGGTCAACACGTTCGAGCGGGCGGACAAGACGTGGGGGACGCGCGTGGAGATCGACGCGATGTCGATCGGGCACGACCTGTCCCTCGGCGTTGCCGACTTCCATAAGGGGACCGCGGCCCTGCCGGACGACCACGACCGCCTCGGGGAGGACTCGGTGCAGTCTGCGCTCGCCGCGACGGAGCAGGGTTATGACGTCGTCGACCCCGTGACGGGGGAGCTGGGCCCGCTGACCGAGCCGCCCCGGGACGCGGACCGCGGCGAGGTGCAGGAGCCTGCCCTCGAACCGGCCTGACGAATTCGGGCAGCGGGCCGGGCCCGGTTAGCCTTGACCCCATGCCCGAGTTCATCTACACCATGACGCGCGCCCGGAAGTCCGTCGGGGACAAGCTCATCCTCGACGACGTGACGATGTCCTTCTTCCCCGGCGCGAAGATCGGCATGGTGGGCCCGAACGGCGCGGGCAAGTCGACGATCCTCAAGATCATGGCCGGGCTGGACCAGCCCTCCAACGGTGAGGCCCAGCTCGCCAAGGGCGCCACGGTCGGGATCCTCCTCCAGGAGCCGCCGCTCGACGAGACGAAGACGGTCCTGGAGAACGTCCAGGAGGGCGCCGGCGCGATCAAGGCCAAGCTCGACCGCTACAACGAGATCTCCGAGCTCCTCGCGGACCCCGACGCCGACGTCGACGCCCTCATGGCGGAGATGGGCCGCCTCCAGGAGGACATCGACCATGCCGACGCGTGGGACCTGGACAACCAGCTCGAGCAGGCCATGGATGCCCTCCGCTGCCCACCCGGCGACTCGGATGTCACCGTCCTCTCCGGCGGCGAGCGCCGACGCGTCGCCCTCTGCAAGCTCCTTCTCCAGAAGCCCGACCTCCTCCTCCTCGACGAACCGACGAACCACCTCGACGCCGAGTCCGTCCTCTGGCTCGAGCAGCACCTCGCGAGCTACCCGGGCGCGGTCGTCGCCGTCACCCACGACCGCTACTTCATGGACAACGTCGCGCAGTGGATCGCCGAGGTCGACCGCGGCCGCCTCTACGGATACGAGGGCAACTACTCGGCATACCTGGAGAAGAAGGCGGCTCGTCTCGAGGTCCAGGGGCGCAAGGACGCCAAGCTCCAGAGACGGCTCCGCGAGGAGCTGGAGTGGGTGCGCTCCAACGCCAAGGCCCGCCAGACGAAGTCACGCGCCCGGCTCCAGCGCTACGAGGAGATGGCCGCCGAAGCCGACCGCACCCGCAAGCTGGACTTCGAGGAGATCCAGATCCCGCCGGGTCCGCGCCTCGGCAGCAAGGTCATCGAGGTCGCCGAGCTGCGCAAGGGGTTCGGCGACCGTGTCCTCATCGACGGCCTGTCCTTCACGCTTCCGCGGAACGGGATCGTCGGCGTCATCGGCCCCAACGGGGTCGGCAAGACGACGTTGTTCAAGACGATCGTCGGCCTCGAGGAGCCGGACGCCGGCACCGTCGATGTCGGGGAGACGGTGCAGATCTCCTACGTCGACCAGAGCCGCGGGGGGATCGACCCGAACAAGTCGCTGTGGGAGGTCGTCTCCGACGGGCTGGACCACATCATCGTCGGCCGGGTCGAGATCCCGAGCCGGGCGTACGTCTCGCAGTTCGGCTTCAAGGGGCCCGACCAGCAGAAGAAGGCGGGTGTCCTGTCCGGGGGCGAGCGCAACCGGCTCAACCTCGCGCTCACTCTGAAGGAGGGGGGCAACCTCCTCCTCCTCGACGAGCCGACCAACGACCTCGACGTCGAGACCCTGTCCTCCCTCGAGGACGCCCTTCTCGCCTTCCCCGGATGTGCCGTCGTCATCAGCCACGACCGGTGGTTCCTCGACCGGGTGGCGACGCACATCCTCGCCTACGAGGGCAACGACGCGAACCCGGCCGCGTGGTACTGGTTCGAGGGGAACTTCGCCGGCTACGAGCAGAACAAGGTCGAGCGGCTCGGCGACGAGGCGGCGCGACCGCACCGCGTCACCTACCGCAAGCTCACTCGCGACTGACCGCCGTCGGCGGGGCGGCGCTGACCAGACGCAGCCCGAGCGAGGCGTTCGTCGCTCCGATCTGGGCCGGACTGCGCCGTATCCCGGGCTCGTACCAGCGTGCGACGTCGACGCACAACGAGAGCAGTGCCAGCACCGTGGCCCGCACGTCGTCGACCGCGAAGGCACCGGAGCCGACCCCCGCGCGGAGCACGCGCTCGACGACGCCGTCGATCTCCCGGCGGAGGCGGCGGACAGCCGCCTGGTGCTCCGGTGTCAGGTGCGTGAACTCGTACTGGACGATCCGGCCGACACGGTAGTGCTCTGCGTGCCACTGGGAGAACGTCGCGAGGAGCCGGCCGAGGGCCTCGGCCGGGGTCGGCGCCGCCTCGACGGCCTCGACGATCAGGTCGCGGACTGCTTCGTGACCCCGTTCGCTGAGGGCAAACAGCAGGGCTTCCTTCGACGCGAAGTGGATGTACACCCCGGCTGGGGACAGCCCTGCCCGAGCCGCGATGTCGCGGGTCGTCGTCGCATGAAAACCCTTGTCGGCGAAGGCATCCGCAGCAGCCTCCATGAGCCGGTGCTGGGTGTCGCCGACCCCCGGCAGACGAGGCGGCACGGCGGGGCGAACGGGTCCGGACACGGTTGACAGCATGCACCCTGGCCGACAGACTAAGCAAGCGCTTAGTCAGCCCGTTGTTGAAGGCCGCCCAGAGGAGTCCGTCATGCCCCGCCGCATCTACGACGAAGACCACGAGCACTTCCGTGCGTCGGCCCGTGAGTTCGTCGACCGCACCCTTCGCCCGCGGGCGGACTCGATGATCGCCGAGCACCGGATCCCGCGGGAGGTCTGGCTCGAGGCCGGCAAGCAGGGCTTCTTCGGTCTCGCCATCCCCGAGGAGTACGGCGGCGCCGGGGTCGAGGACTACCGGTTCAACGCGGTGCTCGCGGAGGAGGTCGCCAAGTTCAACGCGGCGTCGGCGTCGTGCTTCGGCATCCACGGGGACATCTGCGCGCCCTACATCGTCCATCTGGGCACCGAGGAGCAGAAGCGGCGTTGGCTGCCCGCCATCGCGTCCGGCGAGAAGATCATGGCCATTGCCATGACCGAGCCCTCGGGCGGCTCCGACCTCGCGGCGCTGAAGTCGACGGCGGTCAGGGCGGACGACGGGTCCGGGGACTGGATCCTCAACGGCTCCAAGACGTTCATCACGAACGGCCATCAGTGCGACCTCGCCATCGTCGCCGCGCGCACGGACCCCAGCAAGGGGGCCCGGGGGATCTCGCTGTTCGTCCTGGAGTCCGGGATGGAGGGCTACACGAAGGGCCAGCCGCTCGACAAGGTCGGCCAGTCCGAGTCGGACACGTGCGAGCTGTTCTTCGACAACGTCCGTGTCCCCGCCGATGCCCTCCTCGGGCCCGAGGGGAAGGGCTTCGTCGCGATGATGCAGCACCTGCCCCAGGAGCGCATCGGAGCTGCCGTCGGCAACATCGCCAACACCAGGCAGATCCTCGAGGAGACGATGGACTACGCCAAGCAGCGCAAGGCGTTCGGCCAGCCCATCGGGATGTTCCAGCACAACGCCTTCAAGATCGCGGAGATGATCACGGCCGTCGAGGTTGCCCAGTCCTACGTCGACGACTGCGTCGTTGCCCACACGGACGGCAACCTCAGCCCGGTCGACGCCGCGAAGGCGAAGTGGTGGACGTCGCAGGTCCAGTGCGACGTCATCGACGAGTGTGTCCAGCTCTACGGCGGCTACGGCTACATGAACGAGTACCGGGTCGCCCGGGCCTGGAAGGACGCCCGCGTCCACAAGATCTGGGCGGGCAGCAACGAGATCATGAAGCTGATCATCTCCCGCGACCTCGGCTTCTGAGCGCCGCGCGTCACGCCGTCCTGCTGGACCGTATGCCGTCCCGCACGACCTCGAGCGCGTCCTCGCCGTAGAGCGCCGGCGGCACCGTGATGGCCGCTGCCGCGCGGCGCATGCGGAGGATGAGGTGGTCCGCGACGACGTCGGCCGCGGAGAACTCGCCCCACTCGGCGCGCCACGAGCCGGCCGGCACGGTCAGGGTGAGACCCGTCGGCGCGATGTCGACCGTCGCCTCGACGTCGCGCGGCCAGACCCGTTTGACCGACCGCGCCGTGATCCAGAAGGCGACGAGGAGCGCGACGATGGTGCCGATGACGACATAGACGACGAGGGCCAGCACGCCGTCGGCGGCGCCGTGGCGCCACCACAGGAAAAGCCCCACGCACACGACGAGGAGGACCCAGAACGTCGGCCGGGTGCGCAGGTCGCGGAACCGGGCGAGGGTCGCTTCCGACTGCATCGTCGCCGTGACGAGCGAGCGCCGCGATGTCGGGGGCAGCTCCTCGTGGAGCGGGTCAGTCAAGCGGCCCGCCGGCGACATAGATGACCTGGCCGGAGACGAACCCGGCCTCCTCGGAGCACAGGAACGCGATCGTCGCGGCGATGTCCTCGGGCTGGCCGACGCGCTGGACGGGGATCTGGGACGCCGAGTGTTTGATGAACTCCTCGAACGGCACGCCCAGACGCTGGGCCGTCGCGGCCGTCATGTCGGTCTGGACGAAGCCGGGCGCCACGGCGTTGGCGGTGACACCGAACCTGCCGAGCTCGATGGCGAGCGTCTTCGTGAAGCCCTGCATGCCCGCCTTGGCGGCCGAGTAGTTGGCCTGGCCCCGGTTGCCCTGGGCGGAGGAGGAGGAGAGGTTGACGATCCGGCCGTACTTCTCCTGGGTCATATAGGCCTGGCACGCCTTCGTCATGAGGAAGGCGCCCTTGAGGTGGACGTTCATGACGGCATCCCAGTCGGCCTCCGTCATCTTGAAGATGAGGTTGTCGCGGATGATGCCGGCATTGTTGACGAGGATGACCGGCGCGCCGAGCTCGTCGCCGACCCGCGTGACGGCCGCCTCGACCTGGTCGGCCTTGCTGACGTCGACGCCGACGGCGAGAGCGGTGCCACCGGCCGCCTCGATGGCCGAGACGGTTCCGGCGCACGAGCCCTCGTCGAGGTCGAGGACGGCGACGGCATTCCCGTCCTTGGCGAGGCGCTGGGCGGTGGCAGCGCCGATCCCACGAGCAGCCCCGGTGACGATGGCAACACGCTGCGGACTCACGGTTCGGTCCCTCCGGTCGGTCGGTACATTGTGGATGCTCCAGTCACTCTAGGTGAGCGGACCCTTTTCACACCGCTGTGTTCGGGCATGACGCGGCCCACACCCGCCCGGGAGGTCGCGTCGACGCCGGTCCCCGACGCGAAAGACGATCGATGCAGATCTGGCCAGGTACGGCCTACCCGCTTGGCGCGGCATACGACGGCACGGGCACGAACTTCGCCATCTTCTCCGAGGTGGCCGACGCCGTGGACCTCTGCCTTGTCAGCGACTCCGGCGAGGAGAGGCGGGTGCGGCTGCCCGAGGTCCAGGGATACGTCCACCATGGCTACCTGCCAGGGATCCAGCCGGGGCAGCGCTACGGCTTCCGGGTCCACGGCCCGTACGACCCGGCGAACGGGCACCGGTGTGACCCCGACAAGCTCCTCCTCGACCCGTATGCCCGCGCTATCGACGGGGAGATGAGCGGCGACCCGGCCCTGTTCTCGTACCCCCTCCAGGACCCCGACGCCAGCCTCGGCGCGGGTCAGGGGGAGGTATCCCGCAGCGGGCTCGATAGCCTCGGACACACCCTTCTCTCCGTCGTCATCAACCCGTTCTTCGACTGGGGGCAGGACCGGCACCCCCGCCGGGGCTACCACGAGAGCGTCCTCTACGAGGCGCACGTGAAGGGGCTCACCCAGCTCCACCCGGACATCCCCGAGGAGATCCGCGGGACCTATGCGGGGATCGCCCACCCGGCCACGGTCAAGCACCTCCAGGCGCTCGGCGTCACCGCCATCGAGCTCATGCCCGTCCACCAGTTCGTCCACGACTTTCACCTGCTCGACCGTGGCCTGCGCAACTACTGGGGCTACAACACGATCGGGTTCTTCGCCCCGCACAACGGGTATGCCGCATACGGCACCCAGGGCCAGCAGGTCACGGAGTTCAAGGGGATGGTCAGGGCCCTCCATGAGGCGGATATCGAGGTCATCCTCGACGTCGTCTACAACCACACGGCCGAGGGCAACCGGCTCGGGCCGACCCTGTGCTTCCGGGGGATCGACAACCGGGCCTACTACCGCCTCGTCGAGGGAGACGAGGCGAACTACTACGACACGACGGGCACGGGGAACAGCCTCCTCATGCGCAGCCCGCACGTCCTCCAGCTGATCATGGACTCGCTGCGGTACTGGGTGACCGAGATGCACGTCGACGGGTTCCGGTTCGACCTTGCGGCGACGTTGGCCCGCCAGTTCCATGAGGTCGACCGGCTGTCGGCGTTCTTCGACCTCGTCCAGCAGGACCCCGTCGTCAGCCAGGTCAAGCTCATCGCGGAGCCGTGGGACGTCGGCGACGGCGGCTACCAGGTGGGTCAGTTCCCGCCGCTGTGGACGGAGTGGAACGGCAAGTACCGCGACACCGTCCGTGACTTCTGGCGCGGCGAGCCGGGGACGCTCGGTGAGTTCGCCTCCCGGATCACCGGTTCCAGCGACCTCTACGCGCACAGCAACCGCAAGCCGATCGCCTCGATCAACTTCGTCACCGCGCACGACGGCTTCACGATGCGCGACCTTGTGTCCTACAACGACAAGCACAACGAGGCCAACGGCGAGGGCAACGCGGACGGCGAGGGCCACAACCGGTCGTGGAACTGCGGAGCGGAGGGACCGACGAACGACGAGGGGGTGAGCGTGCTGCGCGCCCGGCAGGCCCGCAACCTCCTCGCGACGCTCCTCCTGTCGCAGGGTGTGCCGATGCTCGCCCACGGCGACGAGCTGGGGCGGACCCAGCAGGGCAACAACAACGGGTACTGCCAGGACAACCCCCTCACGTGGGTCGACTGGGACCTCGACGAGGAACGGACCGGGCTGCTCGAGTTCACCCGGCGGCTCGTCGCCTTGCGTCGCGGCCACCCCGTCTTCCGCCGTCGTCGCTTCCTCGCCGGGTTGGCGGACCACGGCGGTGAGAGCCTCATCGGCGAGATCGGGTGGCTCCAGCCGGACGGCGCGCACATGAGCGAAGAGTCCTGGCACTCCGGGACGGTCTCGATGATGGTCTACCTCAACGGGTCGGCGATCCCCGAGACGGACGCCCGCGGCGAGAGCATCCGCGACGACAACTTCCTCCTGCTCATCAACGGGGGAGACACCGACCGCGACTTCCGGCTTCCAGCCGTGGACTACGGGGACCAGTGGCTCCTCGCCATCGACACGTCGCTGGACCCTGCCCTTGAGGTGGAGCACGTCCCGACCTGGCAACCGGACGGGACGGTGCCCGTCACCTCCCGCAGCGTCGTCGTGCTCCGCTGTCCGACGGCGAGCTCGGTCACGGCCAGGGCCGCGGCGGCAGCGGGGTCGGCGCCGGAGGCGACGACCGTCGGCTGACCGTCGACGTGGCCGCCGTCAGGACTCCTTGACCCGGACCATGCCCTCCTGGGCGCACGTCGCGACGAGCCGCCCGTCGCGGGCGAACACGTTGCCGAGCCCGAGCGCCCGTCCACCCTGGGCCGACGGCGACCACTGGTCGTAGAGGACCCACTCGTCCATCCGCACCGGCCGATGGAACCACATCGCGTGGTCGAGGCTGGCGATCCGTGCCCTCGGGTCCATGTAGCCGATGTCGTGGGCGCGCATGGCCGACTCGAGCAGGCTGTAGTCGGAGGCATAGGCGAGGACGCAGGCGTGGACCAGCTGGTCGTCCGGGAGGGCGTCGACGGCGCGCATCCACACGTGCTGGTGGGGTTCCCGGAACTCCGGGCGTGGGCCGAAGAGGAGGTTGCCCTCGACGTGTCGCAGCTCGACCGGCCGCCTGCGGACGTCCTCGGCGGAGCCATGGCCGGCCGAGCTGAGGGACTCGGCGAGGCTGGGGATTCCCTCCGGCCCAGGCACGTCCGGCATCGTTTCCTGGTGGTCGACACCGCCGGCGCGCTCCTGGAAGGACGCGGACAACGACAGGATGGGCAGCCCGGCCTGGAGGGCGTGGACGCGCCGCGTCGAGAAGGAGCGTCCGTCCCGCATCCGCTCGACGGAGAACCGGATCGGCTGGGTGTCGTCGCCCGGACGCATGAAGTAGGCATGGAGGCTGTGCGCCGGCCGGGGCGGAGCGCCCGGGGCAAGGTCGAGCGTCCGTCCGGCGGCCATGAGCGACTGGGCCAGCACCTGTCCGCCGAAGACCCGTCCATGGGGCTGCTTGTGGCTCTGCCCGACGAAGACGGTCGGGCGGCTGTCGCCGGTGCCCCCGAGGGGGTTCGACACGTCGTCCCCGCTGATGTGCGCGGAACCGACCTCCCTCAGGTCCAGGAGCCCGAGGAGGATGTCGAGACCGAAGACACCGTCGAGGGCGGGCGGAAGGGTCGGTTCGTCCGTCGTCACGAGAACCAAACCTAGGGCACGAGGGCCGGGGCACGGCGTCGCCCGGCGGCTGGGAGACTGTCGCCATGCCAGCCTCACGCGTCCTCGTCCCGCTGCGCTGGTCGGATCTGGACGCCTACGGTCACATCAACAACGTCGCGTACCTACGCATCCTCGAGGAGGCCCGCATCACGGGGTTCCGCTCCTGGTTCGGCGGCGAACCCGGCGTCGTCGAGGCGGGCGTTATCGTGGCCCGGCACGAGATCGAGTACCTCACGCCGTTGTCCCGCGTCGCCGTCCCCGTCGCCGTGGACATGTGGGCCGTCGGGATCAGGACGTCGGGTTTCGGAGTCGGCTACGAGATTCGGGATCCCGACGAGAAGGGGACGACGGTGTATGCCCGGGCCGAGACATGGCTCGTCGCCTACGACCTCGCGGCGGGTCGCCCGCGGCCGCTCACCGGCCGTGAGCGCGCGGTGCTCGCGCCCCGCGTCGGGGAGCCGGTCGCCATGCGCGGGCGGCGATGAGCACCGCAGCGGCTCTCGAGCTCACCGATGCCGAGAGCCTCGCCGACCTCGGGACCTACGTCACGCGCGCCAAGGCCGCCGACCCTGCCGGTGCGGTCCGCCTCGTCGTCGCCGGAGGCGTGCTCGCGGCCTACGTCTGCATGGCGCGCGGGCACGGGCTGTCCGGCGAGGGAACGGTCCTCGGGCTGCGGACGTATGCCGTCCGGGGCCCGGCAACGCTCGACGCCACGGTGGCGCTCGCGGCCGTCAGCGACCGGACCCACCGCCGGGGCAACGGTACGTCGCTGCCCGTCCCTCCGGTCACCGTCAGCGCCCCGTGGGCCGGCGTGGCGCCACCACGGGCCGGATGGGCGGTCGTTGCACGGCTCTCGCCCGAGCTGGTCCACGCCGTCGCCCTCGGGGGGGCCGAGACCGTCACCGTGGTGCCCGAGGTCGCGGTAGCCCGCGCCCTGTGCCGTGCGGCCGTCGACCTCGGGTTCGTCGGCCGCGACCCCCTCACCGTCCATCGCTCGGGGCGTTGGCAGCGGCTCACCTCACCCCTCGGGCACGTCCTCACCCGATGAGGCCGTCCCGATCCGGCGGCCCGCTGCGACGACGACGCGGCCGGCCACATCGACTGGGCGCGGACGGCGCGGAGCCCCGCGGCGACCCGGGGCATAACCGCCGAGAGCGCCATCGCCTCGAACGCCGTCATCGTCACACGCAGGAGGAGGCCGACGGTGACGACCGCGCGCGACCGACCGAACGGCCCCGAGGGCCGCTCGGTCACATACCCAGCGGGACGCCGCGCTCCGCGAGGACCTCCGCCAGCGTGTCGATCCGGTCCGTGACGATGCCGTCGACGCCCCAGTCGAGGAGCCGGTCCATGTCGGCCCGCGCATCGACGGTCCACACGTGGATGTGCTTGCCCATGGCGTGGATCCGCTGGACGACGCGGGGCGTCACCAGGCGGAGCTCGCGTCCCGCGACGACGTGCCGCTCCGGGACCTGGAGGACGGGGGCTGGGGTCGTCATGACCCGGGAGAGGACCGCGGGGACGTACCGGACGCTGGCCGTGCCGACCTGACCGGCCGCCGTCGCGAGCCGGGGCCCGACGATTCGGCGCACCTCGTGGAGCCGACGCTCGGAGAACGACCCGACGCAGACCCGGTCGACGGCGCCGAGCTGTCGGATGATGGCCGCGGTCGGCCGGACGGCGCCTTCGGCCTTGACGTCGATGTTGAACCGGGTCTCGGGGAACTCCTCGAGGAGGTCGACGAGTCGCGGGATCGGTTCCCGCCCACCGATGCTGGCCTGCCGGACGACGGCGTAGGGAAGCTCCTTGATGGCCCCCGAGCCGTCGGTGACGCGGTCGAGCCGCTCGTCATGGACGGCGACGACCTCTCCGTCGGAGGTGGCATGGACGTCCGTCTCCAGGTAGCGGTATCCCATCATCACCGCGCGCCGGAAGGCCGCCATGGAGTTCTCGAACCCGACGTTCGGGCCGTATGCCGCGCCCCCCCGGTGCGCCAGCCCGATGGGCCCGGGCGCGTCGAAGTAGGCGAAGTCGGCGGCGCGCATACGAGGGAACATACCGGTCAGCGTGCCAGCCAGACCGTCGTGTCGGCGGGCAGGGTTCGGCTCTCCAGCAGCGGCCCCGAGGCGACGATGACCTCGCCCAGATCGCCCTTCAGAGGCACGGGCTCCGCGCCGAGGTTCGTCACGACGACCGTCCGGCGCCCCGCGCCGTCGACGTTCGCGTACGCGACGACCTCGTCGCCGAACCCGTCGAGCCAGGCCAGGCCGCCAGCGCCGAGCCGGCGTTCGGCCCTCAGCCTGATGAGGGTGCGGTAGAGCTCGAGCGTCGAACCGTCCACCCCCTCCTGCTGGTCCTCGGCAAGCTCCCCGTAGACGGTCGGCTGGGGCAGCCACGAGCGGTCGCTGGGGCCGAAACCGAACGAGGGCGCCTCTCTCGACCAGGGGAACGGGACGCGGCAGCCGTCGCGACCCATCTCGCTCACCTCGGTGAAGCGGAAGGTCGGGTCCTGCCGGACCGCCGCCGGCAGGTCGGTTGCGTCCGGGAGCCCCAGCTCCTCGCCTTGGTAGAGGTAGGCCGCTCCGGGCAGACCGAGCATCAGCGTGGTCGCGGCCCGCGCACGGCGCAGGCCGAGCACCGCATCCGGCTGTGGGTCGTCCGGGCCGATTCCGTTCGGACGTGGACGCTCCTGCGGGAGCCCGAGCCTCGAGGCGTGCCGCACGACATCGTGGTTCGACAGGACCCAGGTCGTCGGCGCGCCGACGAGGTCGTTCGACCGGAGCGAATGGTCGATCACCGCGCGGAGATCCGTTGCGCGCCAAAGGCATTCGAGAAAGTCGAAGTTGAAGCCGAGATGGAACTCATCGGGTCGGAGGTAGAGCGCCATCCGTTCGAGAGGCTGGACCCAGGCCTCTGCCACCATGACACGCGGGTGGTCGGGCGTCCGGGCGCTGTAGTCGTCGAGGAGGGCCCGCCACGCGGGGTAGATCTCGTGGACACCGTTCTGGTCCCAGTAGGGGCTGGCGTTCGTCGGCAGCGTTCCCTCGAGGCGCAGGTCCGCCGGCGGCATCTGCCAGCTGGGCAGACCCGCCTGTTTGACGAGGCCGTGAGCGACGTCGACCCGGAACCCGTCGACGCCACGGTCGAGCCAGAACCTCAGAACGTCGAGGAACTCCGCCCGGACCTCGTCGTTGTCCCAGTTCAGGTCGGGCTGGTGGTAGTCGAAGAGGTGGAGGTACCACTGGCCGTCGTCGACGCGCTGCCATGCGGGGCCGCCGAAGACGGACCGCCAGTTGTTCGGCGGCTCGTCCCCGTCCGGTCCGCGCCCGTCACGGAAGATGTAGCGCGCCCGTTCGCGACTGCCGGCCTGCGCAGCCAGCGCCGCCCGGAACCACGCGTGGAGGTTGCTCGTGTGGTTGGGAACGACGTCGATGACCACCCGCAGCCCGAGGCCGTGGGCCTTCTCGGCCATGGCGTCGAAGTCGGCGAGGGTGCCGAAGATCGGGTCGACGTTGCGGTAGTCGGCGACGTCGTAGCCGCCGTCGCGCTGTGCCGATGTGTAGAACGGCGAGAGCCAGATCGCGTCGACGCCGAGGGCGCGCAGATAGTCCAGATGGCTCGTGATGCCGGGCAGGTCCCCGAGACCGTCGCCGTCGGAGTCGGCCCAGCTGCGCGGGTAGATCTGGTAGGTCACGGCCGTGCGCCACCACAGCGGGTCGCCGGGCTCCGGCGGGTGCACGATGGCGGCGTCGTGGTGGGGCTCGTTGGTCTGCGGGGTCACGAGGGTCCATCGTTCCCTATGACGGACCTCGATGCGGGACGCGGCCCCGGTCAGCTGGGCCGGTTGACGAGGAAGTCGGACGCGCGGACCAGGTAGTCGCGAAGGGCGGCATCGTCCTCGGGCCCCAGGCCGAGTGCGTCGAGAGAGGGGAGCATATGGCGCAGCCAGCGTTCGCGTGCCTGCGCAGTCACCTCGAAGGGCGCGTGCCGGATCCGCAGGCGCGGATGGCCACGTTCCTCGGAGTACGTGTGCGGACCTCCCCAGTACTGCTCGAGGAACATGAGCAGGCGACGCTCGGCGGGGGCGAGGTCCTCCTCGGGGTAGAGCGCCCGCAGCGGCGGGTCGTCGGCGACGCCCTCGTAGAACCGGTGGACGAGCCGGGCGAACGTCTCGTGGCCGCCGACGCGCTCGTAGAACTCGGGACCCGGTCGGGCTGGTTCGCGCATGCCCGAAGGTCCCGTCACAGGCCGGGCGACATGTCGCCGGGGAGCGGGGGGCCCTGGATACCGGCGGCGTCGAGCGCCTCCTTGATCCGCACGCGCATCTCGCGCTGGACGGCGAAGTGCTCACCGGGGGCGCACCGCGCCGTCGTCCGGATCGTCACGGCGCCCGAGGCCACGGACTCGACGCCGAGGACCTGAGGCGGGTCGAGCATCCGGTCGCCCCACTCGGGGGCCGCGTCCATCGCGGCGAGGGCCGCCTCGATGACGGGCACGACGCTCTCGAGGCGCTCCCGGTACGCGACGGGGATGTCGACGGTGGCGGTCGACCACCCCTGGGACCGGTTGCCGACGCGGACGATCTCGCCGTTGCGGACGTACCACGTCACGCCGTCGCCGTCGCGAAGGCGGGTGATGCGCAGCGTGACGTCCTCGACGGTGCCGATCGCCGTGCCGGTGTCGACGACGTCGCCGACGCCGTACTGGTCCTCGACGATCATGAAGATCCCGGAGAGGAAGTCCCGGACGAGGCTCTGTGCGCCGATACCGAGGGCGACGCCGCCGACACCGGCCGACGCGAGCACGGGCGCCAACGGGATGCCGACGAGGGCCATGACCGTCAGGAGCGTGACGAGGACGACGACGAACGTCACGAGGGACCTCAGGAGCGACCCGAGGGTCCTGATGCGTGCCGCGTGCCGCTCCCTGGAGAGCCCGGTCGCCGCCCGCAGGACGCGCGACGCGCGTCCTGGGCCGTGGTTCTCCTCGGACCGCCGCGAGGCCGATGCCACGATGCGGTCGATGGACCTCTGGGCGATCCACCGGACGATGCCCGCCGCGACCAGCGTGACGAGGATGCGCAGGCCGTCCGTGGCGAACCAGTCACCGAGGTGCTGCCAGGACGTGACGCTCAGGGGACTGCTGACCGTGTGCAGGGTCACCGACGAGCGTCCTTGGCCTGGGCCGCGAGGGCGCGCGCGACGCCGTCCCTCTTCTCCGAGACGAGCCGGACGAGGGCGGCCGGGGCCTCCGGGTGCGTGTCGAGCCATCCCTGGGTGGCCGTGAGGAGCCGCTCGTCGGCGAGGGTCTGCGGGTAGAACAGCTTGACGACGGCTTCGGCCATGGCGAGCGGACGCTCCGTCCACACCTGCTCGATGACCGCGTGGTAGGGGTCCACGTACTCCTGGAGGATGTGCTCGACGCCGTGGCGTGAGAACCCGAGCCCGATGTGGGCGACGACGGCGTTCGACAGGCCGTCCTCCTCGATGGCGCGGCGCCACGCCTCGGCCTTCGCCTCGGGGGTCGGACGTGCGGCCAGGGCCTGCGCCGCGAGCTCGCGCCCGGTCGCCGTGTTGTCGCGGGCGTTCTCGGCCTCGACCTCCGCCTCGTCGGCGGACCCGCACGCGGCGAGTGCCGTGAGGAGGCGCCACCTCATGTCGTTGTCGAGCTGGAGCCCGGGCAGCGTCTCCGTCCCGTCGAGGAGCGACCGGGCGTAGGCCGTGTCGTCGCCTGGGGCGAGCATCTCGAGCCACGCGGTGGCGAGCTGGAGCTGGGCGTCGCTGGCGCCGTCGGCGGACCGGGTCAGCTCCTCGAGCCGGGCGAGCGTCCGCCGACGAAGCTCGTCGCGGTGGGCCGGGTCGGCATACGTGAGGACCGACAGAGGGACCGCCGCGAGGACGCTGTCCATGAGCCGGGTGAGGAGGACGGTGAGCAGCGTGGAGTCGTGGAGGCCGTCGACGAGCGCGAGGACGTAGTCGACGAAGGTCTCCGCGGGAAGCTCGGCATGCCGCACCATGTCCCAGAGGGCGGTGGCGACGGTCATCCGGGGGAGCGCGTCGGCGAACCCCGTCGGGTGGGCGAGGATGTTCTGGAGAGAGTTCGCGTCGAACCGGACCTTGGCGTACGTGAGGTCGTCGTCGTTGACGACGAGGACGTCCGGGCGGGCGTCACCGGCGAGCCCGGTGACCTCGCTCGACGCGCCGGCGACGTCGAGCTCGACGCGGCGCGTCCGATGGAACGTGTCGCCGTCGAGGGTGTACAGGCCGACCGCGACCCGGTGGGGGCGCAGCGGCACCCCGTCCGGGCTGGCCTGTTCGATGGTCACGCGGCGGAGGCGGCCGTCGTCGCCGACCTCGACGACGGGGGTCAGCGTGTTGACCCCGGGGGTCTCCAGCCAGAGCGTCGACCACGCCGTGAGGTCGCGACCGGACGTCGCCGACAGCTCGCCGAGAAGGTCGGCCAGCGTCGTGTTGCCCCACGCATGCTTGGCGAAGTAGGTGCGCAGCCCGGCCATGAACGGCTCGCGGCCGACGAAGGCGACGAGCTGTTTCAGGCAGGCCGCCCCCTTGGCATACGTGATGCCGTCGAAGTTGACCTCGACGTCGTGGAGGTCACGGATCGGGGCGACGACGGGATGCGTCGTCGACTGCTGGTCCTGGCGGTAGGCCCACTCCTTCTCGAACGTGCCGAAGGTCGCCCACGCGTCGGTCCAGCGGGTGGCCTCGGCCTGGCACGCCGTCGAGGCCCACTCGGCGAAGGACTCGTTGAGCCACAGGTCGTTCCACCACCTCATCGTCACGAGGTCCCCGAACCACATGTGCGCCAGCTCGTGGAGCAACGTCAGGGCGCGCCGCTCGACGATCCGGTCCGTGACCCGGCCACGGAAGACATACACCTCGGCGACGGTCACGCAGCCGGCGTTCTCCATCGCGCCCATGTTGTACTCCGGGCAGAAGAGGGTGTCGTACTTCGTGAACGGGTAGGGCTGGTCGAACTCGCGCTCGAAGAAGGCGAACCCGCGCTTGGTGATGTCGAAGAGCTCCTCAGGGTCGAGGTACTCCCGAAGCGAGCGCCGGCAGAAGATGCCCAGGGGGATCGTGCCTGCCCGCGTCTCCACGGCGTCGCGGACGATGTCGTAGGGTCCGGCAACGAGGGCGGTGATGTACGAGGAGATCCGCCGCGTCGCGGGGAACGCCCACGTCGCGCTGCCATCCCCCGCCGGGGTCGGCTCGGGTGTCGGGGTGTTGGAGACGACCTGCCAGTGGTCGGGTGCGGTGACGGTCAGGGCATACGTCGCCTTGAGGTCGGGCTGGTCGAAGACGGTGAACATCCGGTGGCAGTCGGCGACCTCGAACTGGCTGTAGAGGTAGGCCTCCCCGTCCACCGGGTCGACGAAGCGGTGAAGGCCCTGGCCGCTGTTCGTGTACTCGGCGGTCGCCTCGACGACGAGCGTGTTGTCGGCCGCGACTGCGGGCAGGGCGATCCGGCTGCCGTCGAAGTGGCGTGCCGGGTCGAGGGAGGTTCCGTTGAGGTCGATGCGCTCGACCGAGGGGCCGATGAAGTCGATGAACGTGCTGCTGCCGGGAGAGGTCGACGTGAACGTCACCGTCGTCCTCGTCGCGAAGGTGCGGTCACCGCGCGTCAGGTCGAGGTGGACGTCGTAGTGGTCGACGATGGTCACCAGCTCGGCGCGTTCGCGCGCCTCGTCGTGGGTGAGGTTCGTGCCGGGCACCGGGCACTCCTTCGTGAGGGGTCGCCGGCCATCCTCTCACCGGTCGGCCTTGCCCGCGGGTGGCAGGATGGGCGCCATGCCCGAGACGAAGACCCCTGTCGACTTCTGGTTCGACCCGTTGTGCCCATGGGCGTGGATGGCGTCCCGCTGGATGATGGAGGTCGAGCGGCTACGCCCTGTGTCCGTGACGTGGCACCTCATGAGCCTCGCGGTCCTCAACGAGGACCGCGACCTCGACGCGGGCTACCGCGACTTCCTCGCGCAGGCCTGGGGCCCGGCGCGCGTCGTGGCCGCCGTCGCGCGCGACCACGACAACGCCACCGTCAAGAGGCTCTACGACGCGATGGGCACGCGTGCCCACATCGAGCGGGTCCGCCCGTATGCCGACCTCATCGCGCCCGCGCTCGCCGAGGCGGGCCTGCCGGAGGACTACGTCCGGTTCGCGACGAGTGACGAGGTCGACGGGGACATGCGCGCCACGCGGGAGCACCTCCTCGGGCTCGTCGGGGACGACGTCGGGACGCCCGTCATCGGTCTCGAAGGGGTGGCGTTCTTCGGTCCCGTCGTCTCGCCGGCGCCTACCGGGGAGGCAGCGGCCACCCTCTGGGACGGATGCCTGCTCGTGGCCGGGACGGACGGGTTCTTCGAGCTCAAGCGCTCCCGCGACCGCGACCCGATCTTCTTCTGAAGGAGCCTGCCGATGCGTGTCCACGTCGCCAGCGACCACGCGGCCTGGGAGATGTTCCAGGACCTCCTCGCCTTCCTCGCGTCGCAGGGGTATGACGTCGTCGACCACGGGGCGCACGTCCGGGACCCGGAGGATGACTACCCCGTCTTCATCCTCCGCGCGGCGGCGGCCGTCGCCGCCGACCCCGGGTCGATGGGTGTCGTCCTCGGGGGCTCCGGCAACGGGGAGGCGATGGCGGCGAACAAGGTCCGCGGGATCCGGGCGGCGTTGTGCTACACCGACGAGACCGCGCGGCTGGCACGTGAGCACAACGACGCCCAGGTCATGTCCCTAGGCGGTCGGATGACCACCCTCGAGGAGGCGCGGACGATGGTCCGGACGTTCCTCACGACGCCGTTCTCCGGGGTCGAGCGGCACCAGCGGCGGATAGACATGGTGTCGGCATTCGAGTCCGACGGCACCGTGCCTCCCCTCGGTTCGCGGTAGCACGCGCCGGAACCCGGCAGCGGGGTACCTCCACCGGCGGAAGGCGGCCGGCGGCGCCGGGGCACACCCGGCGGGGTGGGCGCGCATCCAGTCCTCCCGAACGCCGCGCCTGGGCGCGTCCGCTCGGATACCGTAGCGTCGTCCGGACCCGCAGCAACCCCGAACCCAAGGACCGCGTGGCCACCTCCACCGATGTGCTTCTCCGTCGCCGGCGCCTGGTCGCCGCGCGACGCGCGCTGCGCTCCTCGGGCCTTCGTCACCGGCACCCCGGGGCCGTCGTCTGCACCCTTCTGCTTGTCGCGGTGACCATCGTCGGGGTGCTCGTCATACGGAACATCACGGACGCCCCGCCCATCTCCCCGTTCACCCCGTTCATCGTCCTGGCGGGTCTCTTCCTGCGGCCCCGGGCCGCCGTCGTGTCCATCGCCTACGCGTTCGGGTGGGCGGTCGCCGCCTCCGCCCTGAGCCCCTACAGCCGGCCGGACGTCGCGCTCGCCTTGCTCGGTCAGGTGCTCATCGCCGGCCTCATGCTGTGGATGACGACGTCCCGGGCGCGGATCGGGGTCGTCGGCGTGCTCGGCAACTCGATGCTCGTCGACCTCCGTGACCGGATTCTCAAGGGCGCGGAGCTGCCCCCGCTGCCGGACGGCTGGGCCGCCGAGGCGGCCATCGACACGGCGAACGGGGACGCCTTCAGCGGCGACTTCGTTCTCGCCTCTCGTTCGTCGGACGGGCGCCTGTTCGAGGTCGCCGTCGTCGACGTCAGTGGCAAGGGGCGCAGCGCCGGGACGCGGTCGCTCCTGCTGTCCGGTGCCATGGGCGGCCTCCTCGGGTCGACGCCGCCGGAGGAGTTCCTCCCCGCGTCGAACGGGTGGCTGCTGCGCCAGCAGTGGGGAGACGACTTCGCCACGTGCGTCCACATCGCGGTGGACCTCGAGACGGGAGCCTTCTCGGTGGGCCGGGCCGGGCACCCGCCGGTGGCTCGCCACGACGCCGGGCCGTCCCGGTGGATGGCGATGTGGGGCCCGGCGGGCCCAATCCTCGGGGTGACGCCCGGGGCGGGATACCCCCGCGATCGCGGCGTCCTTCGCCACGGCGACGGACTTCTGCTCTACACCGACGGCGTCATCGAGAGCCGGAACACGTCGCTGGACGACGGGATCGACCGGCTGCTCGGCATCGCCGACCACTGGTCTGGACGAGCCGGCACGCCCGGCCTCGCCAAGGCGGCCTGCGATGCCGCGAGGTCCGGCGACGCCGACGACCGCGCCGTCGTCGTCGTGTGGCGCCGGTGACCCACGCGCGCCGGATCCGTTCGTACGCCGGGCGCCGCGGCCGCGGCTCCGCCCTCACCACGCGCCGGTTGGAGACGCTCCTGGGCGCCCACGCCCTGCCCGACGGCCCCCTCGACCGGGTGGCGGTCTTCGGCCGCGTCGCCCCGCTCGTCCTCGAGATCGGCTCCGGCCACGGGGACGCCGCCGTCGCGTATGCCGTCGCGCATCCCGGCCATGACGTGCTCGCCGCCGAGGTTCACACGACCGGTGTGGCGCGGATGCTTGCCACCGCAGACGAGGCCGGCGTCTCGAACCTTCGCGTCGTCGTCGATGACGGGGTGCCCCTGCTCGAGGACCGGGTGCCGCCCGGGACGCTGGACGCCCTCCACGTCTTCTTCCCCGACCCGTGGCCGAAGGCCAGGCACGCCAAGCGCCGCCTCGTCGGACCGGGGTTTCTCGACGTGGCCCATGAGCGGCTCGCCACCGGGGGCGTGCTGCTCATCGCGACGGACGACGAGACGTATGCCGCGCAGGCGCTCGCCGAGCTCGGCGTCCACGGCGGGTTCGACGTGTCGACGGGGGAGCGGCCCGCGTGGCGTCCGGTCGCCGGCTTCGAGGTGCGAGCACGCGACGCCGGACGGGTCGTGACGGAGGTCAGGGCCGCTCGGCGCGACCGTGCCGACGCAGCGCCGGGACGACGCACTCGCTGAGGAGCGGGCCGAGGTCGTCGGGCAGCGGCTCGTCGAACGCGAGCCACCGGAGCTCGACGATCTCGGCGAGCGGCGTGAGTCCGGCCGGCGCGCGGCAGACGTGGACCGTCGACTCGACGAGCGCTCCAGGCTCGTTGGCCGCATCGGCAACCCAGTGGCCGAGCACGGCCAGGTCGGCGGGGTCGAGCGCGGCGCCGACCTCCTCGTGCGCCTCCCGGACCGCGCAGGCCAGTGGCGTCTCCTGAGGCTCGAGCTTGCCGCCGGGGAGCATGAACCGGTGGGTGCCTGCCTTGCGGACCGTGGCCACTCGGCGCCCGTCGAGCAGGCAGACGCTGGCGGTCACGAAGGTGGTCGACACGCCGCTAGCCTAGGGCGGACGTCCGGGTCTCATCGGAGCGGGCGAGGAGAATCGAACTCCCGTAGCCAGTTTGGAAGACTGGGGCTCTACCATTGAGCTACGCCCGCGGGGGTGCTCGTCGAGCAGGGGCTAGCCTAGTGCGGCCTCATGGTGACGCCGAAATCCGGCGTCGCCGCGAGCAGCGGGGTATGGCGCAGCTTGGTAGCGCGTCCGCTTTGGGAGCGGAAGGCCGCCGGTTCGAATCCGGCTACCCCGACATCGCGTCCCCATGCGGCCGCCGTCTCGGGGCGCGGTTCGTCCGACGAGCGGCATACGGCTAGCATGGGCGGCTGGTCCCTCGCGCCCGCTGCGACCTCGTATGCCGGGTGCGCCAACCCGATTCGAACCATGGAGTGCCTGACGTGAAGAGTGCCGTCGAGACCCTGAGCCCCACCCGGGTCAAGCTCACCGTCGAGGTGCCGTTCGAGGAGCTCAAGCCGAGCCTCGACGCGGCCTACCGCACGATCGGCTCGCAGATCCAGGTGCCCGGGTTCCGGCGCGGTAAGGTCCCCGCGCGGATCATCGACCAGCGGGTCGGCCGGGGCGCCGTCGTCCAGGAGGCCGTCAACGAGGCCCTTCCACAGTTCTTCGG
>JAJXUB010000019.1 GCA_021783215.1 Actinomycetes bacterium | reverse complement strand
TCCGCGGCGACGAGAGACGTGAGCCGGTCCGGCGCGCCGGCGTCGTCCCGGCCCGGTCCCAGCGCCGGTGACGGGTACCACGTGTCGAGCACCGCACCGCCGTCGGTCACCGTCGCCAGGCCCCAGCCGTATGCCGTCCGCTCACCCATAACGGGCAAGCCTACGGTGGCGTCGCATAGGGTCGACGTATGTCCGGACCGGCACCGACGCTCGACCTCGACTCGGACGTTGTCACCCTCACCGCCGCCCTGTGCGACGTCGAGTCCGTCAGTGGCCACGAGGACGTCCTCGCCGACGCCGTCGAGTCGGCGCTGGAGGCCTTGCCGCACCTTCGGGTGACGCGGCTCGGCAACACCGTCGTGGCCCGGACCGAGCTGGGCCGGGCAGAGCGGGTCGTCATCGCCGGACACCTCGACACCGTCCCCCTGGCCGACCCGCCGAACCTGCCGTCCAGGCGGACTCGGCAGGCCCTGTGGGGGAGGGGGACGGTCGACATGAAGGGGGGCGTCGCCATCGCCCTGCGCTTGGCCGGCGCCGTCCCGCAGCCGGCGCGCGACGTCACGTTCGTCTTCTACGACGGCGAGGAGGTCGCCGCGCGGTTCAACGGCCTCGGCCGGGTCGAGCGCGAGCGTCCGGAGCTGGTCACCGATGCCGACTTCGCCGTCCTCATGGAGCCGACGGACGGCCGCGTCGAAGGTGGATGCAACGGGACCCTTCGCGCCGAGGTGCTCGCCACGGGCGTCGCCGCCCACTCCGCGCGACCATGGCGCGGCCACAACGCCGTCCACGAGGCGGCCACCATCCTCACCCGCCTGACGGCCTACGAGGCGGAGACGGTGACCGTCGACGGGCTCGACTACCGCGAGTCCATGCAGGCCGTCGGCATCCACGGGGGCACGGGCGCCAACGTCATCCCCGACGCCTGCGTCGTCACGGTGAACTACCGCTACGCGCCGGACAAGTCGCCCGATGAGGCGGAGGCGCTCGTCCGGAACCTCTTCGACGGCTACGAGGTCACCGTCGCCGAGAACGCCGCCGGCGCCCGCCCGGGCCTCGACCTCCCGGCAGCGCGTGCGTTCCTCGACGCGCTCGGCGTCGGTGTCGTCGCCAAGCAGGGGTGGACGGACGTCGCCCGGTTCTCCGCCATGGGCGTGCCCGCCGTCAACTTCGGGCCCGGAGACCCGGGACTCGCGCACCACGACGAGGAGCAGTGCCCCATCGCGCAGATCACCGACGGGGAGTCCGCGATGCTCCGCTGGCTGTCCTAGTGTGGGCCGCGTGACCGACACCTCGCGCGAGGGCTACCACCAAGGTCCGGTCGTCCGGCGTCGCGGCCAGGTGCCGGCGACGACGACCGACCAGCGCCTCCTCGCACCCCAAGGGCCGACCGAGTGGCTGCACGCCGACCCCTGGCGCGTCATGCGGATCCAGTCCGAGTTCGTCGAGGGCTTCGGGGCGCTCGCCGAGCTCGGGCCCGCCGTCTCCGTGTTCGGCTCGGCCCGCTCCGGACCGGGCACACCGGCATACGAGATGGGCGTCCGGCTCGGGTCCGCGCTCGCGCGGGCCGGGTATGCCGTCATAACCGGCGGTGGCCCGGGCACCATGGAGGCCGCCAACCGGGGCGCCTGGGAGGCGGGCGGGACGTCCGTCGGGCTCGGCATCGAGCTGCCCCACGAGAGCGGCCTCAACGACTACGTCGACCTCGGCGTCAACTTCCGCTACTTCTTCGCGCGGAAGACGATGTTCGTCAAGTACGCGGAGGGGTTCGCCGTCCTGCCGGGCGGGTTCGGCACCCTCGACGAGCTCTTCGAGGCGGTCACGCTCGTCCAGACCGGCAAGGTCATCCGGTTCCCCATCGTCCTCCTCGGGAGCGCCCACTGGTCGGGGATCCTCGGCTGGCTCCGGGACAGCTGCGTCGAGCGTGGCTACATCGACGCCGAGGACCTGTCCCTGCTCCACGTCACCGACGACGTCGATGACGCCGTCGCCTACATCCGCTCGGGAGGTGTCCGCCCGTGATCTGGGCGTTCTTCGGCATCGTCGCTGTGGGGTTCGTCGGGGTCGTCGCCGCCGTCCTGACCTCCCGGCTCCGCCTCGACCCGATGGCCGCCCCGGTCCACACGGCCCCCGACCCGGGGCTCGGCGAGACCCCGTCGGCGGCCGACGTCGACCACGTCCGCTTCGACACCGCCCTGCGGGGCTACCGGATGGACCAGGTCGACGCCGTCCTCGACCGCCTGCGGGCCCGCCTCGCCGAGGTCGAGGCGGACAACGCGCATCGGCGGACCGCGGTGGCCGACGCGGCGACCGGCGAGCCGGCTGCCGGCGCCCAGCCGGGCCCCGACGCGGCGCACGCACCGGCAGAGTCGGAGTGAGGCCATGGCCACGATGGTGTCGACGGCGACGACGGCCCCGCCAGAGGCGGTCTGGGCAGTGGTCGCCGACGTGTCTCGGCACGGAGCCCACATCCCGTTGACCACGGTCGTCCACGACCCGGGCCTCCCCTACCCGGGCTGGGGGTTCACGGCCTTCACCGGACTCGGCCCTGCACGGATGCCGGACCGGATGGCCGTCGTCGAGTGGGAGCCGCCCCGGCGGGCCCGGTTCGTCAAGCTGGGGCCCGTCCTGCTCGGGTGGGCGGAGATCGTCGTCGAACCGGAGGGCTCCGGATCGGTCGTCACGTGGACCGAGGAGATCGCGCTCCCGTTCGCCGTCCGGACGACGCGGCGCGTCGGTGACGTTGCCGTGCGACGGATGGTCACCGGCGCGCTCGCCGGCCTCCTCGACGAAGCGGAGGGAACCCGCCGGTCGGTCCGGACGCCGGACGCGCCGCGGTGACCGATGTCGTCGTCGGCGCGGACGGTGTCGCCCGGTGTGCCTGGGCCGGGAGCGACCCGGACTACCTCGCCTACCACGATGCGGAGTGGGGTGTCCCGGTCCATGGCGAGCGGGAGCTGTTCGAGCGGCTGACCCTCGAAGCCTTCCAGTCGGGCCTGTCCTGGCTGACGATCCTCCGCAAACGGCCGGCGTTCCGCGCCGCCTTCGACGGGTTCGACCCGGAGGCCGTCGCCGCCTACGGACCTCGGGACCGGGAGCGGCTCCTTGCCGACGCGGGCATCGTCCGCAACGCGCGGAAGGTGGACGCCGCGCTCCACAACGCCAGGGCCGTCCTCGCCATGCGCGCCCGGGGCGGCCTCGACGCGCTCGTGTGGTCCCATGCCCCGGACGACCACGTCGTGCCCACCTCGCTCTCGCCGCTGCGTGCGACGTCACCGGAGTCGGTCGCCCTCGCGAGGGACCTCAAGGAGGCGGGGTTCGTCCTTGTCGGGCCGACGACGGCCTACGCGGCGATGCAGGCGTGCGGGCTCGTCGACGACCACGTCGTGGGATGCCATCGGAGCCGGGCATGACCGCAGCCCCCACGAGCGTCCGCCACGTCCGCCTGCCCGAGCGCGCCCTCGCCGACCCGAGGAGGTGGCCGCTCGCCGTCCAGGCGATGGCCGTGTGCGCGCTCCTGCGACTTGTCAGCGGGATCCTCATCGCCCTGGCCAGCCGCGACCAGGTCCCCTTCGCGCCGTGGACGGGCGCTCACCCCGGCTACGTCGACATGACGGTCCTCTGGGACGGCTCGTGGTACCGCGAGATCGCCCTCCACGGCTACCCCGTGCCGTTGCCGCGTGGCGCGGACGGGCTCGTCGGCCAGAACGCCTGGGCATTCTACCCACTCTTCCCCATGGTGTCCCGGTTCGTCATGGCCCTCACCGGGCTGTCCTTCCCCGTCGTCGGGTCGACCCTCGCCCTCATCGCCGGGATCGCCGCGGGCGGGGCCATGGCGAGCCTGCTGGCCCGGAAGGTGCCACGGTCGGCGGCCCTCGGGGCCGTCGCCGTCTGGGCGGCGTTCCCGGCGGCTCCGTCGCTCCAGATCGCCTACACCGAGTCCTTCGCGATCCTCCTGCTGTGCTGGTACCTCCTGCGCGTCCTCGACCGGCGCTGGTGGACGGCCGGTGCGGTCGGTGTTCTCATCGGCCTGACCCGGCCGATCGCCGTCCCGCTGGGGGTCGTCCTCGTCGTCGCGCTCGTCGTCCGGTGGCGGCGCCGGCCGACCGACCCCGTGACGACCTCCGAGTGGGTCAGCGCCGGCGCGGGCGTCCTTCTCACGGGGGCCGGTGCCATCGCGTGGACCGTCATCGCCGGCCTCGTCACGGGCGTCCCGGACGCGTACACCCAGACGATGGCGGCCTGGCGGGGCAACCACACCATCGTCCCCTTGACGCCATGGGTCGGCGTCGCCGAGTGGCTGTTCGCAAGCACCGGGCATCCGGCGTTGTACGCGTGGTCCCTTCTCGCCCTTCTCGTCGTCGCCATCGTCGTCTCGATGGCCGGCCCGTGGGCGGCGGCGCTCGGGCCGGAGCTGCGCGCCTGGACCCTCGCCTACCCCGCCTACCTCGCCCTCGTGCTCGACCCGTTCACGAGCGTGTTCCGCTACCTCCTGCCGATGTTCCCGGTCGCCGTCGTCCTCGTCGGTGGCGGGCGGGGCCCCATCGGGCGTGCCGTGAAGGTCCGTACGGCGCTCCTTGTCGTCCTCGGCGTCATCGGCCAGGTCGTGTGGATCTGGCAGCTGCTCGTCTTCGTGCCCCCTGCGGACTACCCGCCGTGAGGGGCCGCCTCTCGACGGCGGCGCTCGGCCACCCCGTGCGCACCCTCCTCATCACGTATGCCGGCTCCCGGCTCCTCGTCCTGCTCGCCCTCGCCGTCGCGGCCCACCGGTTCCAGAACCCGGCCGGCGTCGGGCATCTGGAACCGGGCCTCGGCGACATGTTCGGCTTGTGGGACGCGACGTGGTACCGCGACATCGCCCTGCACGGCTACCCCGTGCCGGCCCCGATCGACCCCCGGACGGGGACGATGACCTACAGTGCGTGGGCCTTCTTCCCGCTCCTGCCGTGGATCCTCACGCCGCTGACCCGGGTCGGGCTGCCGTTCGTCGCCTCGGCCGTCGTGCTCGACCTCCTCCTCGGCGGCGTCGCGACGGTCCTCGTGTGGCGTCTCTTCCGCGGCCCGGCCGCCCCGGCCCTCGACCCGGTGCGGGAGCGTCTCGCGCTCGTCGCCGCGGCCCTGTGGTGCCTCCATCCGGCGACGACGGTCCTCCTCCAGCCCTACACCGAGGCCCTCGCCGCGGCTCTCCTGACCGGTGCCGTCCTGCTCGTCATGCGCCGCCGCTACGTCGGTGCCGGCGTCCTCGCCCTCGCCCTGGGGCTGACGAGGGCCGTCGCCCCGGCCCTCGGCCTCGTCGTCCTTGTCCACCTCGCCGCCCGCTGGCGCGCCGAGGTGGCCGTCGGCGCGCGGCCGCTCGCCGGGGGGCGGCTCGGCGCGGCGTTCCTCCTCGTCGCGACGGCCGTCTCGGGGGTTCTGTGGCCGGCCATCGTCGGCGTGCGGACCGGCGTTCCGAACGCGTTCTTCGCCATCCAGGCCAACTGGGGTCAACGCCCCGAGGACGGCCCGTTCGTCGCATGGGTCCGGTGGGCGTGGCAGTCCCGCGGCGCGCTCGGCGTCGTCACCCTCCTCCTCTGCGTGGTCGCCTACGTCGCCCTCGTCCTGGGACGGCACGGGCGGTGGCTGAGCGTCGAGGTGCGCGCTCTCGCCCTCGCCTACCCGCTCTACCTCCTCGCCGTGGTGCGCCCGATCACGAGCATGTGGCGCTTCACCCTGCTCGACGTCCCGCTGGCCGCGCTCCTGGCGTCCGTCTGCCTGCGCACGTGGCGAGGGGGCTCGATCGTCCCGCACTGGGTGGGACGCGCCGTCGTCGTCGGCACCGCCCTCTGCGCCGGTGTCCTCTGGTGGACGAGCGTCCTGTGGGTCTACCTCCCGTGGGGGTCGCATCCGCCGTGACGGGCCGGCGGGAGTGCGGCCTCAGCGGCCTTCGAAGACGGCTGGTCGCTTCTCGATGAAGGCGCGGACCGCCGCCGCGTGGTCCGCACTCATGCCGGTCCGCGCCATGTGGGCGGCCTCGTGGTCGAGCGACTCGACGAGGTCGTGCGAGACGCTGAAGGCGACCGCGTCGCGGATCGCGGCATACGCGAGGGTCGGGCCGGCGGCAAGCCGGCCCGCCAGCTCGGCGACCGCGTCGTCGAGCTCGGCGGCGGGGACGACCGCCGAGACGAGCCCGAGGTCGAGGCACTCCGCGGCGGGGATCGTCCGCGGCATGAGGAGGAGCTCCTTGGCCCGGGCCGCCCCGACGAGCCGGGGCAGCCACCACGTCGCGCCGGTGTCCGCGGAGAGGCCGATAGCGGTGAAGGCGAGGTTGATCCCCGCCGTGTCGGCCATGACCCGGATGTCCGTGCCGAAGGCGAGCGAGGCCCCCGCCCCGGCGGCCACCCCGTTGACCGCGGCGACCACCGGCTTCGGCATCGTCGCGAGGAGGACCGCCGTGGGGTTGTAGTGCTCGGTCACGGTGTCCGCGAGGTTGGCCCCACCCTCGAGGAGCGTGATGTGCTCCTTGAGGTCCTGGCCGACGCAGAACGCCCTGCCGGTGCCCGTGAGGACGACGCACCGGACCGCCGGGTCGGCGGCCACCGCTCGGAGCGTGTCGAGGAGCGCGACCTTGGTCGCCGTGTCGAGGGCGTTCATCGCATCGGGCCGGTTGAGGCGCACGGTGGCGACCCCGTCCGTGCCGAGTGAGCGGACGACGGTCGGATCGGTCATGGGTGGCTCCTGGCGACGGCGAACGGGCATCGGACATTCTGCCCGCCCGACCGCCGGACGCGGGTGATGATTTCGCGGGCCAAGCCCCCCTGAGGGATAATGGCTGCGGCCAAGGCGCCCCCATTGGGGCCGACGAAGGGATTGACATGGCGGCAATGAAGCCTCGCACGGGCGATGGACCTCTCGAGGTCGTCAAGGAAGGCCGCGGGATCGTTCTGCGTATGCCTCTCGAGGGCGGTGGACGCCTCGTCGTCGAGATGACCCCCGACGAGGTCCGTGCCCTCGGTGCGGCGATCGACAGCTGCGAGGGCCTGAAGTGAGCTGAGCGCCAACGGCGAGACGTCCCGGGCCCCCACCGCCAAGACGGTGGGGGCCCGCCGCGTCCCCGCCCGGAAGTCGCTACGGTGGGGGCGATCCTCGGGGCATGACGGAAGGAACAAACGATGGACGCTGGGTACGGGCTCGCGGTCCGGTGGTCGCTGACCGACGCACCGGAGGATGTCGCCGAGCGGCTGCGCGAGTACGTCGTCGGGACGTCCATCGCGCGCTTCATGTTCCTCGACGGGCTCGCCTTCAAGGTGTGGCGGATGCGCGAGGGTGAGTGGTTCGAAGGGACCTACGTCTTCGACTCGGCCACGGAACGGGACGAGTTTCAGTCCGAGTTCGAGGCGACGGCGGCCACGTCGTCGGGATCGGTCGCCGTCGGCTCACCGCCGGTCTCGATCGAGGCCTACGAGGTCGTCGCCATCGCCGAGGGGCCGGCCGGGTTCCGCCGGGGTCCTGGGCCCGGGACCGCCTGAGCGGTCAGCGTTTGACGGCGACGAGCAGACCGTCGCTGACCGGCAGCAGCGCCGGCACGAGCCGCGCGTCGTCACGCAGCTGCTTGCCGAGGTCGCGGAGGGTGACGGTGTCGCTGTCGCGCACCGCGGGGTCGGCGACCCGGTCGTGCCAGAGCATGTTGTCGAGGACGAGGACCCCGCCGCGTCGCAGCAGCCTGACACCGTGCTCGACGTAGTCCGGGTAGGCGGCCTTGTCCGCGTCGACGACGACCATGTCGTAGGCCGCGTCGGTCATCCGGGGGAGGACGTCGGTGGCCCGGCCCGTGATGACCCGGGTCCGTTGGTGCGGGATGCCGGCCTCGATGTAGGCCTGACGGGCCGCACGCTGGTGCTCCGGCTCGACGTCGATGGTCGTGAGAACCCCGTCGGCGGGCATGCCGGCGAGCAGCCACAGCCCGGAGGTGCCGCCACCCGTGCCGATCTCGACGACCGACTGCGCGCCGAGCGCGGCGGCGAGGAAGCGGAGGGCGGCCCCGGCGCCCGTGCCGACGGGCGTCGCGCCGAGCGACTCCCCCCGGCGGCGTGCCGCCTCGGTCGTCTCGTCCTCGGGGACGAACTCCTCGGCATACGCCCAGCTCGCGGGCTTCAGTCCACTCATGGGCCCACACTAGCGACGGCGTGGAATCACAGGGCCGACACAGGACGTTGGGGAACCATCGGAGCCACGCGTTCGTCCACTACGGTGAGCGACGCTCCCCACGAAAGGACCGTACGTGACCGTCTCCCCTCAGCCCGGCCCGGATGCGCCCGGCTGGACCGCGCCGTCGTGGGAGGAGATCGTCGAGCAGCACTCGGCTCGCGTGTACCGGCTCGCCTACCGTCTGACGGGGAACGTCCATGATGCCGAGGACCTCACCCACGACGTCTTCGTCCGCGTGTTCAAGTCCCTCCACACCTACCAGCCGGGCACGTTCGAGGGCTGGCTCCACCGCATCACGACGAACGTCTTCCTCGACCGGATGCGCCGCAAGCAGCGGATCCGCTTCGACGCCCTCTCCGACGAGGCGACGGCGCGGATCCCGTCGAGCGCTCCCGGACCCGAGCAGCAGGTCCACGACGGCTACCTCGAGGAGGACATCCAGCGTGCGCTCGACGCGCTGCCGCCGGACTTCCGCACCGCCGTGGTCCTCTGCGACATCGAGGGCCTGACCTACGAGGAGATCGCGGCGACGCTCGGCATCAAGCTCGGGACGGTGCGCTCGCGGATCCACCGCGGCCGGGCCCTCCTGCGCGAGTCGCTCGCCCACCGAAGCCCAGCGCCCGCGACGGCGGCGGTGCCGAGCCGGGGACGGGTCACCGGCGCGCCGGTCGGGAGCCTCACGTGACGTGGCTCGCCGCGCCGCGCCGCTGCCTGGGTGGCGAGCTGCCGGAGTACGCCGCCGGTCGGCTCCCGGCCCCCATGGCCCTCGTCTGGGACCGGCACGTCGCCGTCTGCGAGCGCTGCCGCTCGGCCGTCGCGTCCGAGCGGCGTCTCCAGGCCCTCCTCACCGGAGGCCCCGCCGTGCCGTCGGCGCTGCTCGCCAGCCTCATGTCGCTGGGGGCGCAGGCCACCACCTCACGGCCCGTCGTGCCGCCACCGCCTCGCGCGTCCCTGAGGACGGTGAACCCGTGGGCCCCGCCGGTCCACCGGTCGCCGGTGCGGTCGGCGCTCGTCGCGACGGCGGCCGCCGGCGCCTCCGCCGCCGCCGCCTGGGGGCTCGCCGTGACGACATCGGCGGGACCGGCCCGCGGGGCGCCGCCTCCCGCGGCACCGGGGCTGACGGCTCGTGCCGCCGCGCGTGGCGGCACCGCCTCCGCAGGGAACGTCGCTCAGGCCGTCGTGTGGCGACCGGAGTCCGTCGGCATCCTGCCGCGACCCTGAGCCGGCCGGCCCCCGGGGAGCCTGTCGGCCGGCCGGTTCGATGCGACAATGGTCCGTGCGTGACGACGAGACGGCGGGAGGCGGCCCATGTTCCTTGGCATCAACGGGTCGGAGTTCATCGTCCTCGGCCTGCTCGCCGTCGTTCTCCTCGGACCGGAGAAGCTGCCCGAGTATGCCGCCAAGCTCGCCCAGCTCGTCCGTCGGCTCCGCGAGCTCGCCGAAGGCGCGAAGGGGGACCTGCAGGACCAGCTCGGTGACGAGTTCGGTGACGTCAACTGGCGCCAGTTCGACCCTCGCCAGTACGACCCGCGCCGGATCGTCCGCGAGGCGTTGCAGGAGCCGTTCGACATGGTGACCTCGAGCGTCCGGGGCGAGCCTGCGGCCGCCGGTCCGGCGGACGAGACGACGCACCACCCCCCAGCCCCGACAAGCTACGACCCCGCCCGTGCGACGCCCTGGGACGTCGACGCGACGTGACGCCGGTCAGCGAACGGTCGGGGTGATTCCCAGGGACCGGCCGGCGAGCCCGCGGGCGCGCTGCGAGAGCTGACGGGCGATCCCCCGAAGCGCCACCCCCGCGGGGCCGTCCGGGGCGCTGAGAACGGCCGGCTCGCCCCCGTCGGAGCCCTCGCGCAGCGCGACGTCGATGGGGATCTGCCCGAGGAGTGGCACGTCCGCCCCGATCGTCCGGGTCAGGGAGGCGGCGACCTCCGCGCCACCGCCGCTGCCGAAGAGCTCCTGCCGGCTGCCGTCGGGCAGCTCGAGCCAGCTCATGTTCTCGACGACCCCGACGATCCGCTGGTGGGTCTGGACGGCGATGGCCCCGGCCCGCTCGGCGACCTCCGCGGCGGCCCGCTGCGGTGTCGTCACGACGAGGATCTCGGCGTTCGGGACGAGCTGGGCGATGGAGATGGCCACATCCCCGGTGCCGGGCGGCAGGTCCAGGAGGAGGACGTCGAGGTCACCCCAGAAGACGTCCGCGAGGAACTGCTGGAGCGCCCGGTGGAGCATCGGGCCACGCCAGATGACCGGCTGGTTCCCCGGGACGAACATCCCGATGGAGATGACCTTCACGTCGTGGGCGAGAGGCGGCAGGATCATGTCGTCGACCTGGGTCGGCGGGGTCGTCACGCCGAGCATCCGGGGGATGGAGAAGCCGTAGATGTCGGCGTCGACGACCCCGACCCGCAGCCCGTCGCTGGCCATGGCGGCGGCGAGGTTGGCGGTGACCGACGACTTCCCGACCCCGCCCTTGCCGGAGGCGACGGCGTACACGCGGGTCAGCGAGCCCGGCTTGGCGAACGGGATCTCGCGCACGTCGACCCCGCCGCGTAGCTGGGTGCGGAGCTGGGCCCGCTGGTCGTCCGTCATGACCCCGAGGCTGACATCGACGCCGGTGACCCCGTCGACCTTGCTCAGGGCCGCGGTGGCGTCACGCGTCAAGGTGTCCTTGAGCGGGCACGCGGCGACGGTGAGCAGGATCGTCACGGAGACGCGGCCCTCGTCGTCGCACGTGCACGACTGGACCATGCCGAGCTCGGTGATCGGCTTGCGGATCTCAGGGTCGTCAACGGTTGCGAGGGCGGCGTGGAGCGCCTCGTCGGTCACAGCGGGCATTGCTCCATCGTAGGTCCCCGGGCGAGGAGGTCAGGACCCCGCCTGCTCCTGCGGCGCCTCCTCGGCCGGGATCCGGCCGAGGATCCCGCGGTCCTCCATCTCCTCGAGGAGGTTGCGCAGCTCGCCGCGGACGAAGTCGCGTGTCGCCGCGTCCCGGATGGCGAAGCGGAGCGCCGCGACCTCCCGGGTGAGGAACTCGGTGTCGGCGAGGTTGCGCTCCGCCTGGACCCGGTCCTGCTCGAGGGCGAACCGGTCCCGGTCGTCCTGCCGGTTCTGGGCGAGCAGGATCAGGGGGGCGGCATACGAGGCCTGGGTCGAGAAGAAGAGGTTGAGGAGGATGAACGGGTACGGGTCCCAGTGGAGCCCGAAGAGGCCCACGGCGTTGATGAGGATCCAGATGATGATGAAGACCGTCATGTAGACGAGGAACCTCGCCGTCCCCATGAACCGGGCGAACTTCTCGGCGATGATGCCGAAGCCCTCCTCGCTGAAGGAGTCCGGTCGCGTGAGCCACTGCCGCCGGCTCGCCTCGCGGGGCTGGTCGAGCCGGGTCGCGGGGCGTTTGGGGCGCGGCTCAGCCATGGGTGGCGTCCTCCAGGTCGCCGTGCCGGTCCTCGCGCCAGTCCTCGGGAAGGATGTGGTCGAGGACGTCGTCGACGGTGACCGCGCCGAGGAGGTGGCCCGCCACGTCGACCACCGGCAGCCCGACAAGGTCGTAGGTCGCCAGGCGCCGGGCGACGGCGGCGAGGGTCTCCTCGGGGCGGAGCGGGTCGACGTCGCGGTCGAGGATGGCGCCGATGGGCGTATGCGGTGGCTCACGCAGGAGCCGCTGGATGTGGACGAGACCGAGGTACTTGCCGGTCGGGGTCTCCAGCGGGGGCCGGCAGACGAAGACCGTCGTCGCGAGGGACGCGGACAGCTCCTCGCGCCGGACGACGGCGAGCGCGTCGGCGATCGACGCCTCCGGGCCGAGGATGACCGGCTCGGTCGTCATGAGGCCACCGGCGGTGTTCTCCTCGTACATGAGGAGGCGGCGCAGGTCGGCCGCCTCATCCGGCTCCATCCGCTGGAGCAGCTCCTCCTGCATGTCCGGGGGCAGCTCGGAGAGGAGGTCCGCCGCGTCGTCCGGCTCCATCGCCTCGAGGACGTCGGCCGCCCGGTCCGTCTCCAGGGTCGCGAGGAGCTCGATCTGGTCGTCCTCGGGGAGCTCCTCGATGACGTCGGCGAGGCGGTCGTCGTCGAGGGCCGCGGCGACCTCCGCCCGGCGCTTCGCCGGCAGCTCCTGGATCGCCTCGGCGAGGTCGGCCGGCTTCAGGCCCTCGTACGTCTGGAGGAGCCGCGCGGCACTCTGCTCACCCTCGGACTCGTGCAGGCCCTGGATGTCCTCGATGGGGACGATGACGGTGGCCCCGCGGCGCCGGCCGAGCGAGCCGAGCGCGGACTTGCGGGGCGGCGTGATGCGGACGAACGCCCGGGTGACATGCCAGTCGCGGCGCTGGTCCTGCTCGATCCCGATGTCCTCGACCGTCGCGCCGACCGGCGTGCCGTCGTCGCCGGGGACCGTCACGCCCCGGTCGACGACCTCGGCGAGGACGAGGGTCTCGTTGGGCCGCTGTTCGAACCGGCGCATGTTGACCAGGCCGGTCGTGATGACCTGGCCGCCCTCGACGCTCGTCACCCGCGTCATGGGGACGAAGACGCGCCGACGGCCGGGCACCTCGACGACGAGGCCGACCACCCGGGGGCGGTCCCGGGCCGCGCTGAACGCGACGACGACGTCCCGGACCCTGCCGACCTGGTCGCCCAGGGGGTCGAAGACGCTGAGCCCGGCCAGTCGGCCGACGAAGACGCGGGTGCCGGTGCTCACCCGCACAGGCTAGCCGCGCGAGCGCCTCCGCAGCCGGAGCCGTAGCTGCGGGCGACCGTGGATGTGCCACGGGTGCCAAGAGCCGGTCGAGGCGGGGGACGGCTGGACGATGACCCGGCCATCGCCCGCCTCGAGCGAGCCCGGGGACTCCAACGGGGCGCCGAACGGCTCGAAGGTGCGCACCATGCACTCCCGGGCCCAGCGGGCCCTGAGGTCGACGTCGCCGGGGGAGTTGAGGCGGACCGGCATGAGCGTCGCGACGGCGGCCTCCCACTCGGGGCTCTCCGGTTGCAGGGTGACCGCCCTGGCGGCGACCCGGATGAGTCGCCCGCCGTTGTCCTTGCTGCGGAACACCAGCTCGACCTCGCCGGGGACCTCGGGAAGCGTCTGCTCACCGGGTCCGGAGACGACGACGACCTTGCCGTCGGCATACGCGTGCCAGACGGCCCACGGGCGGTCCCCGGGGATGACGACCCAGACGATGCCGGACTTCGTCGCGGCCTCGTTGAGGAGAGCAGATGCATTGACGACTGCAGGTTCGGTCACACGTGAACTGTCTCATAACGGGTCCAGGAGGTCGTGCGCTACCGTCCCAACCGTGCGCAGCCCCAAAGACTTCTTCCGTCCCCTCGCCGTCGGCGCCCCTGCTCCGGTCCGCGAGGTCCCGGCCCGTCCGAGCCGGATGATCCACTTCTTCGACCCGAGCAACGAGAAGATGGCCGCCAAGGTGCCGTCCATGGTCGGGACCGTCGACGTCCTGCTCGGCAACCTCGAGGACGCCGTGAGGGCGGACCGGAAGGAGGCCGCCCGGCAGGGTCTCGTCGACATCGCCAGGGCGACCGACTTCGGTGACTCGACCCAGCTGTGGACCCGGGTCAACGCGCTCGACAGCCCCTGGGTCCTCGACGACCTCATCACCCTCGTCACCGAGATCGGCGACAGGCTCGACGTCATCATGGTTCCCAAGGTCCAAGGCCCCGAGGACATCCACTACGTCGACCGGATCCTCGCCCAGCTCGAGGCGCGGGCCGGCCTGACGCGGCCGCTCCTGGTCCATGCCATCCTCGAGACGGCCGCCGGCATGGCCAACGTCGAGGAGATCGCCGCGGCGAGCCCCCGAATGCAGGGGATCTCACTCGGCCCGGCGGACCTCGCGGCGGACCGCCGGATGAAGACGACCCGCGTCGGGGGCGGGCACCCCGGCTACCTCGTCCGCCGCGACCCGGCGCCCGGCGTGGACGGGACGCCCGACTACGGCGGCGACCGGGCCGTCTTCCAGCAGGACCTGTGGCACTACACGATCGCCCGGATGGTCGACGCGTGCGCGATGAACGGGATCTTCCCCTACTACGGACCGTTCGGTGACATCAAGGACACCGTCGCGTGCGAGGACCAGTTCCGCAACGCCTTCCTCCTCGGCTGTGTCGGCGCGTGGTCGCTGCACCCGGCCCAGATCGCCATCGCCAAGAAGGTCTTCTCGCCGAGCAGGCAGGACGTCGCCCACGCCCGGCGGGTCAAGGCGGCCATGGGGGACGGCACCGCAGCGGTCATGCTCGACGGCAAGATGGAGGACGACGCGAGCCTCAAGCAGTGCCTCGTCATCCTCGAGCTCGCCGAGCGGCTCTCCGCGACCGATCCCGAGCTCGCCGCCCTGTATGCCGACGCGTCGGCGGCGGAGGGCGGCGCATGAGCGCGGACACGGCATTCGCCCTCGAGGGCTACGTCCCGAGGCGCTCCGTCCTCTACATGCCGAGCTCCAACGCGCGGGCCCTCGAGAAGGCCAAGGCGCTGCCGGTCGACGGGCTCATCCTCGACCTCGAGGACGCCGTCGGACCCGCCGACAAGCCCGCCGCCCGCGACGCCGCGTGTGCCGCCGTGCGGTCCGGCGAGTACGGCCGACGCGAGCTGACCATCCGGGTCAACGGCGCGGGGACCGTGTGGCATGACGAGGACCTCGCCGCGGCGTGCGCGGCCGGTCCGGCCGGGATCGTCGTGCCGAAGGTCGGCTCGGCGGACGAGGTCCGACGGCTCGTCGACGCCATGACCGCCCACGGAGCCCCCGAGCACACCCGCCTCTGGGCGATGGTGGAGACGCCGGAGGCCATCCTCGACGTCCGGGCCATCGCGACGGCGTCGGACCGTCTTGCCGTCCTGGTCATGGGCACGAACGACCTCGTCAAGGAGCTCCACGCCGAGCACGTGCCGGGACGGGCGCCGCTCCTGAGCGCGCTCTCCATGGCGCTCCTCGCGGCCCGCGAGGCCGGGATCGCGATCCTCGACGGGGTCTACAACAACGTCACGGACCCCGACGGCTTCGCCGTGGAGTGCCGCCAGGGCCGCGACTTCGGCTTCGACGGGAAGACGCTCATCCACCCCGGACAGGTCGACGTGTGCAACGCGACCTTCGCGCCGAGCCCGGCGGCCGTCGAGGACGCCCGCGGCGTGCTCGCCGCGTGGGCCGCCGGCGCCGGGAAGGGCGTCGTCACCTACAACGGCCGCATGGTCGAGAACCTCCACGTGGACACGGCGCGGCGCGTCCTCGCCATCGACGAGGCCATCGCGCGGCGCTCCGCCTGACCACCGCCGGCGCTCGGTGCCCGTCGGGCAGGTTCCGGCCCCGCTGACGCGATTTGCCTCACGGTCCGCGCCGGCCCGGTCCATGCTTGTCTCGTAGGACCGGCAGGAGGGGGACGCACATGGACATCGTCAGCAGGCGGGCAGTCGTTCGCGGTGCGCTCGGGGTCGGGTCCGCGGCGGCCGCCGGCGTCGCGTTCCCGGCGGCGGCGCGCGCGGCGACGTACCCGACCGTGAGGGTCGGCAGTACCGGCTCCGCGGTCGTGGCCCTTCAGCAGCGGCTCAGCGCGCTCGGCTACTGGCTGGGCGCCGTCGACGGGCAGTTCGGTCCGCTGACCCAGCAGGCGGTCTACGCGATCCAGAAGGCCGCCGGCGTGGTCCGTGACGGCATCGTCGGTCCCATCACCTGGTCGAAGGTGACGGCCGGGGTCCGGCCGGCCTGGCGCACGCACGCGGGCAACCTCGTCGAGATCGACAAGCCGAGACAGCTGCTGAAGGTCATCCGGAACGGCCAGCTGTCCATCACCCTGAGCACGTCGACCGGCTCGGAGACGTACTACCTGAGCAGCAGCGGCAGGTGGGCCCTCGCGCACACGCCGACGGGGTGGTTCCGGGTCCTCTACGTCGTCAACGGGGTGGACCACGGGCCACTGGGCGACCTCTACCGGCCGCGGTACTTCACGTGGGCCGGCCATGCCGTCCACGGCGCCGCGTCCATCCCGCCGTACCCGGCCTCCCACGGCTGCTGCCGGGTCAGCAACGGCGCCGAGGACATGGTCTGGGCCCGCAACCTCCAGCCTCTCGGGTCGACGGTCTACGTCTACTGACCCCGCGGCGTCGCCCGTATGCCGTCCCACCCGTCCGGCCGCCGGCCTCCGCGTTGTGACGGTCTCGATACCGCGAGCGGGCACCTCGCGCCCGCGGCTAACGTGTGGCGCGGACAGGAGGAGTCCATGGGAGCGACCGACCCGGGCGTCAGCGGCCCGGCGCAGCGCGACGGCGCGCTGCCCGTCCTCGACACCGTCTCCGCCGACCAGGTCCGGGCCCTCGCCGGGGCGTGGTTCGCCGACCACGGGATCCTCGCGGCCGTGCGCCCCGGATGCGTGCAGACGCACGACGGGCGCCAGTACGGCTTGTGGAACCTCGCGGTCGCCTGCAGCCGCGACGCGGCCCGGCGCACCGACTGGGGGGCGGTCGTCGACGGGCACTTCTCCCGGCTGCTTGGCGCGGCGGCGCAGGAGGTCACCGAGCTCAGTGACGCAGAGTTCGGCTCGGCTCTGCGGCTGCGGCTCGTCGGCGACGCCGTGCTGCGCTCCGTCCCGGACCCGGGGGCGTTCTGCTACGCGCCGAGCTGGGCCCCCGGCATACGGGCCGTGCTCGTCCTCGACCTGCCGGGCAGGCTCGTGGCGCTGCCCGAGGCGCAGCTCGCGGCCCGGGGGGCGATGACCGAGCTCGTCGCCGTCGGGCGGCGAAACACGTGGGCGCTTGTCGACACGGAGAACCTCATCGTCCAGCCCGTCGAGCACGGGGGCCGCTGGTTCCGGTGCATGATCGGGGACACGGCGTTCACGTCGAGCCTCGCGCTCATGCTGCCCGACCTCGTTGCCCGCATCGAGCCCGGCGCGGCCGTGGACCGCGGGATCATCTTCTCCGTTCCGTACCGCCACCAGCTCAACTACCGGGTCGTCGAGGGCGCCGCATCCGTGCTCGACGCCCTGACTCTCATCCCCCGGTTCACCCTGAAGGGCTACCACGACTCGCCGAGCCCGCTCAGCCCCCTGACCTTCCTGTGGCTCGACGGCGCCGTCACGGCGGTGTCCGAGGTGGACGACGTCCACGTGACGGTCGTGCCGGGCCCGGTCCTGGAGACCTACGTCGCCGTCGGTGGCTGAGGCGGTCTCGTCATGCGAGACCGCCGGGGCAGGCATACGCCACTGCACGACGCAACGTAAGAGAACTCACCCCGTCCCGGCTGCCCGCATCCACCGGCCGCCGTGATAATCGGACGAGATCCTTCCCCCGACACGACGAGGTGCGACGAATGTCCCGGCTACAGACGACCGACGGCCTGACCGACGAGCAGAGCGAGCTCCTGGCGCTCGTCCACGAGTTCGTCGACGAGCAGATCATCCCCGTCGCGACGGATCTCGAGCACAAGGACGAGTATCCCCAGGCCATCGTCGACCAGATGAAGCAGATGGGGATCTTCGGGCTCATGATCCCCGAGGAGTACGGCGGCCTCGGCCAGTCGCTCCTCACATATGCCCTGTGCGTCGAGGAGATCGCCCGAGGGTGGATGTCGGTCTCCGGCATCATCAACACCCACTTCATCGTCGCGTACATGGTCATCCAGCACGGCACGGAGGAGCAGAAGCAGCGCTGGCTGCCCCGGATGGCGACGGGTGAGCTGCGTGGGGCGTTCTCCATGTCCGAGCCGGCGGTGGGCTCCGATGTCGCGGCGATCAAGGCGAAGGCCGTCCGCGAGGGTGAGAGCTGGGTCCTCAACGGCCAGAAGATGTGGCTGACCAACGGTGGCTCGTCCAACCTCGTCGCCGTCCTCGTCCGCACCGACACCGGGGACGGCAGCGTCTACCGGAACATGTCGACCTTCCTCATCGAGAAGGAGAGCGGCTTCGGCGAGACGGCACAAGGCGTCACCGTGCCGGGCAAGATCGACAAGATGGGCTACAAGGGCGTCGACACGACCGAGCTCATCATGGACAACCACCGGACGACGGACGACTTCCTCCTCGGCGGCACGCCGGGCAAGGGCTTCTACCAGATGATGGACGGCGTCGAGGTCGGCCGCGTCAACGTCGCCGCCCGTGCGTGCGGGGTGTCGATGCGGGCGTTCGAGCTCGGGATCGCCTATGCCCAGCAGCGGGAGACGTTCGGGAAGAAGATCGCCGAGCACCAGGCGATCCTCTTCCGCCTCGCCGACATGGCGACACGGGTCGAGGCGAGCCACCAGATGATGGTCAAGGCCGCGCGGCTGAAGGACTCCGGCGAGCGGAACGACCTCGAGGCCGGCATGGCGAAGTACCTCGCCTCGGAGAACTGCGCGAACGTCGTCGAGCAGTCGTTCCGGATCCACGGCGGCTACGGCTACTCCAAGGAGTACGAGATCGAACGGCTCTACCGTGAGGCGCCGATGCTCCTCATCGGCGAGGGCACCGCCGAGATCCAGAAGATGATCATCGGCCGCCGCCTCCTCGAGGAGTTCAAGCTCAAGGGCTGAGCCGTCGACGCCAGGGCCGGCGTGGCGGTCGTCCCTCCCGGAGCGCCACGATGTCCGATGAGGCGACGCACAGGCGGCGCACGGCGGCATACGCGACAATGGTCGTCATGAGCAGCACCCCCAACGCCCGCGGTCTCGGCGCGATCCCCGCGCAGGCCCTCCAGCTCGAGTACCCACTCTCCCTCGGGGTCTTCGACAGGTACGAAGATGCCCAGAAGGCCGTCGACTACCTCTCGGACCACGAGTTCCCCGTGCGGAACGTCATGATCGTCGGGACCGACCTCAAGCAGATCGAGCGGGTCACCGGGCGTCTGACGAAGGGGCGCGTCCTCGCAGGCGGTGCGCTCTCCGGCATGTGGATGGGTGCCTTCGTCGCCATGGTCTTCGCCTGGGTCGACACGAAGGCGGCATCGGTGGCCAGCTTCGTCGCGACGATGGCCTTCGGGGCGTTGTTCGGCCTTATCTGGGTGTGGCTGACCTACCGGCTGACCGGAGGCGCCCGCGACTTCACGTCGGTCAGCCAGGTCGTCGCGACGAAGTACGAGGTGCTCGTCGAGCACCGGTTCGTCACCCAGGCCCGCGAGCTCCTCGGCCAGATGGACCCCCTGCGGGCGGCTCAGGAGCAGATCCGCCAGGTCCAGGAGGCGGAGGCGGCCGCGTATGCCGACCGCCAACGCGCCCAGCCGCCGGCACCTCCCGGGGCCGGCTGAGCCGGCCGACGCGGTCAGCGTTCCTGGACCCGTGCGATCCAGGCCTCGACCTCGTCCGACGTCCGCGGCATGGCGGCGCTGAGGTTCTCGTGCCCGTCCTCGGTGACGAGGACGTCGTCCTCGATGCGGACCCCGATGCCCCGGAAGCGCTCGGGCGCCTTGAGGTCGTCCGCCTTGAAGTACAGGCCCGGCTCGACGGTGAGGATCATGCCGGGCCGCAGCTGCGCGTCCAGGTACTCCGCGCGTGTCGCCAGGGCGCAGTCGTGGACGTCGAGCCCGAGGTGGTGCGACGTGCCGTGGACCATCCAGCGCTTGTGCCAGCCGCCGTGGTCCTTGTCGAGCGTCTGCTCGACGGTGACGCCTTCGGGCAGGAGACCCCACTGAAGGAGGCGCTCGGCGATGACCCGCATGGCGGCGTCGTGGATGTCGGAGAACTTCGCGCCGGGCCGCACCGCGTCCATGCCGGCCTGCTGGGCGGCATGGACGACGTCGTAGACCTCACGCTGGGCGTCGGTGAACGTTCCCGAGACGGGGACGGTCCTCGTGATGTCCGCGGTGAAGAGGGAGTCGACCTCCACTCCGGCGTCGATGAGGATGAGGTCGCCGTCCTTGACGTCACCGGTGTTCTTGACCCAGTGAAGGGTGTTGGCGTGGTCGCCGGCGGCGCAGATCGAGTCGTACCCGACGCCGTTGCCCTCGTGGCGGGCGTGGAGGCCGAAGACGCCCTCGACCCAACGCTCGCCGCGACCGCGCTCGACGGCGTCCCGAAGGCCGGCGAGGACGGCCTCGAAGCCCGTTCTCGTCGCGGCGATCGCGGCGCGCATCTGCTCGACCTCCCACTCGTCCTTGGTCATCCGCAGGAGCGACAGCAGCGTGGCGAGCTCGTCGTCGAGCTCGGCCATCGACTCGTCGGCGGCGCCGTTCGCCACCCGTGCCGCGTCGAGCTCGGCGGTCAGTGACGTGTCGGCGTCGCGGACGAGCCGGACGGTGACCGCCCCGGCGTCCTTGGCCGCGGCCGCCGCGAACCCGTCGATGTCGCGGGCGGTGAGGCCCAGCTCGGCCTCGATGTCCTCCAGGGTCGGTCGGGGTCCCACCCAGAACTCGCCGTAGCGGGAGTCGGCGAAGAACTCGTCGCTCTCCCGCCCGCTGTCGGGCTTGATGTAGAGGATCGCCTCGTGCCCGCCGGCCTCAAGCGGCTCGAGGACGAGGACGGCGTCGGGCTCGCGGTCGGCGCCCAGCCCGGTCAGGTGGGCGAACGCGCTGTGCGGCCGGAACGCGTAGTCGCAGTCGTTGCTGCGGACCTTCAGGCCCCCCGCCGGGATGATGAGCCGCTGCCCCTCGTAGGCCGCCGACACGGCGGCGCGACGAGCCGCGGCATACGGTGCGACGGCAGCCCGCTCAGGGGCGGGTGTGGACCGCGGTGCCCACTCCTCCTTGACGAAGGCCTTGAACTCCTCGGAGTGCTGGGGCTTGCGGACCTCGGACGCCTTCTGCTGCTCGCTCACGGCTCCATCGTGGCACGCCGGGGCCCGGGGTCAGAGCGCGGCGTCGGGGCCGGCGTCCCGCGCGGCCTGCGCCGCCGCGTCGTCGGGCATCCGCTGGCTCGCCGTCTCCGCGAGGACCCGGCCCCGGTAGATCGCGACCTCCTCCTCGACCCTCGCGTCGTCCCAGCCGAGGATCGGCGCGACGATCGCCGCGGCGTGAGGCGCCGCCTCGATGCCCCGGTCGCGGGCCTCGATGGAGACCCGGGTCCGGCGGGTGAGGACGTCGGTGAGGTGGAGGGCGCCCTCCTGGGCCACGGCATAGGCGATCTCGACGGCGAGGTGCCCTTCGGTGCCGGGAACCTCCTCGCGCAGGGCCGGGTCGACGTTCATGAGGGCGACGAGCTCGTGGACGAGGGATCCGTAGCGCTCGAGGAGCCGCTCCATCTGGTCGGGGTCGAGGCCGCACGTCGCGGCGAGGAGCTCGGGACGGGCGGCCACGCCGTCGTAGCCACGAGCACCGACGAGCGGGATCTCCTGGGTCCGGCACGGGGCGACGGACGGGCCCAGCTCCTCGACGGCGAGGTCGACGGCGTCCTTGGCCATGACGCGGTACGTCGTGTACTTGCCCCCCGCGACGACGACCATGCCTGGCGCGACGCGGGCGACGATGTGCTCCCGGGACAGCTTCGCCGTCGAGGCGTCGGGGGCTTCCCCGGTGAGCAGCGGGCGCAGCCCGACGAAGACACCGTCGATGTCCTCGTCGGTCAGCGGCGTGACGAGGACGTCGTTGACGAGCCCGAGGAGGTAGTCGATGTCGGCGCGCGTCGCCGCGGGGTGGGCCAGGTCGAGGTCCCACGGCGTGTCCGTCGTCCCGATGAGCCAGTGCTCGTCCCACGGGATGATGAAGAGGACGGACTTGTCCGTGCGGAGGATGACGCCGGTCTGGCTGTCGATCCGGTCGCGGGGGACGACGAGGTGGATGCCCTTGGACGCCTGGACCTTCAACGGCCCGGACGCGCCGGCGAACGCCTCGATCTCGTCGGTCCACACGCCGGCCGCCCCGATGACCTGGCGGGCCCTGATCTCGAGCTCCTCGCCCGTCTCGTGGTCCTTGGCCCGTATGCCGCTGACCGCGTCGCCGTCGCGGAGGACCCCGGTCATGGCGACCCGGTTGACGCACGTCGCGCCGTACCTCGTTGCGGTCCGGGCCAGCTCGAGGACGAAGCGCGCGTCGTCGACCTGGGCGTCGTAGTACTGGACCGCGCCGGTGAGGGCGGTCGGCTTGAGGCTCGGCATGAGGGCGAGGGCGGACCTCTTCGTCAGGTGCTTGTGGTGCGGCATGCCGCTGCTCTGTCCGACCCCGAAGGCGAGCCCGTCGTACAGGGCCACCCCCGACCCGACGTAGAAGCGCTCCCAGGCGGGCTTCGTCAGGGGGTAGATGAAGGAGACCGGCCGGACGAGGTGGGGGGCGATCGTCCGCAGGAGCAGGCGACGCTCCTGGAGGGCCTCGTGGACGAGGCCGAAGTCGAGCATCTCGAGGTAGCGCAGCCCGCCGTGGATGAGCTTGCTGGACCGGCTCGAGGTGCCGCTGGCGAAGTCCCGGGCCTCGACGAGCCCCGTCGACAGCCCGCGTGTGACGGCGTCCAGCGCCGTGCCGCAGCCGACGACGCCGCCGCCGACCACGAGGACGTCGAGCGTCGCGCCGGAACGAAGGCGCTCGAGGGCGGCGGCACGACCGGCGGGGGAGAGGGTCATGGCTCCAGTCTCGCCCGTGAGCCGCCGGGAGCCCGTCCCGCCGTCGTGTGCCTCACACGAGGCGTCGGCATCCCGGTCAGCCGACGTCGACCCAGCCGAGGGTGCGCTCGACGGCCTTGCGCCACCCGGAGTACCCTTCGGCCCGCTGCTCGTCCGACCACGTCGGTTCCCATCGGCGGTCCTCGGCCCAGTTGGCCCGCAGCTCCTCGGTGCCGGACCAGAAGCCCACGGCGAGCCCGGCGGCGTAGGCGGCCCCGAGAGCGGTCGTCTCGGCGACCCTGGGCCGGGAGACGGGCACGCCGAGGATGTCCGCCTGGAGCTGCATGCACGTCGCGTTGGCCGTGACGCCGCCGTCGACCTTCAGGACGCCCAGGGCGACGCCGGAGTCCTTCGTCATGGCGTCGGCGACGTCCTTGGACTGGTAGCAGATGGCCTCGAGGGTCGCGCGGGCGAGATGGGCGTTCGTGTTGTACCGGCTCATGCCGACGATGGCGCCGCGTGCGTCGGAGCGCCAGTAGGGGGCGAAGAGGCCGGAGAACGCCGGCACGAAGTACAGGCCGCCGGTGTCCTCGACCTGCTTGGCGAGGGTCTCGACCTCGGCGGCCCCGGAGATGATGCCGAGCTGGTCGCGCAGCCACTGGACGGCGCTGCCGGTGACGGCGATCGAGCCCTCGAGGGCGTAGACGGCCGGCGCGTCGCCGAACCGGTAGGCGACCGTCGTCAGGAGGCCGTTCGTGCTGCGGACCGGCTCGTTGCCGGTGTTGAGCAGGAGGAAGTTCCCCGTTCCGTAGGTGTTCTTCGCCTCCCCGGGGGCGAAGCAGACCTGGCCGACGGTCGCGGCCTGCTGGTCGCCGAGGACGCCCGTGACGGGGATGCCGTCACCTCCCCGGGCCGGTCTCGCCATGCCGTATGCGCTCGCGTCGCTGCTGCTGTGGATCCGCGGGAGCATGGCCCTCGGGATGCCGAAGAAGGAGAGCAGCTCCTCGTCCCAGTCGAGGGTCGTCAGGTCCATGAGCATGGTCCGGGAGGCGTTCGTCACGTCGGTGACGTGGCGCCCGCCCTTGGGGCCGCCGGTGAGGTTCCAGACGACCCACGTGTCGGGGGTACCGAAGAGGGCCTCGCCCTTCTCGGCGAGCTCCCGTGCGCCGTCGACGTTCTCGAGGATCCACTGGACCTTGCCGGCGGAGAAGTACGTCGCCGGCGGAAGGCCGGCCTTGTGTCGGATCGTCTGGCCGCGCTCGTCCTTCTCCAGCGCATCGGCGATGGCGTCCGTGCGGGTGTCCTGCCAGACGATCGCGTTGTGCAGAGGACGGCCCGTGCGGCGGTCCCACACGATGGCCGTCTCCCGCTGGTTCGTCACCCCGAGGGCGGCGAGGTCGCGAGCCCGCAGCCCGGTCCGGGTCAGCGTCGACTCGATGACCGTGTTCGTCCGTTCCCAGATCTCCAGCGGGTCGTGCTCCACCCAGCCCGCGCGGGGCAGGATCTGCTCGTGCTCGAGCTGGTGCCGGGCGACCTCCGCGCCGGCGTGGTCGAAGATCATGAAACGCGTGCTCGTCGTCCCCTGGTCGACGGCGCCGACGAAGTCAGCCATGGCGCCCAGAGTAGTCAGCGCCCGGCCTACGGGTCGGCTCCTCGAACGTGGGACCGTGGACGTGAGCAAGCGCACGCGGCATACCGGTGCCCAATGCCGGGGTGCCTAGGCAGGATGACCGGAGAGTGCCCCCAGCGAAGGAGAGACGATGCAGTTCGGACGCAGTTACGAGGAGTTTGAGGTCGGTGCGACGTACAGGCACTGGCCGGGGAAGACGGTCACCGAGTTCGACGACCACCTCTTCTGCCTCCTGACGATGAACCATCACCCCCTCCACATGGACCAGCACTATGCGCAGGAGACGACCCAGTTCGGCAAGAACGTCGTCGTCGGCAACTACGTCTACAGCCTGCTCCTCGGCATGTCGGTGCCCGACGTCTCCGGCAAGGCCATCGCGAACCTCGAGGTGGAGAGCCTGCGCCACGTCGCCCCGACGTTCCACGGCGACACCCTGTACGGGGAGACGACCGTCCTGGACAAGTGGGAGTCGAAGACCAAGGACGACCGGGGCGTCGTCTACGTCGAGACGATCGGATACAACCAGGACGGGAAGGTCGTGTGCATCTTCCGCCGTAAGGTCATGGTGCCCAAGAACAGCTACCTCGACGCCCGGGGCGGCGAGCAGCCCGGTCGGCCCGTGCCCGAGCCGGACAGGAGCTGGCCCGGCCCGCCGAGCTCGCCGGCTCCGCAGGGCTGAGCCCCGGAACCCGGACACACGCCCCCCGCGGACGCCAGCGCCTAGGCTCGCGACGATGAGCGACGCGCACGGCACCCGGACACCGGTCGTCCTCGACTGCGACACCGGCGTCGACGACGCGTGCGCCATTCTTCTGGCCGCGCTTCATCCCCGCCTCGACCTGCGCGCCGTCACGTGCGTCGCGGGCAACGCGTCGCTGGCGGACGTCGTCCGCAACACGCTGACGGTGCTTCAGACGGCAGCCCGCCCCGACGTACCGGTCGGCGTCGGCGCGCGAGCCCCGTTGCTGGAGAAGCCGTTCGAGGCACGCCACGTCCACGGCGCCGACGGCATGGGGGATCTCCGTATGCCACCCTCTCGCCTCTCCCCGGACCCGCGCCACGCCGTCGAGCTCCTCCGCGACGTCATCGACGCCGGGGCCGAGGAGGGGAACCGCGTGACGCTCGTCCCGACGGCGCCGCAGACCAACGTCGCGCTCCTGGCCCGTACCTATCCCGAGTCGTTCGCGCGGCTCGGGCGGGTCCTCTTCATGGGCGGCGGGGCGCGCGTGAGCAACGCGACGGCGGCCGCGGAGTTCAACGTCTTCCACGACCCGGAGGCCGCTGCCATCGTGCTCGACGCGTGCGCCGAGCACGATGTGCCGGTGGGGATGTACGGGCTCGACGTCTTCTACGTCCCGACGGTGACCCGTCGGGACGTGGCACGGCTGCGTGCGGTGGGCTCGCCCGTGGCGTCCCTGGCGTCGGGGCTCGTCGAGTTCGCGTGCGACCGGTTCCGCAGCGAGGAGGCGACGATCGGTGACGCCGGCGCGGTCGCCATGCTCCTGCGTCCGGAAGCCGTCGGGACGCAACGGCTCCCCGTGCGGGTTGAGCTCGCCGGCACGTGGACCCGAGGGCGGACGATCGTCGACCTGCGGGACTGGTCCGGCGACATGGCCCACGACCCCCACGGCCTCGCCGCCACGCAGGTCGACGTCGCCCTCACGGTCGACGGGCCCGCCCTTGCGGACGAGTGGCTCCGGACCGTCGGCGGGTTCGCCTGATGGGCCGCGTCGTGGTCCTCGGCTCGCTCAACGTCGACCTCGTGACACGGGTCGAGCGGCACCCGCACCCCGGAGAGACCGTGCTCGGCGACGGCCTCACGCGGTACGCCGGCGGCAAGGGCGGCAACCAGGCCGTCGCGGCCCGGGCCGCCGGAGCCGAGGTCCTCATGGTCGGCTGCATCGGGTCCGACGAGGCGGGGACGGCATACGTGGACAGGTTGCTCGGGCTCGGGATCGACGCGTCCGGGGTGGCCGTGGCCGAGGGCCCGACCGGGCACGCCCTCATCACCGTCGACGAGGCTGGGGAGAACGTCATCGTCGTCGTGCCCGGGGCCAACGCCTCGGTGGGCGAGGCGGCGCTGCTGGCCCTCGGCAAGGTCGGTTCCGGGGATGTGCTCCTTGTCCAGCTCGAGATCCCCGTCGTGACGGTGTCCGCCGCGGCGCGTCACGCCGCCCATCGCGGTGCGCGGGTCGTCCTCAACGCGTCGCCGTATGCCGGGGTGCCGGCCGACGTCGTCG
>JAJXUB010000107.1 GCA_021783215.1 Actinomycetes bacterium | reverse complement strand
GACGACGACCATCGCCAGCGCCATGGCCTTGGCGACGCCCTGCTGGCCGAGGAGGATCTCCGAGCTGAGCGCGTCGTCGATCTTCAGGGTGACCAGGGGAGAGGCCTGGGAGTTGAGCGCCTTGGCCGTGGCATACGCGCTGAACGCGTTCGTGAAGAGCAGCAGGGTCGCCCCGACGAACGACGGCAGGAGGATCGGCATGCCGACCCGCCGCCAGTAGGTCCACGTCGTCCCGCCGAGCGTCTCGGTCGCCTCCCGCCACTGGGGGCGCAGGCCCTCGACGGCGGGGAGGAAGACGATGAGCATGAGGGGGACCTGGAAGTAGAGGTAGACGAGCATCATGCCCTTGTTCCACGCGAACAGCCACAGGCCGCCGGTGGAGTCCAGGCCCGAGGTCGTCAGGACGTTGCCGAGCAGCGACGTCGACCCGAAGAACGTCGCCATGAAGGCGAACGCGAGCGCCACGCCGCCGAACTGGGCCAGCACCCCGCACAGCGAGGTGACGAAGCGCCTGAGGGTCCCGCCCGGTTTCGCCGTGGAGACCGCGTAGGCCAGGACCGCGCCGAGGAGGGCGCCGGCGACGGCCGTCACGGCGGACAGGAGGAGCGACTGGCGCAGCGCCTTCAGGAAGTCCGGGTCGGTCAGGGCGGCGACGTTGCTCGTCGTCGGGCGCCCCGTCGGCCCGAGGAACGCGCCGACGACGACGACGAGCGTCGGGACGAGGAGGAAGACGGTCGTGTAGGCGAAGAAGGGGACCACACCGAGGACGGCGCCGGACGGGCGGAACCCGCCCGGCGCACCTCCTCGTCGGCGCGTGGGGTCAGCCAACGGCGCTGGCCCACGACTTGGCGAGGATCGCCTTGGCCGCGTCCGTGTCCGCGCTGGTCGGGATGACCGCGTTGGTCACCTTGGGCAGGGCCGCCGCGGCCGCCGCGTCGAGCGTGCCGGCCGACTCCATCGAGTCGTAGAGGACCGGCTTGGCGCCGCCCTTGAGCCAGGCGTTCTGGCCGACCGCCGAGTAGAGGTACTCCTCCCAGAGGCGGGCCGCCGCGGGGTGCGGCGCGTTCTTGTTGATGGACTGGACGTAGTACGTCATGAGGGCCGCGTTGGACGGGGTCCACATCTTCCACGTCGGCAGCTTCGGGATGATCCCGACCTGGTTGTAGGACCAGTCGAAGACGACGGGGGTCTGCCCGGCCTCCACCGTCGCCGGGGTGGGGTCGACGGGCAGGAAGTTGCCGGCGGCCTTGAGCTGCTTGAACCAGTCGATGCCCTTCGTCGGGTCGGCCGCGGTGCCGCCCTGCGCGATGGCGACCATCTGGACCCCGGCGAAGGCGGCGCCGGCCTTGAGCGGGTCGCCGTTGAGGGCGACCTTGCCCTTGTAGGCCGGCTTGAGCAGGTCGGCGAGCGAGGTGGGCGCGGGCACCTTGGAGGCGTCGTAGCCAACGGTCATGAGGCCGCCGTAGTCGTTGACCCAGGTGCCGTTGGCGTCCTTGAACTGTGCCGGGATCTTGGCGAAGTCCGCGACCTTGTAGGGGGCGAACATCGCCGTGTTGGCGAGGGCGACGGCGGGGCCGAGGTCGAAGACGTCCGGAGCGCTGGCCTGCCCCGCCAGCCGCGTCGCCGCGGCGATCTCGTCGGCGCTGCCGGCGTCGGGCTGCTCGCTGGTCACCTTGATCTGCGGGTACTTCGCCTGGAAGCCGCTGATGATCTCGCCGTAGTTCGCCCAGTCCGGCGGTAGGGCGATGACGTTGAGCGCGCCCTCCTTGTTGGCGGCCGCCTCGAGGGCGCTGAGCCCACCCATGTCCTGGGCGGAGGTCGCGGTCGCCGCATTGCCGCCCGTGCTGGCCGAGCCGCCGCTCGTCGGCCCGCTCGTGCTCGACGAGGGGGCCGAACACGCGGCGATGGCGAGGGCACTGATTCCGACGAGCGCCGTCGCGGCGGCGCGGCTGGGGGCTTGACTCATGGAGACCTCCGCGGTGCTGACGGTGTGGGAGGTCCACACCTGTTCGGCACTCTACGGTGCCCGGTGTACCCCCGGGTTGTCTATCGGGACACTCCCCTGAACGGATGGCGACGGGCGGGCCAACGGTGGCGGGACGAGGCCGTCGCCCGGCGGATGGTTGGATGTGTTCGTGAACGCGCGCACGCCCAAGGTCGCGGTGCTCGGCGGGGGCCCCGGGGGCTATGAGGCCGCCCTCGTCGCGGCCCAGCTCGGGGCCGACGTCACGGTCGTCGACCGGGACGGGCTCGGTGGGGCGGCCGTGCTCACGGACTGTGTCCCGAGCAAGGCCCTCGTCGCCGTCGCCGACTACATGTCCGAGCTCGAGGCGGCGTCGGGGCTCGGCATACGCGTCGGCGACGGCACCGGGAGGGCGCCGAGCGCGTCCGCCGACATCGCCGCCATCAACCGCCGCATCCTCGAGCTCGCCGCGGCCCAGAGCAGCGACATCGAGTCGAGCCTGTCGGAGTCCGGCGTCTCGGTGGTCCGCGGCACCGGCCGGCTCCGGGACACCTCGTCCGTCGTCGCGACGACGGACGACGGCGAGCTGACCTTCCCGGCCGATGTCATCCTCGTCGCGACGGGCGCGATGCCACGGACGATCCCGACGGCTCTGCCGGACGGGGAGCGCATCCTCACGTGGAAGCAGCTCTACGATCTCACCGAGCTGCCCGAGCACCTCGTCGTCGTCGGCTCCGGCGTCACCGGTGCCGAGCTGGCCCAGGCCTTCCTCGGCCTCGGGTCGGCTGTCACGCTCGTGTCCTCGCGTGAGCACGTCCTGCCCGGCTTCGACGGCGACGCGGCCGCCGTGCTCGAGGCCGTCGTCGAACGGCGGGGGATGCGGGTCCTGTCCCGCTCCCGGATGGCCGGCGTCGAGCGGACCGCCGACGGCGTCGTCGTGCGCCTCGAGGACGGCCGCACCGTCGAGGGCTCGCACGCACTCATCGCCATCGGTGCCCTCCCGCAGACGGGCGGACTCGGACTGGAGGAGGTGGGGGTCGCGCTGTCGGCCTCGGGCCACGTCGTCGTCGACGGGGTGTCCCGCACGACCGCCCGAGGCGTGTATGCCGCGGGCGACTGCACCGGCGTCCTCGCCCTCGCGTCGGTCGCCGCCATGCAGGGCCGGATCGCCATGTACCACGCCCTTGGTGACGCCGTCGCCCCCCTCAACCTGCCGGTCGTCTGCTCGACGATCTTCACGGACCCGGAGATCGCGACGGTCGGGATCCAGCAGGCCGACATCGACTCCGGGACGGCCGACGCCGTCGGCACGCTGCTTCCGCTGAGCGGCAACGCCCGCGCGAAGATGCTCGGGATCGACGACGGGTTCGTCAAGATCTTCGCCCAGCGGGGGTCGGGGACCGTCCGCGGCGGGGTCGTCGTGGCCCCGCGCGCCTCCGAGCTCATCTACCCGCTGACGATCGCCGTCCAGCATCGCCTCCACGTCGACCAGCTCGCCGCAACGTTCACCGTCTACCCCTCGCTGACCGGCTCGATCGCCGAGGCGGCACGCCAGCTCCACTAGGCGGGTCAACGACACCGGAAGGACTGACCGATGGCAACGGCGCCGACGATCGACCTCAACGCGGACCTCGGGGAGGGGTTCGGTCCGTGGACCCTCGGTGACGACGCGTCGATGCTCGACGTCGTCACGAGCGCCAACGTCGCATGTGGCTTCCACGCCGGTGACCCACTGACCATCGCGACGACGGTCCGCCACGCGTCCGAGCGCGGCGTCGTCGTCGGGGCGCAGGTGGGCTACCGCGACCTCATCGGGTTCGGCCGCCGCTTCATCGACGTCGCTCCGGAGGAGCTCGAGGCCGAGATCATCTACCAGATCGGCGCCCTCGACGGTCTGTGCCGGGCCGCCGGGACCTCGGTGCGCTACGTCAAGCCGCACGGGGCGCTCTACAACACGACCGTGCACCATGACGCCCACGCCCACGCCGTCGTCCGGGCCGTCGCGGCATACGACCCGGACCTGGCCGTCGTCGGCCTGCCCGGTTCGCTCTTCCTCGCGACGGCCGAGGTCGCGGGCCTGCGGACCGTTCCCGAGGCGTTCGCCGACCGCGGCTACGACCGGGAAGGTGCGCTCGTGCCGCGGGGCCGCGAGGGGGCCCTGCTGACCGACCCGGCCGCCGTCGCCGCCCGCGTCGTCCGCCTCGTCACCGAGGGTGTCGTCGAGTCGGTTGACGGCATCGACGTCGCCGTGGCCGCCGAGACCGTGTGCACGCACGGAGACTCCCAGGGCGCGGTCGCCATGGCACGGGCGGTTCGCCAGGCGTTGCGGGACCACGACATCACCATCGCCCCGTTCATCTGATGGATGCCGCCCTGCTCCCGTGCGGCGAGCAGGCCGTGCTCGTCGAGCTGTCCGGGACCGACGCGGCGATGGCGGCGGCCGCCGAGATCGGGCGGCTCCGGGAGACCGGTGCGGACCCGTGGCGGCGCCTCGTCGACGTCGTGCCGGGTGCCCGCACGGTGCTCGTCACGTTCGACCATCCGCTGGCGGGCTCGGCGGTGCCGCAGGCGATTCGGGACGCGCTGGCGGCGATGCGGGTCGAGGTGGCCGTCGGGCCGGCGGGCACGCTCGTCGTCCCGTGCCGCTACGACGGACCGGACCTGGGCGTCGTCGCCGAGCTGACCGGCCTGTCCGTCGCCGGCGTCGTCGACGCGCATACGTCCGCCGTCTGGCGCGTCGCGTTCGGTGGGTTCGCGCCGGGTTTCGCCTACCTCGTCGGCGGCCCCAGCCTGCTCCACGTGCCGCGCCGGGAGGTGCCCCGGGCATCCGTCCCGGCCGGCGCCGTCGGGCTCGCCGGGGACTACACGGGGATCTACCCGCGGTCCTCGCCGGGCGGGTGGCGGCTCATCGGCTCGACGGACCTCGTCCTCTGGGACGCCGAGCGGAGGCCGCCGGCGCTCCTCACACCGGGCACAGACGTCCGGTTCGAGGCCGTCCCATGACGCTCCGCGTGCAGGCGTCCGGCCCGCTCACCCTCGTCGAGGACGCCGGTCGCCCCGGCTGGGCGCACGTCGGGGTCACCAGGTCCGGCGCGGCCGACCGGTCGGCCTACGCCCTCGGCAACCGGCTCGTCGGCAACCGGCCGGGCGCCGCGTCGCTCGAGGTCATGCTCGGGGGCCTCGCCCTCGTCGCCGACCGCGAGACGACGGTCGCCGTCACCGGGGCGTTCTCCCGTCCCCTTCTCGCCGGGCGCGAGGTGGCGTATGCCGCCCCTGTGCCTCTGCGTCCCGGTGACCGTCTCGTCCTCCAGCGGCCGGACGTCGGGCTGCGGACCTACCTCGCCGTCCGTGGCGGCATCGACGTCCCCGCGGTCCTCGGTTCCCGCAGTACCGACACGCTGTCCGGGCTCGGCCCGGCGCCGGTGCGCGACGGGGACCGTCTGCCCGTCGGGTCGCCGCTGGGGCTCGCGGCACCGGCGGTCGACGTCGCGCCCGTTGCGCGGCCGTCGGCCGGACCTCTCGTCCTCGCCGTGACCCTCGGGCCGCGGCACGACTGGGTCGACCTCGAGGGCCTCCTGGCGCGGCCGTGGGTCGTCTCGGCACGGTCGGACCGGGTCGGCATACGGCTCGACGGTCCTCCCGTCGGGCGGCCACGCCGGGCAGAGCTGGCGAGCGAGGGTGTCGTGCGGGGCGGCGTCCAGATCCCGGCCGGCGGGGAGCCTGTCGTCTTCCTCGCCGACCACCCCGTGACCGGGGGGTATCCCGTCGCGCTCGTCCTCACCGAGGCGGCATGCGACGGGATCTCGCAGGCCGTTCCGGGGCAGGAGGTCACGTTGCGCCTGGCGTAAGCCCCCCAGCGCGAGGGGCCGCTGCCTAGGATCGGTCACGGGCGGCGCATCGGGCGCGGCCATGAGCGGAAGGTGAACCCGTGGGTTTCGAGGACATCATCAAGGAGGGGGAGCAGCTCGTGGAGGCGCACCCCGACCAGGCCAAGGCCGCGTTCGACAAGGCCGCCGAGCTTGCCGACGGACAGACCGGGAACAAGTACGAGGGCCAGATCAAGCAGGGCGAGGAGCTCCTCGAGGGCAAGCTCGGCCTCAACAACGGGCAGTAGCCGCACGCCGGCGAGTCCGCTCGAGGTGATGCCCTACCGGACCCCGGTAGGGCATCACCTCGGACGGAGGCAGAAGAAGGCGTCAGTCCTTGATCTCGGCGAGGACCGCGCCGGACTGGACGGTCTTGCCGACCTCGGCGTTGAGGCCGGACACGGTGCCGGCCTTGTGCGCCTTGATGGGCTGCTCCATCTTCATCGCCTCGAGGACGACGATGAGGTCGCCCTCGGCCACCTCGGCCCCGTCCTCGACGGCGATCTTGACGATGGTGCCCTGCATCGGCGCCGTCAGGGCGTCGCCGGAGGCCTTCGCGTGTCCGGTCCCGACGGAGGTGCGCCGTGGCGCCTTCTTCTTCGCCGCCGTGCCGCCGTTCCCCCCGCCGAGGGCGAGGTCGCCGGGCACGGACACCTCGAGGCGCTTGCCGCCGACCTCGACGACGATGGACTGGCGCGGCGCCGGCGGGTCCTCGTCGCCGATGGCGACG
>JAJXUB010000106.1 GCA_021783215.1 Actinomycetes bacterium | reverse complement strand
CTGGGGGGCTCATGGCGCAGCTCTACCAGGTCCGCTCGGCGCGGTCCTGGGGCATCGGCGACCTTTCGGACCTCGCCGAGCTCGGTTCGTGGGCCTGCGGGCACGGGGCGAGCTTCGTCCTTGTCAACCCGCTGCACGCCGCAGAGCCTGCCGGCCCGATGGAACCCTCCCCGTACCTTCCGACGACCCGGCGGTTCAGCAACCCGGTCTACCTGCGTATCGAGGAGGTGCCCGAGTACGCCTACCTCTCGTCGTGCGAGCGTGCCCGGGTCGACGCCGCCGCCGCCGCCGCGCGCACCCTCAACGCGTACGACACGGTCGACCGCGACGCCGTCTGGTCGGCGAAGCGGGCCGCACTCGAGGTTCTCCACCGCGCCGCGACGACGGCCGGCCGGCACGCCGCCTTCGAGCGGTACGTCGCGAGCCAGGGCGACGGCCTGCGGACGTATGCGACGTGGTGCGCCATCGCGGACGAGTTCGGTGCCCTGGTGTCGGCCTGGCCGACGCCGCTGCGCGACGTCCACTCCCCCGTCGTCGCCGCATACGCCTCGTCGCACGAGGACGTCGTCGACTTCCACATGTGGTGCCAGTGGGCCTTCGACGAGGCGATGGGGCGCACCCAGCAGGCCCTGCGCGAGGCCGGGATGTCGCTCGGGATCGTCAACGACCTCGCCGTTGGTGTCCACGCCCAGGGAGCGGACGCGTGGGGGCTCGCCGACGTCCTCGCGGACGGAGTGACCGTCGGGGCCCCTCCGGACCAGTTCAACCAGCGCGGTCAGAACTGGCATCAGCCGCCCTGGCACCCTCGACGGCTCGCGGACGCGGGCTACGCCCCGTTCCGCGACATGGTCCGCGCCGTCCTTCGGGACTCGGGGGGCATCCGCGTCGACCACATCATCGGCCTGTTCCGGCTGTGGTGGGTCCCCGAGGGCATGGACGCGTCGTGCGGCGCCTACGTGCGGTACGACCACGAGGCGCTCATCGGGATCCTCGTCCTCGAGGCGCAGCGTGCGGGTGCCGTCGTCGTCGGTGAGGACCTCGGCGTCGTCGAGCCGACGGCCCGCGACGTCCTCCGCGAGCGAGGCATCCTCGGCACATCCATCCTCTGGTTCGAGTGGACGAGCGACGGCCGGCCGCTACCGCCGGAGGACTACCGCTCCCTGTGCCTGACGACGGTGACGACGCACGACCTGCCACCGACGGCCGGCTACCTCGACCTCGCCCACGTTGCCCTCCGCGACGAGCTCGGGCTGCTCACCCGGCCGGTGGAGCAGGAGCGCGCGGTCGAGCAGCGGGCGGTCGACGAGGTCCGTGCCGCGCTGCGGGAGCGCGGCCTCCTGACCGGGGACGCGTCGACCGCCGAGACGGTCGTCGCCCTGCACCGCTACCTCGCGCAGTCCCCGTCGGTCATGCTCGGCGTCTCCGTGTCCGACCTCGCGGGGGACCGCCGGATCGTCAACCAGCCCGGCACCGACGAGGAGTACCCGAACTGGCGCATCCCCCTGTCGGGACCGGATGGCGCGCTGCTCGGGCTCGAGGAGCTGCAGCGCTCCGACGTCGCGGGGCCGGTGATCGCGGCGGTGGCCGCCACCGAGGCGGTCTGAGCCGTCGTTCAGCCGAGCCGTTCGAGCCCGCGGCCGGCCCCGTAGACGTAGCGGACGCTCGTCCTTCCTGAGGTGGGGACCGCTGCCGGGTCGGCGAGGGCTGCTTCGGCGTCGGCCGGGGCGGCGATGCGTGGGCCGGTGGCGACGCCGGCCGCCGAGGCGGTCTCCGGGGAGAGGGCACCGACCCCGAGGAAGGCCACGGCGAGCGCCGAGCCGATGGCGCCGAGGCGCCGGAACCGAGCGGGCCGGGTCGTCGAGGCTGTCGTTGTCATGTGCCCACCGTGGCGGGCCGTCCCATGCCTGCGCTGTGTGGTTCCTGTGTCACTCGCGAGAGCTTCGTGGGCGCGGGATGAGCGCTCGCCTCATCCCGGCACGCCGAGGGCGCGACGGACCGCCGCCTCGAGGCGGCCCGGCTCGCGCTCCCTGAGCTCGTAGCGGGCGCGGGTGAGCGGCTTGCTCACGGCGAGGACCCGCGTGATGTCGATCGGGGTGCCGGAGACGACGACGTCGCAGGGCGTCGCCTCGATCGTCGCCTCGAGGTCGCGGGTCTGGGCCTCGCCGTAGCCCATCGCCGGGAGGATCCCCGTGGCGTTGGGGTACTTCGCATACGTCGCGGCGAGGGACCCGACGGCATACGGGCTCGGGTCGACGATCTCCGCCGCGCCAGCCGCCCGCGCGCCGACGACCCCGGCGCCGAAGCTCATCGAGCCGTGGGTGAGGGTCGGGCCGTCCTCGATGACGACGGCCCGCCTGCCCGCGACGAGGGCCGGCTCCTCGACGGTGACCGGGCTGTCGGCGAGGAGGATCTCGGCGGACGGGTTGAGCGTGTGGACGGAGGCGACCACAGCGTCGATGGCCTCCTGGGAAGCGCTGTCGCACTTGGCGACGACGATGACGTCGGCCATGCGGACATTCGCCTCACCGGGGTGGTACGTCGCCTCGTCGCCGGGGCGGAGCGGGTCGGCGAGGACGATGTGGAGGTCGCTCTTGTAGAACGGGAGGTCGTTGTTGCCGCCGTCCCAGAGGATGACGTCGGCCTCCTTCTCCGCCTCCCGGAGGATCTGCTCGTAGTCGACGCCCGCGTAGATGACGAACCCGCTGTCGATGACCGGCTCGTACTCCTCGCGCTCCTCGATGGTGCACTCGTGGCGGTCGAGGTCGGCGTACTCGGCGAAGCGCTGACAGGCCTGCTTGGCGAGGTCCCCGTAGGGCATCGGGTGCCGCACGGCGACGACCCGCTTGCCGAGCCCCTTGAGGACGTGCATGAGGTAGCGCGTCGTCTGGGACTTGCCGACGCCCGTGCGGACGGCGGTGACGGCGATGACGGGCTTGCTCGACGCCACCATCGTGTGCGCGCCCGACAGGAGGGTGAAGTCCGCGCCGGCCGCGATGGCCTGTGACGCGAGGTGCATGACCCGCTCGTGCGGCACGTCGCTGTACGCGAAGACGACCTCGTCGACCTCGTGCTCGCGGATGAGGTCGGTCAGCCGTGCCTCTTCGACGATCGGGATGCCTTGCGGGTACAGGGAACCGGCCAGCTCGGGCGGATACGTCCTGCCCTCGATGTCGGGAATCTGCGTCGCCGTGAAGGCGACGACGTGGTAGTCCGGGTTGTCGCGGAAGACGGTGTTGAAGTCGTGGAAGTCGCGGCCCGCGGCTCCCAGGATGACGACGGTGCGTGGCGTGCTCATCGCGCTCCTGCGGCTGGGTCGACCGCCGGAACCGACACACCCGTCGAGTGGGTAGTCCTGGCTGCGGGACCCGCCGTCGCCATCGTATGCCGGACCGCACGCCCGCCCGTCAGCGCGTGGCCGGGTCCTCAAAAAGGCGGGCGACGGCGTCACGCTGGTCGGTGTCGGCGAGGACGAGGAGCTCGTCACCGGCCCGCAGGACGGTCTCGCCGGTGACCCGCACGAGCTCGCGGCCGCGGACGACGACGCTGAGCCAGAGGTCCTCGGCTTCGAGGTCGAGATCGGCCAGGGGGCGCCCGTCGGCATACGAGCCGCTGGTGACGGTGAGCCGGTGGACACCCGACGGCTCGTCGCGCAGACGCACGCCCACCGACCACGGCTCGGGCACGACGGTCCGCATGGGCAGCCGCAGCCGCCGCGCGACGACCGGGGTGAGGCTTCCCTGGACGAGGACCGAGAAGACGACGACGACGACGACGATGGCGAACCACCGCTCGGCGTTGGCGAGGTCGACCGCGCGAAGCATCTCGGCGAGGAGGATCGGCACGGCGCCCTTCAGGCCGGCGAAGAGGACGAACCCCTCCTCGTTCCGGCGCAGCCGCGATCCGCGCAGACACAGGCCTGCGGCGACGGGTCGGATGACGACCGCAAGGACGACGGCGAGGACGAGACCGGGGACGAGGACGTCGGAGTGCCGCAGGGCGCCGAGGTCGACGGAGAGGCCGAGGACGACGAAGGCGGTGATCTCGGACAGGCCCGCGACGGCGCCATGGAAGCGACGGATCTCGCGCATGTACGGTGCGCGCGCGTCCCCGGCGACGATGCCCGCGACGAAGACGGCGAGGAAGCCGGACCCGTGGGCGAGCGTCGCGAGCCCGTAGAGGATGGGCACGCTGACGAGGGTGCGCAGGAAGTACAGGGACTCCGTCGGCAGCGTCACGGTCCGGATGAACCAGACGAGCGCCCGCCCGCCCAGCCACCCGACAACCCCGCCGACGAGCATCTGGAGGAGGAACGTGCCCGCCACGCTCCTGGCGGCGTCGTGGGTCAGGCCGCCGGCGGCCAGGAGGGCGCCCATGAGCGCGATACCAACCGGGTCGTTGGCCCCCGACTCCCCCTCGAGGATGGTGCTCGACCGACCGGCGACCTCCCGCTTGCCGAGCACACTGAAGACGATGGCCGGGTCGGTCGGCGCGACCGCTGTCGCGACGAGGACCGCCGGGTACCACGGGACCGCAAAGGCGAGGTGAAGCAGGAGAGCCGCACCGGCCGTCGTGAGGAACGTGCCGAGCACGCCGACGGCGCCGATGGAGCCCGCGGCTCGTCGGAAACGCCGCACGCCGATGTGCATTCCCCCGTCGAAGAGGATGTACACGAGGGCGATCGTCACGAGCTCGTCGACGGCGCGAGCGCTGGGATGCCCGACCCCCGGCGCCAGCGCGACGACGACGGCGGCGGCGACGAGGACGAGCGCCGGGGCCGGGATGCGAAGCCACTCGGTGAGGCGGCTCGACAGGACGGCGACGAGCCCGGCCGTCGAGATGAGCAGCACGACGAGAGCGAACCCCTCCGCGTGCGGCATACGGGCGACCCTAGAGGACGCCCACCGGGGCCTGCCATGGCAGGCTCCGGACCATGGGACTGGTCCGCGGCTACCGGGCGACCGGCGCCGACCTGCCGTATGGCGACCCGCTGCGCAGCCACGGCGTCGCCATGGAGGGGTACTTCTGGCGGTTCACCGATCCCGTGAGCCGTCGGGTGCTTGTCGCCCTCATCGGCGTCAACGCCCGGGGAGGCAGGCACTGGGCGACCGCGGCCGTCGCGGCGAGCGCAACGGCCGACGAGCCGGCATACCTCCGCGCCGTCGAGCTGCCCGACGCGTGGGCCGACCCGATGGCCCTCGGGGTCAGGGCCGGGTCGGCGTTCCTCGGCACCGGCCGCCGAGTCCTCGTCGACCTCGGCGGCTCATGCCGCCTCGACGTCACCGTCGACGAGCCGGTTCCCTGGCCTCGGAGGGCGTTCGGCGGGTCAAGCGGGTTCCACATCGTGCCCGCCCTCAACCAGTACTGGCACCCCTGGCTTCTCGGCGGCACGGCACGCGGGACCGCCGTGCTCGACGGACGGCGATGGGTGCTCGACGGCGCCGCGACGTATGCCGAGAAGAACTGGGGCCGTGAGGGCTTCCCCGAGGCGTGGTGGTGGGGCCAGGCGCACGGGTTCCCCGAGCCTGAGGCATGCGTCGCCTTCGCCGGAGGCCAGGTCACGGCCGGACCGGTGCACACCGAGGTCACCGCCCTCGTCGTCCGCCTGCCCTCCGGTGCGGTGGTCCGGCTCGGCAACCCCGGGCTGTCCCCCGTGGCGGCAACGGTCACCGACTCGTCGTGGAGGCTGCGCGGCCGAAGCGCGCTGTGGCAGGTGGACGTCGACGCGGCGGCCGTGCCCGGCGACGCCCACGTCCTGCCCGTCCCGCTCCCGCGGGAGGGGCGCAACACCCCCGGGGCCATCGAGCACCTGTCCGGCTCGCTCGTGGTCACCGTGCGCCGAGGCGGGCGCACCGTGTGGAGCGGGGAGTCGGCCCTCGCGGGTCTCGAGCACGGCGGGCTGGCCGGGGCGGACGCCGAGCTGCGTCGCCGCGGGGCGCCGCCACACGCGACGAGCGCCCTGCCCGTCGCGCGACCGGTCGGGCGCGACGGCCTGCGCCCGGCGGCTACCCCGCAGTAACGTGGCCTTCCCCGACGGTGTCGTCGGGGAAGGACGACGAGGAGCGTGTCCATGCACCGCCAGCTGAGCCCCGAGGACGCGGCCTTCCGCGAGGAGATGCGCCGGTTCTTCACGACGGAGGTGCCCGTCGAGATCCGCGAGCGCTGGCATCGCCGGCAGGAGCCGCTCGACGGGACGATCCGGGCCGCCCAGCGGATCCTCAACGCCGCGGGTCTTGCGACGCCGCACTGGCCGGTCGAGTGGGGTGGCCGCGACTGGACGGACCTCCAGCTCCAGATCTGGCTGCAGGAGCTCCAGGCCGCGTCCGTCCCGCCGCCGTTGGGGTTCAACGCGAGCATGGTCGGCCCCGTCATCGCCACCTTCGGCTCGGCGGAGCAGAAGGAGCGGTTCCTGCCGCCGACGGCCAACCTCGACATCTGGTGGTGCCAGGGGTTCTCCGAGCCGGAGGCCGGCTCCGACCTCGCGTCCCTGCGGACGACGGCCGTCCGCGACGGCGACGCATGGGTCATCAACGGGCAGAAGGCGTGGACGACGCTCGGGCAGTACGCCGACTGGATGTTCGCGCTCGTCCGTACCGACCCCGGGGCCGCGAAGCGCCAGATGGGCATCTCGTTCC
>JAJXUB010000105.1 GCA_021783215.1 Actinomycetes bacterium | reverse complement strand
GATGACGGGGCGGGCCCGCGCGCGGACGCCCGTGCGTCGGCATACAAGCAGGACCGCGGCGAGCACGAGGCTGACGTTCTCGCCGCTGACGGCGCAGAGGTGGGTCATCGACGTCGCCTTCATCGCGTCGGTCAGCGACTGCGGCGTCGCGGAGGTGTCCCCGATGACAAGCCCCGGCAGCAGGCCGCGCGCATCGGCGGGGAGCGAGGCTGTGGCCGCCCTCAGCCCGGCCCGGAGCCGTTCGGCTGCCCGTTCGGCCCACCCCGCCGGCGAGGTGACGAGCGGGTCGGTCAGCGGGAACAGCTGGGCGGCCTCCGCCGCGGCCGGGTCCGCGCGTGCGAGCCGGCCGCTGACGGCGACCCCTTCGTGCCAGAGGAGCCCGGACCACGCCTGGCCGCCCAGGACGAGGACCGTCGCCGAGACGTCACGGCGTATGCCGCGCGCCACGACCCCCCGGACGGTCAGCCGGACGAGCCACGACTGCGTCGTCAGGCCGTGCGACGAAACCCGAACCGGGTCGCTCGCGACGGAGCCCTCGACCCGGACGACGGCTCCGTCGGCGGCGAGCTGCGCCAGTTGGGAGGCGCTGCGGACCGCCCCCTGGGCGGCCGACGAGCCGAGGACCAGGGCTGTGGCCGCAGCCGTGAGGGCGAGGACGGCGAGGGCCGGGCGCCCCCTCGCCCGGGCGAGAGCGACCGAGGTGCCCAGTGCTCCTGCCGCAAGGAGGGCTCGCCTGTCGACGCTCCACCCGAGGGTCGCTGCCCCGGCGGCCCAGGCGAGGAGTGCCGGCACGAGGAGTCGAACGTCGTGGCCGCCGGACTCGTCACGACCATCTGCACGGCCGCGCATGGACGACGCCTCGGGCCGTCGTGACGGCATGCGGGCGGGTCCCGGCGCGGTCACAGGCTCACCTTGGGCCTGACCTGGGCGAGGAGCTTCGGCCCGATCCCCGAGACCTCGCCGAGCTCGTCGACGCTCGTGAAGCGACCGTGCACCGCCCGCCAGTCGAGGATCCGTTGAGCCAGGACCGGCCCGATGCCGGGCAGTCCGTCCAGGGCCGCGAGGTCGGCCGCGTTCAGGCTGACGAGTCTGCCCGTCGCCGAGCCGGAGGAGGACCCGCCGGCACCGGCCGCGCCCGCCTGGCCCGCTCCCCCGATGACCGTCCCCGTCTCGCCCGGCCCGGGGACGCGCACCTGCTCCCCGTCCGCGAGCAGCTGCGCGAGGTTGAGCGCGCCGAGGTCGGCGCCCGTCGTGGCGCCACCGGCGGCGGCGATGGCGTCGACGACTCTGCTGCCGCTGGGCAGGCGGACGACGCCGGGCCGGCGCACCCGGCCGACGACATGGACGACGAGCGGCCCGGGCGAGGTCGCCGGCTGACCCGTCGCGGCCGCTGGCGTCCCGAAGGTCGAGGACGCGCGCGAGACCACGGCTGGGCTCGTCGCTGCCGGGGACACCGGACGTGGTGTCGCCGCCTGCCGGGCGAGGAGCACTCGAACGACGAGGATCCCCAGAGTCAGGACGACGACCGCGGTCGCTCCGACGACGGCGCCGCCGACGCGCCACCTCGCCGACGCCAGGCTCGTCGGCAGCCGGACGACGCGACCGGGCCGGTCCGCCCGATCCGCCCGGTCCGCCCGATCCGCCCGGTCGGCCCGCGCGGCCGGCGGCCTCGGGGGTCGTGCTGCCGTCAGCTCCTCACGGGTCGGCAGCCAGCACCGTTCACCGGCCGCGACGGTCGGTGAGGGCTCGAGGTTCGCGACGACGCGCCGGGCCCCGGCCTCGTCGAGACCCAGCGCGTCGAGGAGCCGTGGCAGGTCCGAGGTGCGCTGGCACGGCATACGGGCGACGGTAGGCACGGGCCGGTCCCGGCGTGACCGGCCGGCCGAGGGATGTGGATGACGCTAGGTCGACATCGAGGCTGTGGACTCCCGTGCCACCTAGCGCGCGTCGAACCTGGGGCTGACGACCGTTGCCAGCGTGCCGGGGCCCACGTGGGCCCCGACGACCGCTCCGAGCTCTGTGACCAGGACGCGACCCCTCCCGTCGAGGTGCTCGCGAAGGGTGTCCCCGAGCCGGTCGGCCCGGGCCTGGTCGTCGAGGTGATGGACGGCGACGTCGCAGCCCGTGGACCCGGCTGGCAGGGCGGCCATCGCGTCGATGGCGAGGGCCTCGAGCCGTGCCAGCGCCCGGCTCGAGGTCCGCACGCGCTCGACGGGAACGATGGTTCCGCCGACGAGGCCGAGGATCGGCTTGATGGCCAAGGCGGTGCCGAGGAGGGAGCGCGCCGCCCCGATCCGTCCGCCGCGGCGCAGGTACTCCAGGGTGTCGACGCTGAACCGGAGGGTGGCCGCACGGGCCCGCCGGCCGGCCATCGCCGCGACCTCGGAAAGCGAGCCGCCGGCGCCGGCCACCTCGGCCGCCGCGAGGACCGCGTAGCCGAGCCCCATCGCGACGCTGCGGCTGTCGACGACCTCGACGGGCACCGGCGCGCTTCGAGCCGCGGCCTGGGCTACCGCAACGGTCGAGGACATCGCCCCGGAGAGATGCACGGAGACGACGGCGTCGGCGCGCACCGCCGCCTCCTCGTAGGCCGCGAGCATGGCCCGGGGAGAGGGGGCCGCAGTCCGCACGGGCTTCCTGGCCCGCAGGGCGGCGGCCAGCTCGGCGCTCGTCACGGCGACGCCTTCGGCGAGGTCATCGTCGCCGAGGGCGACACGAACGGGCACGACCCTGATGCCGTGCGCGGCGACGAGGTCCGCGGGTAGGTAGGCCGTCGAGTCGGTGACGAGGGCAACCGTCACGTGCTTCTCCTCTGTCCAGCCGCTGCCGGGAGCCTCGAGGCTAGCCGAGGGCCGTCGTGCGTGGGGTCGGGCCGGGGCGCGGCGGCCTCAGGCGCTGCCGGAGACGAACCAGGCCCACGGATGAGCGGGCCAGGGCGCGGCGTACCTGGCGTCGAGGCTATCGACCGCGAACCCGCTGTCGGCCAGGGCCGCCGGGATGTCGCGGTCGAGGTGGCAACCGCCGGCGACCGGTCCCCATATGGGCTGGATCCCACGCTGGACGCGCCGAACGCCCTCTCCCGGCGCCAGCGAGTGCTCCACGAGGTGCAGCCGGCCCCCGGGCCTGAGGACCCGGCGCACCTCCGCGAGGGCGCCCCGCAGGTCGGGGACCGTGCACAGCGTCCACGTCGACACGACGGCGTCGACGCCGGCGTCCGGCAGGGGCAGCGACGCGGCATCGCGGGCAACGCGCTGGACGGGACGCCCGAACTGCGAGATCCGCCGTTGCGCCCGCCCCCACGCCACGTCCGAGGGGTCGACGGCGTGGACCCGTGTCACCGCCGACCCGTAGTACGCCAGGTTCTGTCCCGCCCCGAACCCGATCTCGAGCACCTCACCGGAGACGCCGCCGCAGACTCGGGCGCGCCAACGACCAGCGATCGGGTCGGCGAGGACCACCTCGACCACCCGCGGCCCGACCTGACGCCCCCAGACGGACATGCTCAGGCGGGGACGACGTTGACGAGCCGGGGCGGCCGGACGATGACGGCCCGAATGCCGTTCGGCGTCGCCGCCTGGACCTTCGGCAGAGCCAGCGCCAACGAGCGCAACGCGTCCTCGGTGATGGCGGCGGGCACATCGAGCCGGTCACGGACCTTGCCCTGGATCTGGATGACGCACGTGACGGTGTCCTCGACGAGGTGCGCCGGGTCGGCGACGGGGAACCGCTCGTACGCAAGGGACTCGGGATGCCCGAGCCGCGACCAGAGCTCCTCGGCGATGTGTGGCACGAGGGGCGCGCACATGAGGACGAGGGGCTCGATGACCGACCGGGGGGCGCCGCCCGACTTCGTCACCTCGTTGTTGAGCTCGGTGAGCCGGGCGATCGCCGTGTTGAACCCCAGGTCGGCGTAGTCCGTCGTCACGGCGTCGATCGTCCGGTGCAGCGCACGGACCAGTGCGGCCGACGGCTCGGTCTCCACGACGCGCACCGCCCCCGTCTCCTCGTCGACGACGTTTCGCCAGAGGCGCTGGAGGAAGCGCACGGACCCTGCCACGGCTCGGGTGTCCCAGGGCTTGCTCTGCGCGAGCGGACCCATGCCCATCTCGTAGAGCCGCAGCGTGTCGGCGCCGTACGCGGCGTACATGTCGTCCGGGCTGATCATGTTCTTCAGGGACTTGCCGATCTTGCCGAACTCGCGCCTGACCGGGGCTCCGTCGTACGTGAAGAGGCGCTGCCCGTCGGCCCCGGCCGCCTCGACGACCTCGCTCGCCTCGACGTACTGGCCGCGGGCATCCGTGTATGCCGGCGCCTGGATGTAGCCCTGGCTGAAGTAGGTGCGGAACGGCTCCTCGCTGCTCAGGTGGCCGAGGTCGAAGAGGACCTTGTGCCAGAACCGGGCGTAGAGAAGGTGAAGGACGGCGTGCTCGACGCCGCCGACGTAGAGGTCGACGCCGCCCGGGTCATGGGCACCCTCCGGCGCCCCGGCGACCGGGGTTGCATACGGGCCCATCCAGTACGCCTCGACGTCGGGGTCGACCAGGGCGTCCCCGTTCGCGGGGTCGAGGTAGCGCAGGTAGTACCAGCACGAACCGGCCCAGTTCGGCATCGTGTTCGTCTCGCGGGTGTAGCGCTGAACACCGCGCCCGTCCCCGAGGTCGAGGTCGACCTCGACCCACTCGCGCACGCGGCCCAAGGGCGGCTCGGGCTCGGAGGAGTCGTCCTCGGGGTCGAACAGCCGCGGGCTGTAGTCGGGCACATCGGGCAGCTCCAACGGGAGCATCGACTCGGGCAGCCCGTGGGCGGTCCCGTCGGCGTCGAACACGATCGGGAACGGCTCGCCCCAGTAGCGCTGCCGGCTGAACAGCCAGTCGCGCAGCTTGTAGTTGACCGTGCCCCGCCCGAGACCCTTGGCTTCGAGCCACGCGGTCATCCGCGCCTTCGCCTCGGTGACGCCGAGCCCGTTGAGCGAGACCTCGTCGTTGGCGGAGTTCATCGCGAGCCCGTCGCCGGTGTATGCCGCGTCGGCGACGCCCACACCGTCCGGGTCCGAGACGACCTGGACGATGTCGAGGCCGAAGGTGGTGGCGAACTCGTGGTCGCGCTCGTCGTGAGACGGCACGGCCATGATGGCGCCGGTGCCGTAGCCCATGAGGACGTAGTCGGCGACGAACACGGGGATCCGCGCCCCGTTGACGGGGTTCGTGGCATAGGCCCCGGTGAAGACGCCCGTCTTCTCCTTGTTCTCCTGGCGCTCGACGTCGCTCTTACGCGAGGAGGCCCGCCGGTATGCCGCGACCGCCTCGGCCGGACCCGTCGCCCCACCGGTCCACCGGGCATCCGTTCCCGCCGGCCAGCTGCCAGCGGGCACAATGGAGTCGAGTGCTGGGTGCTCGGGTGCGACGACCATGAACGTCGCGCCGAACAGGGTGTCGGGCCGCGTGGTGAAGACCTCGAGCTCCTCGCTACCGGGGGCGTCGGCGACGGGGAACGTCACGCGGGCCCCCTGCGACCGGCCGATCCAGTTGCGCTGCATGGCCTTGACCTTGTCCGGCCAGTCGACCCGGTCGAGGTCGTCGGCGAGGCGGTCGGCATACGCGGTGATCCGCATCATCCACTGCCGGAGGTTCTTGCGGAACACGGGGAAGTTCCCCCGCTCGCTGCGTCCCTCGTTCGTCACCTCCTCGTTGGCGACGACGCTGCCGAGACCCGGCGCCCAGTTGACCGGCGCCTCCGCGGCGTACGCGAGCCGGTAGGAGTCGATGATCTGCGCCTGCTCGAGGGAGGACAGGTCGGCCCACTCGCGCCCGTCGTCCGCGGGCAGCGGGCGCTCCCCCGACGCGTATGCCGCGACGAGCTCGCTGATCGGGCGCGCCTTCCCGCGACCGCCGTCGGCCCGGACGGCGTCCGTGTCGTACCACGCGTCCCAGATCTTGAGGAAGATCCACTGGGTCCATCTGTAGTACGCGGGGTCGATCGTCCGGATGGCGCGGCGGTCGTCGAGACCGAGGCCGAGGCGGCGCAGCTGCCGCGTCATGATGACGATGTTGTCCTCGGTCGTCTTGCGCGGGTGCTGGCCGGTCTGGACGGCGTACTGCTCCGCGGGGAGGCCGAAGGCGTCGAACCCGATGCAGTGGCAGACGTTCTTGCCGAGCATGCGGTGGTAGCGGCTGAAGACGTCGGTGGCGATGTAGCCGAGGGGGTGCCCGATGTGCAGGCCGGCGCCGCTCGGGTAGGGGAACATGTCGAGGACGAGCATCTTCTCGCCGCTCGGGAAACGGCTGGCGAGCACGTCCGGCTCGCCCCACGGGCCGGCGGGGTTCGGGGCGCGGAACGTCCCGGACTCCTCCCACCGGTCCTGCCACGCCCGCTCGATCTCGTCCGCGAGCGCGGCCGTGTAGCGGTGCGGGGTCTCCGTCGCCTGCGGCGTTGTCGTCATCTCGTCCGGTCCTTGTCTCGTTCCGTTCCTCGCCTGCTCGTGGCATAAAGAAACCCCACCCAGGGTGGGGTCGCCGCGCGTGATCCGAGTCGTCTGGGTCAGCGCGGCCAGGTCAGAAGCAGCGAGCGGGGCATGGGGCACAGGGTAGCGCACCCGGTTGTCCGTCCCCGTGCTCGTGCTGCCGGGGCGCCGCCTGGCTGAAGCCGGGG
>JAJXUB010000104.1 GCA_021783215.1 Actinomycetes bacterium | reverse complement strand
TGGGCGACGGTGACATCGACTGGAACGACCTCATGGCGCACGCCGAACCGGCGGACTGCGCCGAGGTCGCAGCGACGGACCCCCTGTACATCCTCTACACGTCCGGCACGACGGGCCGGCCCAAGGGCATCGTCCGCGACAACGGCGGCCACGCCGTCGCCCTCCGGTGGTCGATGGAGAACCTCTACGACGTCCAGCCGGGCGAGTGCATGTTCACGGCGAGCGACGTCGGCTGGGTCGTCGGCCACTCCTACATCGTCTATGCCCCACTCCTGACGGGGGCGACGACGGTCCTCTACGAGGGCAAGCCCGTCGGCACGCCGGACGCGAGCGCGTTCTGGCGGATCTGCAGCGAGTACGGCGCCGTCTCGATGTTCACCGCGCCGACGGCATACCGGGCGATCAAGAAGGAGGACGCGCAGGCCAAGCTCATGGCCGGCTACGACCTGTCCGCGCTGCGGAACATCTTCCTCGCCGGCGAGCGTCTCGACCCCGACACCTACGAGTGGGCGACGAAGGCGACGGGCAAGCCGGTCATCGACCACTGGTGGCAGACCGAGACCGGATGGCCGATCGCGGGCAACCTGCGGGGGCTCGAACCCCTGCCGATCAAGCCCGGCTCGCCGTCCGTCCCGGTCCCCGGCTACCAGGTCCTCGTCCTCGACGACACGGGCGCCGAGCTCCCCCGCGGTCAGGAGGGAGCCATCTCCATCAAGCTGCCGCTCCCACCGTGCACCCTGCCGACGCTGTGGCAGGACGACGAGCGCTACATCTCCGGGTACCTCTCCTCACCGCCCGGCTACTACGCCACCGGGGACGGGGGCATGATCGACGAGGACGGCTACATCTACGTCATGGGCCGCACGGACGACGTCCTCAACGTCGCCGGGCACCGCCTGTCGACCGGATCGATCGAGGCCGCCCTCGCGGGCCACCCTGACGTCGCCGAGTGCGCCGTCATCGGTGTTCAGGACGACTTCAAGGGGCAGGTCCCCCGCGGGCTCGTCGTCCTCAAGGCCGGCGTCGACGTGGAGGCCGAGGCCGACCGGATCGTCAGGGAGCTCGTCCAGCGGGTCCGGGACGAGGTGGGGGCCGTCGCCTCGCTGAAGCAGGTCGACATCGTCCACGGGCTCCCGAAGACCCGCTCGGGCAAGATCCTGCGCAAGACGATGCGGGAGATCGCCGACGGCAAGACGCCGACCGTGCCGGGCACCATCGAGGATGCCAGCGTCCTCGACACCCTCGGGCCGGTCCTTCGCCACAAGGCGTAGCCGGGAGCGGGGCGTCAGCGGCGGGACGTGCCGAAGATCGACCGGGTGATCTCGCGCCCCAGTGCCGAGCCCGCCGAGCGAAGCATGGACCTGACCATGGGGCTGCCCAGGACCTCGCCCAGCACCCCCGGCCCCTGAGCCGGCGGCGGCACGGGCGCGCTGGACGGAGCCGGTGCGACCGGAGACGCCGGCGCCACGGCCGGCTGGGCGGCATGGAGCATCTCATATGCCGACTGCCGGTCCGTCGCCGTCGCGTACTTCGCCGTCAGCGGCGACGCGGCGACGACCTGGTCGACCACGGCGTCCGGCGAGGGCCCCATGAGCGACTCGGGCGCTCGCATACGGGTCCAGGCGACCGGGGTCGGGGCGCCTGTCTCAGACAGGACGGTGATGACGGCCTCGCCGATGCCGAGCGAGGTGAGCAGCTGCTGGAGGTCATAGGCGCTCGTCGGGTACGTCGAGACGGCCGCCTTGAGGGCCTTCGCGTCATCCGGGGTGAAGGCCCTCAGGGCGTGCTGGACCCGGTTGGACAGCTGCGCCAGGACGTCGGCGGGAACGTCCTTGGGCGACTGCGTGACGAAGAAGACGCCGACGCCCTTGGACCGGATGAGGCGGACGGTCTGCTCGATGGAGTCGAGGAAGGCCTTGCTCGCACCGTCGAAGAGCAGGTGGGCCTCGTCGAAGAAGAAGACGAGCTTCGGCTTGTCCGGGTCGCCGATCTCGGGCAGCTCGTGGAAGAGGTCGGCGAGCAGCCACATGAGGAACGTCGAGAACAGTGCCGGCCGGTCCTGGAGCGCCGGCAGCTCGAGGACGGAGATGACGCCCTTGCCGTCCGACGTCGTCCGGAGCAGGTCGGCGGTCTGGTACTCCGGGAGTCCGAAGAACACGTCGGCGCCCTGGTCGGAGAACGTGATGAGCTCGCGGAGGATGACCCCTGCCGTCGCCGCGGAGAGGCCACCGAGGTTCTTCAGGTCGGCCTTGCCCTCCTCGGAGGTGAGGAACTGGACGACCTCGCGGAGGTCCTTCAGGTCGTCGAGGAAGAGCCCCTTGGAGTCGGCGTAGTGGAAGACGAGCCCGAGGCTGCTCTCCTGCGTCTCGTTGAGCCCGAGGACCTTCGAGAGCAGCGCAGGCCCGAACGCGCTGATGGCCGCCCGCATGGGGATGCCCGTGCCCTGACCCCCGAGCGTGTAGAACTCCAACGGATACGCCGTCGGGGCCCACGCCTCCCCGATGTCCGTGGTCCGGGCGGTGATCTTGTCGCTGGCCGCTCCCGGGCTCGCGAGGCCGGACAGGTCACCCTTGATGTCGGCGAGGAAGACGGGCACGCCCTGCGCCGAGAGCTGCTCGGCCATGAGCTGGAGGGTCTTCGTCTTGCCCGTCCCCGTGGCGCCTGCGACGAGCCCGTGCCGGTTCATGACGCCGAGCGGGATGCGCACCTTCGCCTCCGCGTAGGCCGTGTTGTCGAACACAGCGGCACCGAACTCCAGGGCGGGACCAGCGAAGCCGTAACCCGTGGCGATGGCGGCAACGGCGGCGGGCAGCGGTGAGTCGGTCACTCTCGGAAGCCTAGGGCCTGGTGGGACCGCAGCGGCGGACTCGTCTCGACACAGACAAGGTCTGGTAACAAATGAGGCCGCCGGGGGACATGCGACGGGCGGCATCACCGACCCGACATATCGTGGCTGGGTGATCTTCAAGGCGGTCGGGGACACCCGGCCCTACCCCGAGCACGGCCGGAGCTCCGTGAAGGACTGGTCCACGGTGCCTCCGCGTCTCGTCCGGCTCGACGAGCTGGTCACGACGAAGCGCACCCTCGACCTCGGGGCCCTTCTCGCCGACGACTCGACGTTCTACGGGGACCTCTTCGCCCACGTCATCCAGTGGAAAGGCACCCTCTACCTCGAGGACGGGCTCCACAGGGCCCTGCGGGCGGCGCTCCAGCAACGGCCGACCCTCCACGCGCGGGTCCTCGTGCTTGACTGAGCCATGACCGAGTACGTCCGGGAGTCGGGAGCCTCGGCCGCGGCGCGGCGGCGACGCCGACGCAGCTGGACGACGCTCCTCATCCTCGTGCTCGGGCTCTTCTTCGCGTTCTGGTACGCGTACTCCTACTACCGAAACGCGCCGACGCAGGCCGCGTCGCCGCGGCCGACCTGCACGACGACGGCACCCACCCGGCCGGTGACCCTCAACGTCTACAACGCGACGAACCGGACCGGGCTGGCCCGTGCGACCGCCGACGCGCTGGCCAGGCGCGGCTTCGTCCTCGGGAACGTGGCCAACGACCCGCTCCACCGCCCGGTGAAGGCGGCGGCCGAGATCCGCTACGGCCCGGGAGGAGCGGCCGCGCTTGCCCGGGTGAAGGCTCTCGTCACGGGCGCCGTCGTCGTCAAGGACGCGCGCAGGACCGCCGACCTCGACCTCGTCCTCGGCAACGGGTTCACCGCGCTGCTCCCGCCCCCCGCGACGCCGACGCCGACGGTCAACGCCTGCTCCTGAAGACTAGATCTCGGCCTTGGTGCGCCCCCGGCGGATCTTCCACGCAACGAGGGCGACGACGACGATGACGGCGACGACGGCCGCCGTGCCGCGCCCGAACCACGTCGCGGCGCGTTCGTAGCTCATCCCGGCGAGGTAGCCGACGGTGACGACGGCGGAGCCCCAGGTGATCCCGCCGAGAGCGTTCCACACGATGAACCGGCGGTACGGCATACGGCTCATCCCGCACAGCGCCGGCATGACGGCGCGGAAGAACGCCGTCCAGCGACCGAGGAAGACGGCCGTGCCGCCCTTGTCACGCAGGAAGTCCTGCGCCCGGTCGAGCCGGTCCCGGTGCTTGCGGAGGGCCCGGTGGCTGAGGACCCAGGGGCCGGCATGCTTGCCGACCTCGTACCCGACGGAGTCTCCGACGATCGCCCCGACGATGACCAGCAGCATGATGGCCCACAGATGGGTATGGCCGAGGCGGGCGGAGACGCCGCCGAGGACAGCCGCCGTCTCGCCGGGGATGACGAACCCGACGAAGATCGCGTCCTCGAGAAAGACGACGAGCCCGACGAGGGAGTAGACGGCCCACGGTGCCGCGCCGAGGACGTGGTCGACGAACCACTGCATGGGGTTCCTTTCCTCCCGGTCGGGGCGCTGGTGACCCAGTATGCCGGTCGACGGCGGCGGTCAGTCGCCGAGCCGGATGACGATGGCGACGCTCGTGCGCCTGACGAGGCCGGCCCGCCGGCCCAGGCGCGTCACCATGTTCAGGAGCCGGCCGGTCGGGTACTTGCGCCCGATAGCCGCCCGGACGCGCCGGATCGCTGCGTCGTCGCGTCGCATCGTCGCGGTGCCCCGGTGTGTCGGCGCCCCCTGGGCCACCACGCCGCGGATCGAGCACGGCCGCAGCTCGACGCGTGGGTCCCGCCGCAGCCGTTTCGTCTTGCCGGTGTCGTCGTCGCTGATGAAGACGAGGTCCTCGTCGTCCCGGGCCATCCAGACCGGGGTCGAGACGGGGCTCCCCTTGCGGCGGAACGTCGTCAGCGACACGTAGCGGTAACGGTTGACGGCGTCGAGCTCACCCGGGTTGGCCATTGCGGGATGTTATGCCGGGCGGGCCCGGCGCGCGGGCATCCGAACGGCCCACGACGACGTCGCCCCCGATAATGGGCCGTATGGCTGACGGCAGCGAGGAAACCGGCCCAGCGGACGGCAGGTACCGGGCACTCGTCGTCGACGACGAGGAGGCGCTGCGCACGACGGTGGCGGCCTACCTCGCGCGCGACGGGTTCGAGGTGACGACGGCCGGCGACGGGGCCGAGGCGATCGCCGCTGCCCGCGAGCACTCCCCCGACGTCGTCGTCCTCGACGTCGTCATGCCCGGCTTGGACGGCATCGAGGTATGCCGTCAGCTGCGCACGTTCAGCGACGCCTACGTCATCATGCTCACCGCACGGTCCGAGGAGCTCGACACCCTCGTCGGCCTGGCCGCGGGGGCCGACGACTACGTCACGAAGCCGTTCTCCCCGCGCCTGCTCATGGCACGCATCCGGACCCTCCTGCGGCGACCGCGGACCGCGCCGGGCTTCGGGGGCGCGGAGGCCGAGGACGAGACCCCACGCCGCTTCGGACCGTTGACGGTCGACCCGACGCCGCGCGAGGTGTGGCTCGACGGAGAGCAGATCTCCCTGACGCGGACCGAGTACGACCTGCTCGACGTCCTCTCCGAGCGGCCCCGCATGGTCTTCAGCCGGGCCCAGCTCATCGAGCGCGTCTGGGGGATGTCGTGGGTCGGTGACGAGCACCTCGTCGACGTCCACTTCGCCCACATCCGCCGCAAGCTCGGCGACGACCCGACGAGCCCCCGGTACATCCTCACCGTCCGCGGCGTCGGCTACCGGATGGGACCGGGATGAGGCAGCGGCCGGGCACGCGCTCCCCGATGGTCGGGTCCAGCACGAGCGGGCCGCCGCTTGTCTGGCGCCTCTTTCTCGCCCTGACGCTCGTCGTGCTGTCCGGCTCGGTCACCGTCCTCATCGTCGCGAGCCTCGTCGCGCCGAGGCTCTTCCACGCCCACCTGCGGATGGTCACCCCCGGCCTGCCCGCGGGCGCGATGAACCACATCGACCTCGCCTTCACCCAGGCCCTCTACCTCGCCCTCGGCGTCGGGCTGCTCGTCGCTCTCCTGGCCGCCCTCGCCGTCATCTGGATCGTGTCGCACCGGGTGGCCGCGCCGATCGCCACCGTGGCGCAGGCTGCGACCAGGCTCGCCGCCGGCGACCTGTCGGCACGGGTGCCGGCCCCCGGTCTCGGCCGCGAGCTCACCGACCTCACCGACTCCTTCAACACGATGGCCGCCCGGCTGGCGGGCACCGAGACGGTGCGGCGTCAGCTCATCGCCGACGTCGCCCACGAGCTGCGCAACCCGCTCGCCTCGATGCGTGCCCTCGTCGAGGGGGCCGTGGACGGCGTCATCCCCGACACCGCCGAGACCTGGGAGACGGTGCTCGCGCAGGCGGACCGGATGCAGCGACTCGTTGACGACATGTCGGCCGTCTCCAAGGCAGAGGAGCGCCAGCTCGGCCTGCATGTCCGGGCCGTCCCCCTGGCCGCGCTCGCCGCGGACGCCGTCGCCGCGGCGCAGGCCCAGTACGCCGCGGCCGGGATCGACCTGCGACTGACCCCCGGGCACCCGCCCTCGGAGCCGTCGGTCCTCGTCGAGGTGGACACCGACCGCTTTGGTGAGGTGCTGGCGAACCTGCTGGGGAACGCCCTGCGCCACAGCCACCCCGGCAGCACGGTCGTCGTCCGCGCCGGTGAGCGCGACGGGCACGCGCTCCTCGAGATCGTCGACACCGGCGACGGGTTCGAGCCGGCGGATGCCGACCGCCTCTTCGAGCGGTTCTACCGCGGCGACACCGCCCGCCAGCGGGACAGGGCCGGGAGCGGCATCGGGCTGACCCTCGCCCGCTCCGTCGTCAACGCCCACCACGGCACGCTGCGTGCCCAC
>JAJXUB010000103.1 GCA_021783215.1 Actinomycetes bacterium | reverse complement strand
CGACGGCACTGACCGGGTGGTCCGGCATCGCGGAGACCGCGCAGGCGGTCGCCCAGCGCCTCGGACCCGGCGCCGTCGCCGTTGTCCGCGACGGTGAGCGCGGCTGCGTCGTGTGCGTCGACGGTGTCGTCGCCGACGTCCCCGGGTTCCCCCAGCGGGCGGTCGACACGAACGGCGCCGGCGACACGCATACGGGAGTCCTGCTGGCGGGCCGGGCGGCCGGACTGGCCTGGCCCGAGGCGGCCCGGCGCGCCAACGCCGGTGCGGCCATCAAGGTGACCCGGCACGGTCCCGCGACCTCACCGACGAGCGCCGAGATCGACGCCTTCCTCGCGCGGGCCTGAGCGCCGGGCCGAAGGGCCATCCCCCGGCCGGGCCGTCGTCAGCCGAGGGCCGCGAGGTCCGCGCGACACCGGCTCTCGAAGTCCTCGAGCTCGGTGAGCGTGGCGTCGAGGTCGTGACGCTTCTGCTCGAGGTCGTCGCGGCGCTCGCCGATCTGGGCGAGGACGTACTCCAGCTGGCTGCGCCGGCCCCTCGGTGCGTCGTACAGGTCGATGATCGTGCGGATCTCGTCGAGGGGGAACCCGAGGCGCCGACCCCGCAGGATGAGGGCGAGGCGGGTGCGGTCGCGCCGGTGGTAGACCCGCTGGGTTCCCCGGCGCTCGGGGTGGATGAGCCCGAGCTCCTCGTAGTGACGGACGGCGCGATGGGTGACGCCGAACTCCTCGGCGACCTCCGCGATCGTCCACGGCCCGTCGGCGGCACGGGTCGAGGCCGGGGAGGGGCTTGGCATACGGACGATCTTGCTTTACGTTTACGTCAACGTCAAGCAGTGCCGAGACCAGGGGGGCCCATGTTCGAGCTCGACGAGCAGCACGAGGACTTCCGCAAGGTCGTCCGGGCCTTCGCCGAGGCGGAGGTCGCTCCGAAGGTCAGGGGGTGGGAGCAGGAGCGGCACTTCCCCGTCGAGCTGCTCCCCGCACTGGGGGACCTCGGCCTCTTCGGCCTCGTCGTCCCCGAGGAGTTCGGCGGCCAGGCCACGGGAGAAGGAGACTTCACGAGCCTGTGCGTCGCCATCGAGGAGCTCGGCCGCGTCGACCAGTCCGTCGGCATCACCCTGTCCGCCGGCGTCGGCCTCGGGATCAACCCGATCCTCACGTTCGGCACGACGCAGCAGAAGCAGCGCTTCCTCCCCGACCTCGTCGCCGGTCGGGCGATGGCCGCCTTCGGCCTCACCGAGCCCGAGGCCGGGTCCGATGCCGGCGCGTCGAGGACGAAGGCGGTCCTCGACGGCGACGAGTGGGTCGTCAACGGGGCCAAGGCGTTCATCACCAACTCCGGCACCCCCGTCACCTCCGTCGTCACCGTCACCGCCCGGACCGGCACCTCAGACCAGGGGCGCCCGGAGATCTCGGCGATCATGGTCCCGAGCGGCACGCCGGGGTTCACCGTCGAGCCCGCCTACGACAAGCTCGGCTGGCACATCTCCGACACGCACGGGCTGACCTTCGAGGACTGCCGCGTCCCGCAGGAGAACCTCCTGGGGGAGCGCGGTCAGGGCTTCCGCCAGTTCCTCAAGACCCTCGACGACGGCCGCATCGCCATCGCCGCCCTCGCCCTCGGCTGCATCCGCCGGATGCTCGACGAGTCGGTCGCCTACGCGAAGACGCGGACGACGTTCGGGCATCCGATCGGTGTCAACCAGGGCATCCAGTTCCCCCTGGCCGACCTCGCCGTCAAGGCCGAGGCGGCCCGGACCCTGACATACAAGGCGGCGTGGCTCAAGGACGAGCACGACGCCGGCCGCCGGTCCGCCGCCGAGGTCACGCGGGCCGCCGCCATCGCCAAGCTCTACTCGACCGAGGCGGCGATGGACTCGGTCCGGGTCGCGACGCAGGTGTTCGGCGGCAACGGGTTCACCGAGGAGTACCCGGTCGCCCGGTTCTACCGCGACGCGAAGATCCTCGAGGTCGGCGAGGGCACCTCCGAGGTCCAGCGCATGGTCATCGCACGCCACCTCGGCCTCCCGTCCCTCTGAGCCGGTTCGCCTGAGAGGCTGTGACGTATGCGGGACACCACGCCGCCCTTCGCGACCGGCGCCGACGCCGGAAACGACCCCCGGGTCACGGGGGTCCGCCAGCGGTTCGCCGCCGCGTGGGCGGCGTCGGAGACCCCGCCGGCGAAGGCCGCCGCGAAGCTCGCGGACCAGAACAAGCTCCACGTCCGCGAGCGCATCCGGCTGCTCGTCGACGAGGGGAGCTTCGTCGAGGACGGCCGGTTCGCCAACGCCACGGCGACCGGGCTGCCCGCCGACGGCGTCGTCACCGGCCACGGAACCATCGAGGGCCGGCCCGTCATTGTCGTTGCCAACGACCCGACCGTCAAGGCCGGCTCGTGGGGGTCGCGGACCGTCGAGAAGATCGTCCGCGCGACGGAGATGGCGCTGCGCGAGGAGCTGCCCGTCTTCTGGTTCGTCGACAGCGCCGGCGCCCGGATCACCGACCAGGTGGAGATGTTCCCCAGCCGCCGCGGCGCGGGGCGGATCTTCCACAACGAGGTCGCCCTGTCCGGCAAGGTCCCTCAGATCTGCTGCCTGTTCGGCCCGTCGGCCGCCGGCGGCGCCTACATCCCGAGCTTCTGCGACATCGTCATCATGGTCGAGGGCAACGCGTCGATGTACCTCGGAAGCCCCCGCATGGCCGAGATGGTTGTCGGCGAGAAGGTCTCCCTCGAGGAGATGGGCGGCGCCCGGATGCACTGCACCGTCTCCGGGGTCGGCGACCTCCTCGCCCAGGACGACGCCGAGGCCATCGAGCTCGCCAAGCTCTACTTCTCCTACGTCCCGCAGAACTGGCACTCGGACCTGCCGACGTACGACCCCGAGGAGCCGGCGACGCCGCTCACGCGGCATACGGTCCCCGAGCGGGAGAGCGTGCCGTTCGACATCCGTACCGTCATCGACGGGCTCGTCGACGAGGACTCGTTCTTCGAGATCAAGCCCCTGTTCGCCGCCGAGCTCGTCATCGGGTTCGGCCGCATGGCCGGCGAGCCCGTCGGCATCGTCGCCAACAACTCGGCCGTCAAGGGGGGCGTCCTCTTCACGGACAGCGCCGACAAGGCGTCCCGGTTCATCTGGCTGTGCGACGCCTTCTCGATCCCGCTGGTCTACCTCGCCGACGTCCCCGGCTTCATGATCGGCTCCGAGGTCGAGCGCGGCGGCATCATCCGGCACGGCGCCAAGATGGTCAGCGCCGTCTCCAGCGCCACCGTGCCGCAGTTCTGCGTCATCGTCCGGAAGGCCTACGGCGCGGGTCTGTATGCCATGGGCGGCCCGGGGTTCGCGCCGGACGCGACGATCGCCCTCCCGACCGCGCGCATCGCCGTCATGGGCCCGGAGGCGGCCGTCAACGCCGTGTTCGCCAACAAGATCGCCGAGATCGCCGACCCGGACGCTCGCGCCGCCTACATCGCCGACCGGCGACGCGAGTACGAGGAGGACGTCGACCTCGAACGGCTCGCCGCCGACCTCGTGCTCGACCAGGTCATCGAGGCCGACGCGCTCCGGGAGGAGCTGCTCCACCGGCTCCGGTACGCCCACGGGCGCGACCGCATGTGGGCGACGAAGCGCCGCGACGTCCCACCCGTCTGAGCCGGCTCACCAGATCTCCATCGACCGCTCGAAGATCCCGGCGACGTCCTCGGCGGAGACGTCCTTGGGGGCCGTCGCGAGGAGCCGTTGCTGCGTCATCGCCCCGTCGACGAGGTCGGCGACGTCGGAGCCGTCGTAGCCCACGGCGCCGATCCCGTTCGGGAGGCCGATGTCGCGCATGAGCCCCGCGAGGATGTTCGGGAGGAGGTCGCGCGGGTCGTTCGTCATCTCCGCGCGGGGGTCGAGCATCCGCGCGGCCTCGAGGTGACGCTGCGGGTCGGCGTCGAAGGTGAACCGGAATGCCTCGGGGGCGGTCAGCGCCACCGACATCCCGTGAGGCACCATCGGCTCGTCCGCGGGGTAGCCCGCGGGGTGGAAGTCCTTCACGCGCCCGGCCACCGGGTAGGCGTTGGCGTGGGGGATGTGGACACCGGCGTTGCCGAACCCGAGGCCGGCGAACGTCGCCGCCAGTGCCATGTCCCCGCGGGCGCGCTCGTCGTCGCCGTGGGCGACCGCCCGCCGGAACGACGTCGCGAGCAGGGTCATCGCCCGCGACGACCACATGTCCGACACCGGGTTCGCGCCGCAGTACGGGACTCGCTGCTCGGGGGTCTTCCGCTCGTAGCTCGTGTACGGCCGCGCCGTCCAGCTCTCGAGGGCGTGGCAGAGGATGTCCATGCCGGCGCTCGCCGTGACGCCGGCCGGCTGGCTCATCGTCAGGCGCGGGTCGACGACGGCGTGGGTCGGCCGCAGCCACGCGTGGCTGATCCCCGTCTTGACCTTGAGGGCGAGCACGTCGAGCACGCAGATCGTCGTGCTCTCCGCTCCGGTTCCCGTCGTCGTCGGTACGGCGACGAGGGGCTTGAGCGGCCTGACCGGACGTGCCCCTCGGCCCACGGGGACGTTGACGTAGTCCATGAGCTCGCCGGGGTTGGTCGTCAGAAGGTTGACCGCCTTCGCCGTGTCGATGCTCGACCCGCCGCCGACCGCGACGAACGCGTCGAACGGCCCGCTCTCGCGCGCGAAGGCGACGGCGTGCGCGAGGCTCTCGTCGGTCGGCTCGACGTGGACGCCGTCGAAGACGAGGGCGTCGACGCCGAACTGGCGCATCTGCTCGGCGACCCGCTGCGGGGTCCCCGTCGCGGCGAGCCCCGGGTCGCTGACGACGAGGACGCGGCGGGCGCCGGTCAGCGAGAGGTCGTAGCCGATCTCGTCGGCCGCCCCGGGCCCGAACTTCAGCAGTGGCGCGCCGTAGGTGAACACGGCCTCGGGGTCGGCGGGCTGGAAGCTCACGAGAGCTCCTCGGTCAGCTCGTCGAAGCGGAGCCCGACCTGGGCGAGCAGGTGCCGCAGCAACGGCAGGGACAGCCCGATGACGTTGCTCGGGTCCCCCTCGACGGCGTCGATGTAGGGCGCCCCCCGCCCCTCGAGGGTGAACGCGCCGGCGACGGCGAGCGGCTCGCCGGTGGCGACGTAGGCCGCGATCTCCTCATCGGTGAGGTCGGCGAAGTGGACGGTCGTCGACGCCGTTGCCCCGACGACGCCGTGCGACCCGTCGGCGCGGTCGTCGACGAGCCAGTGCCCCGTATGCAGCACGCCCGAGCGGCCGCGCATCCCGCGCCACCGCTCGGTCGCGAGCTCGGCAGTGCCCGGCTTCCCATAGGCCCGGCCGTCGAGCTCAAGGACCGAGTCGCAGCCGAGGACAAGGTGGTTCGCATGGGCCCGCAGCGACGACGCGACCGACTCCGCCTTGGCCCGGGCGAGGACGAGCGCAATGTCACCGGGGCTGGGATCGTCACCGCCGACGCGGGCCGATTCGACGGCGGCCTCCTCGTCGACATCGCTGACGACGACCGATGCGTCGATCCCGGCGCGGTGGAGGAGCTGACGGCGCGACGGCGACCCGGACGCGAGGACGAGATGGACGGGCATACGGCCATTGTGGCCCGTACCCTCGTCATGGGCGGGCGCTGTCATCCAACGCCCAGACTTGACCGCTTGGATGGGCCGAGGCCCTGTCGTCGACCCCTGGAGGTGCTTCCGCAGATGAGGACGAACCACGCCGCCGCCGTGCTGCTCGCCGTGGGTGTTGCCGTGCCGCTCGCCGGGTGCGGCTCGGGCGCGTCGACCGCCCCGGGGACGGGCGTGTCGGCGTCGACGGCGACCGGCTCGTGCCCGACGAGCACCACCCGCTCGTTCGCCAAGACGCGCTTCGTCGCCGACCTCGGCTTCGCCGCCGGTTCGTTCCACCGCTGGATCTACAAACCGTGGCGGGCCGGGGCGTTCGACAAGGGCGCCAACGGCCGAACCCTGGCCATCGCCAAGGCGGTCGGCACCGCCGCGCTCGACCTGAAGCTCCTCAAGGACGCACAGGAGAACGCCCAGGCGGACCCGACGCTGTGCCCCCTCGTCGCGGGGCCGCTGAAGGACGCCGTCAACGCGTACGACTCGCTCAAGAGCCGGCTCGTCGGCGGTGACCTGTCGGTCATCGGGAGTGCGGAGTCGGCCATCCAGGGAGCGCTCTCCGGGTCGAAGGCGGGCGGCCTGCCCGTCACCGAGACGGAGACCCAGCCCGCCGGGTGACCCACGCCGTCGCGGCAACCTCGCCCCGCCCTGAGGTGGGACGCATACGGGTCGGTCACATCGTGCCGAGGACCGCACCCCGCAGGACGTCGAGCGGCACCGAGCCGACATCGAGGGCCTTGGCGTGGAAGGCCCTCGGGTCCCACGCGGCGCCGGCGGCCACCCGCGCCTCCTCGCGCAGCTGCAGCCACAGCCGCTCGCCGATCTTGTAGCTGGGCGCCTGGCCCGGCCAGCCGAGGTAGCGGTCGAGCTCGAAGCGCATCATCGCCTCGCTCTCGTTGACGTGGTCGGTGAAGAGCTGCCACGCCTTGTCGTAGGTCCAGGCCCCCCCGCCGACCTCGGCGGGGGCGTCGAAGCCGCAGTGGACCCCGATGTCGATGACGACCCGAGCCGCCCGCATCGCCTGGCCGTCGAGGAGACCCATCCGGTTGCCCGGGTCGTCCATGTAGCCGAGCTCCCCCATGAGCCGCTCGGCATACAGCGCCCAACCCTCACCGTGGCCGCTGCACCACACCATGGTCCGGCGATAGCGGTTGAGGACGTCGCGACGGAGAATGGCACGGGCGATCTGGAGGTGATGCCCGGGAACGCCCTCGTGGTAG
>JAJXUB010000018.1 GCA_021783215.1 Actinomycetes bacterium | reverse complement strand
CGCCCGAGGAGATACAACCCGGTGGGGCTGCGTCGAGGTGGAGACGGGATTTGAACCCGTGTACACGGCTTTGCAGGCCGTTGCCTCGCCTCTCGGCCACTCCACCATGAAGGCGGTAAAGCCCTCCGAGCGGATGACCGGCCTCGAACCGGCGACCTCAACCTTGGCAAGGTTGCGCTCTACCAACTGAGCTACATCCGCGGGTCGCGCCACGAGCCCTGCGGCGCGCGTGCGGTGACCGACATTATCCGATGCGTCGATGCTTCTCCAAACCGGCGGCGGGGGTGCCGTCGACGGCCTCGCCTCGTACCTGCGCCGCGGCGAGCGCCAGGTCGGCGAGCCACCGACGCTCGTGTGAGGACTCGTCCTGTAAGGCCTCCTCCTCGGCGAGTGCGAGGCCGCCGGCCATGGGCCGGGAGACGGAGACCTGGTCCCAGATGGAGCGCGCCGCGCGCCGGGCGCTGGCCCGGACCCCCTGCTCGCCGCGGGCGGGCCAGAGCTCTCGGATGGCCGCGTTGTGGGCGGCGCCGATGAGAACGGCAATGGCGAGGAAGTAGAACCAGATGAGCAGCAGAATGGGGGTGCTGAGCGGCCCATAGATCGACGTCCCTCCGACGGAGACCTGAAGCCACTTGCGGACGACGACGGCGGCCAGCAACCAGATGACGAGGGTGAGCACGGCTCCGGGGACGTCTCGCACCCACGGCCCTCGCCGCGGCACGGCGACCTGGAACAACCCGGTCAGGCTGACGATCGTCAGGCCGACGACGACCGGCCAGTACAGCGCGAGGAGGAAGTGCAGCTGGCTCGGCAGGAGCTCCCCCAGCCAGCTAGGCCCGATGAGGACGAGGGGGATGACGATGATCCCGATGAGCAGGCCGACGACATACAGGGTGAACGAGAGGGCCCGGGTGTGGACGATCCCGCGGACCCCGGACTGGCCGTACATGATCGAGATCGTGTCGATGAAGACGTTGAGGGCCCGCGACCCCGACCACAGCGAGAGGACGAAGCCCACCGAGATGAGGTCAGCACGTCCGTGGTCGAGGACGTTGTTGATCGTCGGCGCGATAATCCGGGCGACCATGTCGGGGGTGAGGAAGCGCTCGGCATACGTGAGGAGCCCGTTGGTGACGTCGGTGACGAACCCCTTGCCGATCCACTGGGAGACGTAGCCGACACCACCGAAGAGCCCGAGGACCAGCGGCGGCAGGGACAGCACGGCGAAGAACCCGGCCTCCGAGGCCAGCCCGGTCACTCGGTAGCGCAGGCAGACCCGGGTGGTCTCGACGACGAGCCGGGCGAGCGCGTGCAGCCCGGGGACGCGCGCAAGCTCACGGCGGGCCCGGGCTCGGCGACTCGACGGCCGATCCTCCACGGTGACCACCGTAGGACGCGCCTACCCTGAATCCGTGACGACGCACGCGGTGACCAACCAAGTTCCTCCCCTGGTCGACTACGACGTGCTGGGGTCGGACCCGGCCCTGACGGAGGCCCTCGACCGATGGGGCAACCCGGCGGACCGTGCGGAGCTGGACGAGCTCGGGCACATCGCGGGCACGCAGGAGGCCCAGGCGTGGGCCGACCAGGCCGATCGCGTGACCCCGATCCTCCACACGCACAGCCGCACCGGCGAGCGGATCGACGAGGTCGAGTACCACCCCGCCTACCACGACCTCATGCGGACCGCCGTCGGCCACGGCCTCACCGCCGAGCCGTGGACGAAGCCGCTCGGCACGGGTGCGCACGTGCGGCGCGCCGCGGGGTTCATCGTGTGGAGCCAGGTCGAGGCCGGACACCTCTGCCCGGTCTCCATGACGTATGCCGCCGTCCCCGCCCTCCGCCAGGCTCCGGAGCTCGCGGCGACGTGGGAGCCGCTGCTCGCCTCCCGCACGTACGAGTTCGGGCTCCGGCCGGTCACGACGAAGGCCGGTGCCATCGCCGGCATGGGCATGACGGAGAAGCAGGGCGGATCCGACGTCCGGACGAACTCGACGCATGCCGCCCCCTCCCCCGGCGGGCCGCTCGCCGGGACGACGTACCGCCTCACGGGGCACAAGTGGTTCCTGTCGGCACCGATGAGCGACGGCTTCCTCATCCTCGCCCGGACCGCCGCCGGGATCACGTGCTTCCTCGTTCCGCGCATCCTGGACGACGGCACGCGCAACACGTTCGAGCTCCAGCGCCTGAAGGACAAGCTCGGCAACAGGGCCAACGCGAGCTCGGAGCTCGAGCTGGAGGGAACGTGGGGGTCGCTCGTCGGCGAGGAGGGGCGGGGCATCCGGACGATCATCGACATGGTCGCCTCGACCAGGCTCGACACGATCCTCGGCTCGACGGCGGGGATGCGCGCCGCCCTCGTGAGGGCCGTCCACCACGCCCGCCACCGCGACGCGTTCGGCGCGCACCTCGTCGACCAGCCGCTCATGCGCAACGTCCTGACCGACCTCGCCCTCGAGACGGAGGCGGCGACGATCCTCGGGATGAGGCTCGCCCACGCCGTCGACACCGAGGAGACCGAGCTCGCCCGGCTCGGAGTCGCCGTCGGCAAGTTCTGGGTGTGCAAGCGGACCTCCCCGATGGTGGCCGAGGCCCTCGAGTGCCTCGGGGGGGCCGGCTATGTCGAGGAGAACGGCATGGCCCGGATCTACCGGGAGGCGCCGCTCAACTCGATCTGGGAGGGCTCGGGCAACGTCAACGCCCTCGATGTGCTCCGCGCGATCGCCCGGGAGCCGGGCTCGCTCGCGGCATACAGCAAGGAGGTCGTCCAGGCGCGCGGTCACTCGCGCACGCTGGACGCCCTCCTCGACGAGGTCGACACGCTGAGCGCCCTCGCCGGGCGGGAGGATGCCGCGTGGGGCGCGCGTCGGCTCGTCGAGCGGCTCGCCCTCGTCTTCCAGGCGTCGCTGCTCGTCCGGTACGCCCCCGCCGACGTTGCCGACGCGTTCATCGCGACGCGGCTGGAGGGGCAGCACGGGGCGACGTTCGGGACGAGCGAGCCGATCCCCTATACCGCGCAGACGGCCATCCTCGACCGCGCCTTCGCCGGCTAGAGACGGCGCTCACGTCGCCGCGAGAAGGCGCTTCTGCTCCTCGACGTCGAAGTCGACGCTCGGCCACCCCATCGACAGCCCCTCGAGCGCCTCGAGGACGAGGTTCGTCACGGCATACCGGGCGTACCACTTCTTGTCCCCCGGCACGCAGTACCACGGCGCCGCCTCGGTCGAGCACCTGAGGAGCGCATCCTCGTACGCCTCCATGTACCGCGGCCACAGCCGGCGCTCGTCGACGTCGCCGGGGTTGAACTTCCAGTTCTTGTCCGGCCGGTCGAGGCGCGCCTGGAGGCGCGCCTTCTGTTCGTCGGCGCTGATGTGGAGCATGACCTTGACGATCGTCATGCCCTTGTCGGCACGGTCCTTCTCCCACGCGTTGATCGCGTCGTACCGGGTGGACCAGACGTCCTCAGGGACGAGGCCGTGGACGCGGACGATGAGGACGTCCTCATACTGGCTCCGGTCGAAGACACCGACCTGGCCCGGCACGGGCAGCGCGTTGGTGACGCGCCAGAGGAAGTCGTGGTGGCGCTCCTCCTCGGTCGGTGCCTTGAACGCGTGGTAGCGGACGCCCTGAGGGTCCATCATCCCGACGACGTGGCGCATGATGCCGCCCTTGCCGGCCGTGTCCATGCCCTGGACGACGAGCAGGAGCGACCGGCTCCCACCCTCCGTGCTCTGGGCGTACAGCCGCTCCTGGAGGTCCGCGAGCCGGCTTTGGTGGTCGGGGATCTCCGCCTCCGCATCCTTGCTCTTGCCGTCGAAGCCGGGCGTCGAGCCAGGCTCCACGGAGGCGAGCGCGAACCCCGACCCGACCCTGAGCGTTCCCGCGAAGGAGGTCGTCTCGCCGTTGGGGCCAGGGCGCTTCGCTGACTTTGCCATGGCCGCATCCTTGCACCGCGACCCCCTGCCTGGGGTCCGCCGGTGGCACCATCGCGTGTATGCATGTCCTGCTCGCTCCTCGCGGATCGTCCCATCGGCTCGAGGACCTCTATGCGTTCCCGCGCCGGCGGTGGGTCCGCGCCAACTTCGTCTCGACCCTCGACGGCGCGGGCACGGGGGCCGACGGGCGAACGGACTCGATCAACACCCCCGCCGACAACCGGATCTTCGCGTTGCAGCGCCGTCTCGCCGATGCGGTCCTCGTGGGCGCCGGAACGGCGCGGGCCGAGTCGTACACGCGCCTCGTCGGGCCGCCGTCCGGCCCGGGGGGCGCCCTCGTCGTCATCAGCGGCTCCGGGCGGGTACCAGCCGGTCTCCGGACACCCCGCGAGGGACGCGGGCCGGGCGTCCTCGTCACGAGCGCCGCGGCCGAGCCGCGGACGCTCGCGTCCGCGCGTCGTCAGCTGGGCGCCGACAACGTCTGGGTCTGCGGCGATGAGTCCGTCGACCTGGCGCTGGCCCTCGACCGGCTGACGGCCCTCGGTCTGGGGCGGGTCCTCTGCGAGGGCGGACCGAGCCTGTTGTCCGCCATGCTGGCGACCGCTCTCGTCGACGAGCTGTCGCTGACGGTCGTGCCGGCGATCGTCGGCGGGGACGCCACTCGGATCACCCACGGGCCGTGGTTGGCCGTGTCCGCCCGTCCTCGCGTGCTCCTCGAGGAGGCAGGCACCGTCCTCGGGCTCTGGCGGGTCAGCCGCTGACGAACTCCGCCACGACCCGTTCCCACCGCTCAGGGTCGGTGTTCCACTCCTGGCAGTGGCGGGCGTCATGCCATTCCTCGAACGTCACGAGGTCCGGCCGTCTTCTGGCCAGCTCGCGCGACGGCCCGACCGGGACGAACTCGTCGTCGTCGGAGTGGATGAGCAGGACCGGACGGTCGAGCTCGTCGGCCCGCCGGACCCAGTCCGTCTCGGCGACATCGAGCGGGCTGTGGACGCCGACGAGGCGCCGGGCCCATGGGTGGCCCATGAGGAACCGGCCCAGGCTGCCGAGCACCGCCGGGACGTGGTGCAGTCGGGTGTGGAACGCGAGGACGTCGTCCCAGTCGACGACCGGGCTGTCGAGGACGACCCGGTCGACGACATCGGCGTGAACCGACCTGGCGAGCAGCTGGAGCGCGATGGCACCGCCCATGGACCAGCCGACGAGGACGACGTGCTGCGCACCGTGGGCGATCGCGAACACGAGGGCGGCGTCGATGTCGCGCCACTCGGACAGCCCGAGGTTGTAGCGGCCGTCGGGTCCGGCCGGCGACCCCTCGTCGTTCCGGTACGTCGGGGCCAGGCACGTGAACCCGTTGTCGCGCAGCGGTGTCACCGCGCGGACGGTCTCTTCGCGGGTCCCGCCGCGACCATGGATGAGGATCGCCCACCGCTTCGTGCCCCCGTCCCCCGACGGGACGAGCCACGCTCCCATGACGCCGAGCTCGGTGTCGACGACGACCCGTTCGGTCGGGACGGACAGGCAAACGTCCGGGGCGCCCCAGTAGTAGTACGCGTTCCACCGCGCCCGGCCGGGAGCGAGGGTGCCGCGGTCGACGGACTCGACGCGCCAACGCACCCGCGCGAGCTCCTCGTCGACGTCGACGAGCTCGCTCAGGCGCGCGTGGCCGCCGTCGGGCAGCCACACCCCGTAGCGGCCGGGGACGCGGCTGTGCTCCTCCAGGGCAAGCGTCGCGATGTCGCCGTCGACGGCGACGACCGTCGTGTCGTCGCGACGCCGACGGTCGGGAGTGAGCGCGAGTCGCGCGAGAACCGTTGCGGCACCGACGGTCCCGATCGCCGCGCCACCGACGGTGCTCGCGGCGAGCTTCGTCACACGGGAGCGTGTGCTCACGCCAGACCCTCGCCGAGAACGCGCTCCAGCTCGTAGGACACCGGTTCCTCGAGCTGGTCGTAGGTGCAGGAGGCGGGGTCACGGTCGGGACGCCACCGGACGAACTGTGCCGTGTGCCGGAACCGCGCGCCCTCCATGTGGTCGTAGCGGACCTCGACGACACGCTCGGGCCGCAGCGGCGTGAACGAGAGGTCCTTGCCGGCGTTCCACCGGGAGCCGGCCCCACTGGTCGGGGTCCGCGTCGTCATCATGTCCGCGGCCCAGCTCCAGGGGTGGTCTTCGAAGGATGTGACGAAGGGCTCGAGCTCGGCGAGCAGGGACCGGCGCGTCGCCATGGGGAAGGCCCCGACGACGCCGACGCTGTGGAGCTGTCCGTCGCCGTCGTACAGGCCGAGGAGGATGCTGCCGACCGCGTCGTCGCCGGACTTGTGGAGCCGGTATCCCGCGACGACGCAGTCCGCCGTTCGCTCATGCTTGACCTTGACCATGACGCGCTTGTCCGGCTCGTACGTCCCGTTGCGCGCCTTGGCGACGATCCCGTCGAGGCCGGCGCCCTCGAAGCTCGTGAACCACGCCGCGGCGACGGCACGGTCCGTCGTCGCGGGAGTCACATGGATGGGGGCACGCACGCCGGCGAGCGCCTGCTCCAGGGCGGCGCGGCGCTCACGGAACGGACGCCTGCTCCACTCGACGTCCCCGAGGGCCAGGAGGTCGAAGGCGACGAACGACGCCGGCGTCTCGGCGGCGAGGCGCCTGACCCGGCTCGCGGCCGGGTGGATCCGCTGCTGGAGCAGCTCGAAGTCGAGCCGGTCCTCGCTCGGACTGATGAGGATGATCTCTCCGTCGAGGACGACGCGTTCCGGGAGCTGCTCGCGGAAGGCCGTCTCGAGCTCGGGGAAGTAGCGGGTCATCGGCTTCTCGTTGCGGCTGCCGATCTCGACGCGGTCGCCGCTGCGGAAGACGACGGACCGGAACCCGTCCCACTTGGGCTCGTAGGTGAAGTCGCCGTCGGGGATCGCCTTGGCCGGCTTGGCGAGCATCGGAGGGACGGGCGGGACGACGGGCATACGCCACAGGTCGCGGCGTTCGGCATCGCGTTCGGACTTGGGCCGCTCGTAGTCGTCGTCGGCCTTGTCCTGGCGCCGCTTGCTCGGCTGGACCCGCGGCGGCTCCCCAGGCATCTTCGGGTAGTCGGGCGGGAAGTTGAGCTCACCGAGACCTCGTTCGCCGATGTCCTTTTCCCATAGGGCGACTGCGCCTGCGACGTCTCCTTCGTGGGCGTCCATGTCGGCCCACGGGTCGTCCCGGTCGTCGAGCAGGTCGGGGACGGTGAGGACGGTGTACCGGGTGGGCTCGGCGACGACGAGCTCGTCCCACGCCAGGGGTGTCGACACCGGGGCGCCGGGGAGCGGACGGGCGCTGTAGGCGCCGGCGATCGTCCGGTCACGGCACGCCTGGTTGAAGTCGACGAAGACCTTCTCCCCGCGCTCCTCCTTCCACCAGGCGGTCGTGACGAGCTCTGGCATCCGACGCTCCAGCTCGCGGGCGATGCCGATGACGCCGTGCCGCACGTCGAGGAACTCGTGGGTCGGGGCGATCCGGGCGAACACGTGGACGCCGCGGTTCCCGCTCGTCTTCGCGTAGGCGGTCAGGCCTACGTCCGCCATGACCTCTCGGAGGGCGACGGCGGCCTCGACGGCGTCCTTGAAGGTCCGCCCCGGCTGAGGGTCGAGGTCGATCCGCAGCTCGTCCGGGTTCTCGAGGTTGGCCGTGCTCACCGGCCACGGGTGGAACGTGATGGTGTTCATCTGGACGGCCCACACGGCGGCGGCCGGCTCGTCGAGGACGAGCTGGGGGTGCCGGCGCCCGCTCGGGTAGCGGCATACGACGGTCCGGACCCAGTCGGGGACGCCTTGCGGGGGGTTCTTGGAGTAGAACGCCTCGCCGGCGATGCCGTCGGGGAAGCGCTGGAGGGTGACCGGGCGGTCCCCGACGTTCGCGATGAGCTCGTCGCCAACGGAGACGACGTATGCCGCAAGGTCGCCCTTCGTGATCGCCGGCGCGGTCTCGGATGCAGGCCAGAGGACCCGGTCGGGGCTGCTGACCCGCACGCTGCGTACCCCGCCGGGCGCGCGGGCGCTGGGGACGTCGAGGTGGAGCGCATCGTCGGCCACGGGTCGAGCGTAACGGCGGGCATGATGGTGACCATGGACAAGAGGGACATGACCGACGAGCAGTGGCGTCAGCGGCTGACGCCGGAGGAGTACCACGTCCTCCGCGAGCGAGGGACGGAGGCGCCTTTCACCGGCGAGTACACCGACACGACGACGACGGGGGTGTATGCGTGCCGGGCCTGTGGTGCCGAGCTGTTCACGTCAGGCACGAAGTTCGCGTCGCACTGTGGCTGGCCGTCGTTCTGGGGCCCGCTGGCCGAGGACCGGGTCCGCTACCTCCGCGACACCTCGCACGGGATGGAGCGCGTCGAGGTCCGGTGCGCCGCCTGCGACTCGCACCTGGGGCATGTCTTCGAAGGTGAGGGGTATGACACCCCGACGGACCAGCGCTGGTGTATCAACAGCATCAGCTTGACCCTGCGCCCCACCGCTCCCTGAGACCTCCGGTTTTCCGCCTCAGGTGGGAAAGGTTGCACGTGCAAGGGAAGTCTTCCCTTCCCCCTGTTCAGGGGGCGCAGGCAGCCGGTCATCACCAGTGCGGCGAGGGCTCTGTCGTCGAGGCCTGCCCGGACGGCGTCGCGGCTCGTCGGGAGCCCGTGCTGGGACACCGCGAGAACAACGAGGCTGCGGTCGAGGTCCACTTCGCAAGGGAACCTCTCCCTTGCGAAGTGGACCATTCCCACCTGAGGCGGAAGAGCGGAGGTCAGCGGAAGGTCGGCACCAGGTCGGCTAGGGCGACCCGGGGGCCGGTGAAGAAGGGAGTCTCCTCGCGGACGTGCAGCCGTGCCCGTGAGGCCCGAAGCTCCCGCATGAGGTCGACGATCCGGTCCAGCTCGTCCGCCTCGAAGGCGAGGATCCACTCGTAGTCGTTGAGGGCGAACGACGCGATCGTGTTGGCCCGTACGTCGGGATAGTCCCGCGCCATCTGCCCGTGTTCGCGGAGCATGTCGCGCCGCTCCTCGTCGGGCAGGACGTACCACTCGTAGGACCGCACGAACGGGTAGACGCAGAGGTAGCCGCGCGGCTCCTCGTCGGCGAGGAACGCCGGGATGTGGCTGCGGTTGAACTCCGCCGGCCGGTGCAGCGCCGCGCTCGACCACACCGGCTCGAGGAACTCCCCCAGCCCGGTCCGCAGGAACCCCTTATAGGCCGCCTGCAGCTGCTCGACCCGTTCGGCGTGCCACCAGATCATGAGGTCGGCGCCGGCGCGCATGCCGCCGAGGTCGTACACCCCGCGGACGACGACGCCGTCGTCCGCGAGCCGGGCGAGGTATGCCGCCGCCTCCTTGGCCAGCTCGCCCCGGTCCGCGTCCCCGAGCGGTGAGGCGACCGCGAAGACCGACCACATGGCATACCGGATCGTGTCGTTGATCTCGCGCATGCGGGACGGGCTGGGCCTGTCGGGTTTCGGGGTGGTGGTCATGCGGGGGTCCCCTCTCGGGTCAGGGTCTCGGTGAGTGCCTGAGCGGCCCGGTGGGCCGAGGCGATGACGGCGGGGATGCCGACGCCGTCGTATGCCGCCCCGCACACCCCGAGGGTGGGCTGGTCGGTGAGAAGGTCGCGGAGGCGAGCGATCCGGGCTGGGTGGCCCACGGCGTACTGGGGCAGGCCGCCCCCCCAGCGGTGGACGTGCGTGTCGACGGGTTGGGGCAGCCGGCGTCCGACCGCCTCGGAGACCTCAGTGATCGACGTCGCGATGAGCTCCTCGTCGGGGCGCTGGAGGATCTCCGCGTCGCCGGCGCGCCCGACGGAGGTCCGGATGAACGACAGGTCGGGATGTTCCGCGGCGAGCCAGCCCCACTTGGCGGAGGAGAACGTGCTCGCCTTGATGGTGCGGCCGTCGACGTTCGGGACGAGGAACCCCGAGCCCGGCAGCTCCCCGACGTCGTCGGCCCTGAACGCCAGGGTGATGATCGCCATCGAGGCGGTGTCCATGGCGATCAGGATCCCCGCGGCTTCGGGCGCGTATGCCGCGAGCAGGCGGGCCGTCGGGGTCGGCGGCGTGGCGAGGATGACGGCATCGGCGTCGCGGGTGACGGGGGCGTTCGTGGGACCGGACGTGACCCGCCATCCGCTGGCCGTCCGCGTCAGGCCGGTGACGATGGTGTTCGGCTCGACGCGGCCGCCCGCCATGATGATCGCCTCGACGAGGACGGCCGGGAGAGCGCCGAGGCCGCCGGCGAGGCCGGCCATGATGGCGCCCCGCTGGGTGGGCCGGCGCGGCGCGGTGAGCATGGCGGCGGCCGCCTCGGTCAGGGAACCGCCTCGGGCGGCGATCGCCCACAGCTGCGGGGCGCTCGACTGCATGGAGATCTGTCGGGAGTCGCCGGCGTAGATCCCGCCGAGAAGCGGGTCGACGAGCCGGTCCACGACGGCATCGCCGAGCCGCTCGGCGACGAAGGCGCCGACCGCGACATCCTGGGTCAACGGTTCGTAGGAGGTCTCCGCGCGGAGCCGGGTGACCTCCTCCTGCGTGAGGATCCCCAAGGCTGCGCTCGGGTCCGCCGGTACACCCATGATGCTCGGTGACGGCAGGGTCTGCAGCCCGTTGCGGGTCCACAGGCGCGAGGACGTCGTCACAGGCTCGGCGATCCGGTCACCGAGCCCGACGTTGCGGACGAGGTCCAGCGTCTCCGGCCTGATCGCCAGGGTCGCCTCCGCGCCGACGTCGACGGCGACGCCGGCGACGTGCTCCAGGCGCAGCTTTCCGCCGGGGCGGTCGGAGGCGTCGAGGACGAGGACGTCGAGGCCGGACCGGGAGAGGTCGAGCGCTGCGGTCAGCCCGGCGACTCCGCCGCCGACGACGATGACAGATGGCATGGGACCACTGTGTCAAACGATCGCGTCCTCGCAGAACCCACCCGCGGGTCCCTTCCATTCCCCCCGCGTCCCCCGGGCTTCCGCCTCAGGTGCGAAACTCGACCAGGCTTGCGCGGCGCCGCTTCCCTCGTCAGCCGGCCCCCAGGGGTAGACAGGACGCCGAGCTGACGGACCGCAGGCGCAGCTCCACGGACGTCGGTGCGCGAGCGTTGAGGAGCGCCTGGGCCTGGCAGGGAAAACCGGAGACAGGGGGTCAGGGGCGGCCGGCGTCGGCATCGGGAGCAGCGACCGCGGCGGAGTACTCGTGGACGAGCTCGACGACACGGGTCAGGGCGTCGGGGTCGGTCGACGGCAGCACACCGTGGCCGAGGTTGAAGATGTGCCCCGGCGCGGCGCGCCCCTCGTCGACGATCCGGCGCACGGCCGACGACAAGGGCTCCCACGGCGCGAAGAGAAGAGCAGGGTCGAGGTTGCCCTGGACGGCATACCGTCCCCCCAGCCGCTCGATGGCGTCGGTGAGGGAGACGCGGAAGTCCACCCCGACGACGTCGGCCCCGGCCTCCCCCATCGACGCGAGGAGCTCGCCCGTCCCCACGCCGAAGTGGATCTTCGGTACCCCCTCGACCATGGCGAGGGCCGTGGCCGAGTGCGGCTGGGCGAACCGCAGGTAGTCCGCGCGGGACAGCGCTCCCACCCACGAGTCGAAGAGCTGGACCGCCGAGGCGCCGGCGGACACCTGCACCTGGAGGAACGCCCCGGCGATGCGGGCCAGCCGTGAGCACAGCGCAGACCAGAGCGTGGGGTCTGCGTGCATGAGCGCCTTGGTCCGTTCGTGGTTGCGCGAGGGTCCCCCCTCGATGAGGTAGCTCGCCAGCGTGAACGGCGCCCCGGCGAACCCGATCAGGGGCGTCGACCCGAGCTCGGACAGGCTGAGCCGGACCGCCTCGGTGATGTCGGGCACCATGTCGGGCGTCAGCTCGGGCAGGCGGTCCAGGTCGGCTTGGGTCCGGAACGGCGTGGCGACGACGGGACCGACGCCCGGCTTGATGTCCAGGTCGACACCGACCGCCGACAGCGGCACGACGATGTCGGAGAAGAAGATCGCCGCGTCCACGTGGTGCCGGCGCACCGGCTGGAGGGTGATCTCGGCGACGAGGTCTGGCCGCCGACATGACTGGAGCATCCCGATGCCCTGACGCGCGGCTCGGTACTCCGGCAGCGACCGGCCCGCCTGCCGCATGAACCACACGGGCGTGTGCTGCACGGGCAGCCCGCGGGCGGCGCGGACGAGCGCGCTGTCGGCGGGGCTCGGCTGCGCGGCCGGAGACGGGGAGGCTGTCGGCTCGGAGGTCACCCGCGCATCCTACGGATCCGCCCGGTCGCCGCCCCGACCGGAACGTCTGCCGCCACCCCGCTACGACGCGACGGCGAGCGCCCCGAGGACGGTCAGGACGACGCCGACGGCCTGGACCCGCCGCAGCCGCTCCCCGAGGACGAACCGGGCGAGGATGATCGTCACGACGGGGTAGAGCGAGCCGAGGACGCTGGCCAGGGACACCAGGCCCCGCGAGGCGGCGACGGCATACAGGCCGTTGGCGAGGACGTCACCGACCCCCACGAGGGCGAGCAGCGGCAGGTCGCGTCCGCCGACGCCGCCCGTACGCCGCATGAGGAGGGCCGCGAGGGAGAACCCCGCGACGGAGGTCACCCTCATCCCCCACAGTGTCGGCAGGACGGACACCCTCGCGCCCAGGTCGACGAGGACGAGCACGCCCCCGAACCCCACGGCGGCGAGCGCCGCGAGGATGACCGGCCGCGGGCCGACCTCCCCCGACAGCTCCGGCCCGCTGGCGAGAACAACGCCGATGACGGCCACCGCCACCCCAACCCACGCGAGCGGGCCGGCTGAGTCCCCGCGGAGGATCCCGACGACGACGGGGAGGATGACCCCGAGGGACGCGATCGGCGCGACGACTCCCATCGTCCCGGTGGCCAGCGCGGCGTAGAAGCACACGAGGGCGAGCGACCCGACCGCGCCGGCGGCGATCGCATAGGGGCCCCACGGGCCCCAGTGGAACCCGCCATGGAACACGAGGACGAGCGTCACGGCGAGGAGACCACCGCCCTGGGACCACATGACGACGGCCCACGACGGGATGCGGCGCGTGAGGACGCCGGCGCCGAAGTCGGCGGCACCCCACGCACCGGACGACGCGAGTGCGAGCAGTGCGAGCATGACGGGGACCCTAGTGAGGAGGCGTTCCGGCGTGTGCTCCTGTCCGGAAGCCCACTCTCCTCGTACCCTCGGCAAGGTGACCAGTCGCGGCATCCCCGGCTCGCAGCCGGCCGAGTTCGCCGCGGTCGTCCGCGCCCTCGACGCGGTGCGCCTGCGCCCCGAGGTGCGGCTCACCGAGGTGCCCGCTCCCCAGCGGATCGCTCCGTATGCCGTCGCCCTCACCGCCGAGGTCGTCACGACCGGCTCCGACGACGAGCTCGCATCGGGCCGGTTCGTCCTGCTCCACGACCCGAGCTGCCCCGAGCCATGGGCCGGCGAGTGGCGGGCCGTGACGTTCGCCCGGGCGGAGCTCGAGCCGGAGCTCGCCACCGACCCGATGCTCGGCGACGTCGGCTGGACGTGGCTCGTCGACGCCCTCGACGGCCGGGGGATCGCCTACACCGCCGAAGCAGGCACCGTCACGCGTGTCGTCTCCCAGTCGTACGGCGGCCTTGCCGACCGTGACCCCAGCGTTGAGATGGAGGTCCGCGCGTCGTGGACCCCCATCGGTCCCGACATCGCCGGACACCTCGTCGCCTGGAGCGACCTTCTGTGCACGATCGCCGGACTGCCGCCGCTCCCGGACGGGGTCACGGCGCTCCCGGGCCAACGGCGGTGAACCGACGCCAATGACCGATGACCGAGCGCTCACCGACGAGCCCGACCGGTCCGCCGACGATCCCGCCCCCATCCCCCTCACCGAGCCCGTTGACGGCATCCCCGACGTTGTCGACACCGAGCATGGCCTCGACGCGGCGGCCGCCGCGATCTCCGCCGGCGTCGGCCCGGTCGGGCTCGACGCCGAGCGCGCGTCGGGCTACCGGTACGGCCAGCGCGCCTACCTCGTCCAGCTCCGCCGGGAGGGCGCCGGAACGTGGCTCATCGACCCGATGGGCTGCCCCGACCTCGCCCCCGTCAACGAGGCGATCGGTGCCGCCGAGTGGATCCTCCACGCGGCGACCCAGGACCTCGCGTGCCTCGCCGAGGTGGGTCTGCGCCCGAAGGCACTCTTCGACACCGAGCTCGCCGCCCGCCTCCTCGGCCTGCCACGGGTCGGGCTCGCGGCCGTCGTCGAGCACTACCTCGGGCTCGCCCTCGCGAAGGAGCACTCCGCCGCGGACTGGTCGCGGCGCCCCCTCCCCGAGCCGTGGCTGCGGTATGCCGCCCTCGACGTCGAGGTCCTCGTCGACCTGCGCAACCTCATGGGCGTCGACCTCGCCGCGCAGGGCAAGGCGGAGTGGGCCCGGCAGGAGTTCGAGGCGCTCCTCGCATGGGCGCCGACGACGCGCATCGACCCCTGGCGGCGGACGGCCGGCCTGCACCGCTTCCGGGCTCCGCGCGACCTCGCCGTCGTCCGCGAGCTGTGGTGGGAGCGTGAGCGCATCGCCCGGGACCGCGACGTCTCCCCGACGCGTGTCGTCCCCGACGCCGCGCTCCTTGCCGTCGCCGAGGCCCGGCCTCGGGACCTGGAGGAGCTCCCCCAGACGTTGAAGGCGCTGGCCCGCAACGGCCGCCAATGGGTCGCGGCCGTCGACCGCGCGATGAGCCTTCCTCCGGACCAGCTGCCCCCGTCCTCGCGTCCCCACGACGGCCCTCCACCGGCACGGGCGTGGCGCGAGAAGAACCCCGAGGCGGCCGACCGGCTTCTCGCCGTGCGGGCCCTCATCGGCGAGTTCGCCGCGGCCCACACCGTCCCGATCGAGAACGTCTGCTCCCCCGACCCGCTGCGCCGGGTCGTCTGGCAGCCACCGGCCGACACGAGCGTCGAGTCGTTCACCGAGGCGCTGCTGGCCCTCGGCGTGCGCCGGTGGCAGGCCGTGATCGTCGCGCCGGCGCTTCATAAGGCGTTTGTCACACCGCCTGCCTGAGCGGTGCTACCGGCGAGTAACCTCAAAGGACCGCACCCTCTGACCGGGAGGAAGACCCGTGCCCCAGACCCTCCATGACGTCGTCTTCGTCGACGGCGTCCGGACCCCGTTCGGCAAGGCGGGCGAGAAGGGCATCTATGCCCAGACGCGCGCCGACGACCTTGTCATCCGCTGTATCCGCGAGCTCATGCGCCGCAACCCCGGCCTTCCGCCCGCGCGCGTCGAGGAGGTCGCCGTCGGCGCCACGACACAGATTGGCGACCAGGGACTGACCCTTGGCCGGATGGCCGCGCTCCTGTCCGGTCTGCCGACGACGACCCCCGGCTACTCGATCGACCGGATGTGCGCCGGAGGCATGACCGCCGTGACGACGGTCGCCGGGTCGATCGCCTTCGGGGCCATCGACGTCGCCATCGCCGGCGGCGTCGAGCACATGGGTCACCACCCGATGGGTGAGCAGGTCGACCCCAACCCGCGGATCGTCGCCGAGCGGCTCGTCGACCCCTCTGCCCTCGTGATGGGCAAGACGGCGGAGAACCTCCACGACCGCTTCCCGACGATCACCAAGGCCCGATGCGACGCGTACGCCGTCGCCAGCCAGACCAAGCTCGCCAGGGCTTACGACGACGGCAAGATCCAGCCCGACCTCGTGCCCATGGCGACCCGCCACGCGGAGAAGGGCTGGGGCATGGCCACGGTTGACGAGCCCCCGCGCCGCGGGACGACGATCGACGACCTCACCGGCCTGAAGACCCCGTTCCGGGCCCACGGCAACGTGACCGCAGGCAACGCCGCCGGTCTCAACGACGGCGCGACGGCCTGCCTCCTCGCCTCCGGCGAGGCCGCCGAGGAGCTAGGTCTGCCCGTCAAGATGCGACTCGTGTCGTACGGGTTCGTCGGTGTCGAGCCCGAGGTCATGGGCATCGGACCGGTGCCGGCGACGGAGAAGGCCCTGAGGTCCGCCGGGCTCACCATCGAGGACATCGGGCTCTTCGAGCTCAACGAGGCGTTCGCCGTGCAGGTCATCGCCTTCCTCGAGCACTTCGGCCTCGCCGACGACGACCCGCGCGTCAACGAGTACGGCGGCGCCATCGCCGTCGGCCACCCCCTCGCCTCCTCGGGCGTGCGCCTCATGACGCAGCTCGCGCGGCAGTTCGAGGAACACCCCGAGGTCCGCTACGGCCTCACCGCCATGTGCATCGGCATCGGCATGGGCGGCTGCGTCATCTGGGAGAACCCCCACCACGCGGACTTCGGCAAGGAGAAGTGAGCCAGACCATGACCGAGCAGAGCACCTCGACCCTCCCGAACGAGGTCGTCACCCACGCGCTCGTCCAGGACGTCGCCCTTCCCGGCGGGGGCGGCACCCTCGCCCTCGTCACCCTCGACAACGGGCACGACCACACTCGACCCAACACGTTCGGCCCCGCGTCGATCGGCGAGCTCCACGACGCCATCCGGTCCCTGCGCACGAGGGCGGAAGCCGGCGAGATCCAGGCGGTCGGCCTCACGGGCAAGCCGTTCATCTTCGCCGTCGGCGCCGACCTGTCCGGCGTCCCATACGTGACGGAGCGCCAGCAGGCGCTCGACATCGCCAAGGCCGGCCATGCGACGTTCGCCGCCCTCATGGACCTGCCGGTGCCGAGCTTCGCGTTCGTCAACGGCGCCGCCATGGGCGGCGGGGTCGAGGCCGCCCTGGCCTGCACGTACCGGACGATCTCCACCGGCGTGCCGGCCCTGGCCTTTCCGGAGACCTTCCTCGGTCTCGTCCCCGGATGGGGCGGCTGCTGGATGCTGCCCAACCTCGTCGGGGCGCAGAAGGCCCTCACCGTCATCATCGACAACCCGCTCGCGATGAACCGTATGCTCACGGGGCCCCAGGCATACAAGCTCGGGATCGCCGACGCCATGTTCGAGCCGGCGGACTTCCTCGAGGAGTCCTTGCGCTGGACCGCCTCCGTCCTCCGGGGGGAGACGACCGTGCAGCGCCCGGAGGTCGACCGCGACGAGTCGGCGTGGACGGACGCATGCGACGAGGCCCGCGGCCTGGTCGAGGCGAAGACCGGCGGCAAGGCGCCGGCCCCCAGCCGCGCCATCACGCTCATCGAGGCGGCCAGGACGGCCACCCGCGACGAGGGCTTCGCCGCCGAGGACGAGGCCCTCGGTGACCTCATCATGTCCGACGAGCTCCGCGCCGGCCTGTATGCCTTCGACCTCACCCAGAAGCGTGCGAAGCGGCCCGCGGGCGCCCCGGACAAGGTGCTCGCCCGGCCGGTCAGCAAGGTCGGCATCGTCGGCGCCGGCCTCATGGCGAGCCAGCTCGCGCTCCTCTTCGCCCGCAAGGCCGGGGTTCCCATCGTCATGACCGACCTCGACCAGGGCCGTGTGGACAAGGGCGTGGCCTACGTGCACGGCGAGATCGACAAGCTCGTCCAGAAGCGGCGCCTGACCGTGGACAAGGCGAGCTTCCTCCGCGGCCTCGTCACGGGCGCAACGTCCAAGGAGGGCTTCACCGACGCCGAGTTCGTCATCGAGGCCGTCTTCGAGGAGATGTCGGTCAAGAAGCAGGTCTGGGCTGAGGTCGAGGCCGTCGTCTCGCCGGAGTGCGTCCTCGCGTCGAACACGTCCTCGCTGTCCATCGAGGAGATGGCCGCCGACCTCGCCCACCCCGAACGGGTCGTCGGCTTCCACTTCTTCAACCCGGTCGCCGTCATGCCTCTCCTCGAGGTCATCCGGGGGGCGAAGACGGACGACGCGGCGCTCGCCACGGCGTTCGCCATGGGCCGGACCCTCGGCAAGACGACGATCCTCGTCAAGGACTCGCCGTCGTTCATCGTCAACCGCCTTCTCGGCCGGTTCATGGGTGAGTTCAGCAGGGTCGTCGACGAGGGAACGTCCGAGGACGTCGCCAACGAGGGGGTCTCCGGTCTCGCGCCGATGCCGCCGGGAGTCCTCCTCCAGCTCGTCGGCCCCGCGATCGCCCTGCACAACAGCGAGACTCTGCACACGGCGTTCGGGGACCGGTTCTACATCTCTCCCGCCTTGAGGAAGGCCGTCGCGGAGAACAGCTTCCTCGAGGACGCCCGGGTCAAGCCGGAGAGCCCCGTCGAGCTCACGGCCTCCCAGGTCCGCGAGCGCGTCCTCTCGGCGCTGGCCGAGGAGGCCGGGCTCATGCTCAAGGACGGCGTCGCACAGGCCCCGATGGACATCGACCTGGCGATGATCACCGGTGCCGGTTTCCAGTTCTGGAACGGCGGCCTCACACCTCTACTGGACCGCGAGGGCATCTCCGAGAAGGTGACCGGCCGACGGTTCCTTCCGCCGGGTGTCGCCAGCGTCCCCCGGTAGGCGGTAGGCGATGTGCTACCCTCCCCGACGCCCGGGGCGGGCAGCACATCTCATATATGAGTTAGCATCCAGGGGTGACCGCCACCGCCGCCCATCCTGACACCTACCTCACCCGTATCGGGTCCCTCATCCGCGACGCGAGGCGCCAGAAGGAGATGACCCAGAGCGAGCTGGCCGACCTGCTCGGGACGAGCCAGAGTGCGGTCGCCCGGATCGAACAGGGCCGGCAGAACCTCAGCCTCGAGATGCTCGCCCGCATCGGCGAGGCCCTCGACGGGTCGTTCGTGAGCCTCGGGCACAGCCAGCCGCAGAACCTCCGGATCGAAGGCGGCAAGCAGCTGCACGGGGCGATCCCCGTGAAGACCAGCAAGAACGCCGCCGTCGCCCTCCTCTGCGCCTCGTTGCTCAACAAGGGCCGCACGACGTTGCGCAACCTCGCGCGCATCGAGGAGGTCAACCGGATCATCGAGGTCCTCGGCTCCCTCGGGGTCCGCACCCGGTGGCTCCCGGACAGCGCCGACCTCGAGATCACCCCGCCGGCGACGATCAACCTCTCGACGATCGACGAGGACGCGGCCCGTCGGACCCGGACCGTCATCATGTTCCTCGGCCCGCTCCTGCACGAGCTCACCGAGTTCAAGCTCCCGTATGCCGGCGGCTGCGACCTCGGGACCCGCACCGTCGAGCCGCACCTTTCGGCCCTGAAGTCCTTCGGGCTCGACGTCCACGCAACCCACGGGTTCTACGAGTGCACCGTCGTCCCCGGCACCGCTCCGGCACGGCCGATCATCCTCACCGAGCGCGGTGACACGGTGACCGAGAACGTCCTCCTCGCCGCCGCGCGCAGCCCCGGGACGACGGTCATCCGGAACGCCTCGCCGAACTACATGGTCCAGGACCTGTGCTTCTTCCTCGAGAAGCTCGGCGTGACGATCGACGGCATCGGCTCGACGACGCTGAAGGTCACCGGCGTCGCGGACATCGACGTCGACGTCGACTACTCCCCGTCGGAGGACCCCATCGAGGCGATGAGCCTCATCGCCGCCGCCGTCGTCACCGACTCCGCGATCACGATCGAACGTGCGCCCATCGAGTTCCTCGAGATCGAGCTCGCCACCCTCGAGGGCATGGGGATGCGCTACGCGCTCTCCGAGGAGTACGTCGCCGCCAACGGACGCACCCGGCTCGTCGACATCACGACCGTCCCCGGCCCATTGCACGCCGCCAAGGACAAGATCCACCCGATGCCCTTCCCGGGTCTCAACATCGACAACCTCCCGTTCTTCGCGCTCATTGCCGCGAAGGCCGAGGGCCCGACGATGATCCACGACTGGGTCTACGAGAACCGGGCGATCTACCTCACGGAGCTGACGAAGATCGGCTGCAACGTCCAGCTCCTCGACCCGCACCGCGTCATGATCACCGGGCCGACACCGAAGTGGCGGGCCGCCGAGGTCGTCTGCCCGCCGGCACTCCGGCCCGGCGTCGTCGTGCTCCTCGCCATGCTCGCGGCGCCGGGGACGTCGATCCTCCGGAACGTCTACGTCATCAACCGCGGCTACGAGGACCTCGCGGAGCGGCTCAACGCCCTCGGGGCGACGATCGAGACGTTCCGCGACATCTGACCGGCGCGCGCCGGAGCCTCAGCGGGCGGTCCGGCCGCTCGGGAATGCCATGGGTCCGCGCGTGGTCGGCCATCTGCCTCTCGACCAGGGCGGTCCGGATGTCGGCGGGGTTGACACGGCTGCGCGTCACCCCGTGCGGGCCGCCTCGAGCGCCATGACTTCGAGAGCCGCTGGAGCCGGACCGCTGCCTGGACCTCCAGCTCGCCCTTCACCTCCGCTTGCTCACCCGGCGGACCGGGTGAGCAGTGCCTCCAGCCGTGTCGCGATGGGGTCAGGCGCCAGGCCGATCTCCTCCAGCACCTGACCGCGGCTCGCGTGCGCCAGGAACCGACGAGGGATCCCGAACTCATGCACCGCAGCCCGTATGCCGGCCGTGCCCATGGCATACCTCACCTGCGAGCCGATGCCCCCGGGGCTGACGTTGTCCTCGAGGACGGCGACGGAGCCGGCCTTTCCGGCGAGGGAGAGGAGGTCGTCGCTGACGGGCAGGGCCCACACCGGGTCGATCACACGGACGCGCAGGCCCTGCGCGGTGAGCTTCTCGGCGACGGTGATGGCGGTGGGGACCATGCTGCCGATCCCGATGACGAGGAGGTCGACGGCGTCCACGTCGTCGACCTCGGCGACGACGTCGACAAGCCCGACCCGGCGGACGCTGGGGATCGGCGCACCGACCGCGCCCTTGGGGAAGCGGATGACGCTCGGCGCGTCACCGATGTCGACGGCGGCGCGAAGTGCGAGCTGGACCTGGCGGCCGTCGCGCGGCGCGGCGAGATGCAGTCCCGGAACGAGCCCGGCGATAGCCATGTCCCACATCCCGTGGTGGGAGGCCCCGTCGGGTCCGGTGATGCCGGCCCGGTCGAGGACGACCGTGACGCCGGCCTTGTGCAGGGCGCAGTCCATGAGGAGCTGGTCGAAGGCGCGGTTGAGGAAGGTCGCGTAGACGGCGACGACCGGGTGCATCCCGGCATACGCGAGGCCGGCCGCCATCGTCACGGCATGCTGCTCGGCGATCCCGACGTCGAAGATGCGCTCGGGGTAGGCATCCGCGAACGGTTTCAGCCCGACGGGGATCATCATCGCCGCGGTGATGGCGCACACGTCAGGCCGTTCCGCGCCGATCCGGACGAGCTCGTCGGCGAACTCGTCGGTCCAGGCGCGACCATCGATCTCCAGTGGCAGCCCGGTCTCCGGGTTGATGACGCCGATCCCGTGGAAGCGGTCCGCCTCGTCGTTGAGCGCGTGTTCGTAGCCGCGGCCCTTCTGGGTGATGACGTGGACGAGGACCGGTCCGCCGAAGCCGCGGGCCTTGCGGAGCGCCGCCTCGACGGCCTGCTCGTCATGGCCGTCGACCGGCCCGACGTACTTCAGACCGAGATCCTCGAACATCCCCTGGGGGGAGACGATGTCCTTGATCCCCTTCTTGACCCCATGGAGGGTCTCGTAGACGACGCCGCCGACGACCGGCGTCTGGCGCAGTGTCGACCGTCCCCAGTCAAGGACCTTCTCGTAGGACCGGGTCGTCCGCAGGGTGGCGAGGTAGTCGGCGAGGCCCCCCGCCGTGGGGGCATAGGACCGCTCGTTGTCGTTGACGACGATGACGAGTCTCAGCCCCTTGTCGGCCGCGATGTTGTTGAGGGCCTCCCACGCCATGCCGCCGGTGAGGGCGCCGTCGCCGATGACGGCGACGGTCCAGCGATGCTCCTCGCCGCGGATCCGACGCGCAGCGGCGATTCCGTGTGCCCACGACAAGGACGTCGAGGCGTGGGAGTTCTCGACGACGTCGTGGACGGACTCGGCCCGGCTCGGATAGCCGGAGAGGCCACCCTTCGTTCGCAGGGCGGAGAAGTCCTGCCGGCCCGTGAGGATCTTGTGGACATAGCTCTGATGCCCGGTGTCGAAGACGAGCGTGTCCTCGGGGCTGTCGAAGACCCGGTGGAGGGCGATCGTCATCTCGACGACGCCGAGGTTGGGCCCGAGGTGGCCGCCGGTCTTCGACACCGCGTCGACGAGGAAGTCCCGGATCTCGTTCGCGAGATCAGGGAGGTGCTCGACAGATAGCGCCTTGACATCCGCGGGTCCGTGGATCTCGTCGAGAACGCGCATCCCCCCAGTCTAGGACTGGGCCGGACGCGACCGGCCTACAGGCGCGGCACGAACCGCTTGCCGCGCATGGCCTCCTCGAGGAGTCCGGCAGCCCGCCGCGCGGCGAGCAGGCGAACCCCCTCGAGCTCCAGGTCATGGAGGATGTCGGCCAACGCCTCCGGCCCCAGGTGGTCGCCGAGCTCGACCCGCGCATCCCGGTAGGCCTGGCGCATCGCGACGAGCTGGGCGTCGATGTGGCGACCGGCCACCCAGGCAAGGGCGAGCGGGTGGCGCCGCCACGCGGCATACGACCGGTAGTCCGGCGGACAGTGGTCCAGGAGCCAGCTGACGGCGGGCACCTGCCAACCCTGCGCCTCCGGGGGCGGCACGGCCTCTGGCCAGCCAGGCGGGACGGGGGCGCTCACCAGGCCAGTGTGGTGGGCCAGGCCGACAGGCGCATCGTCCGGGCCCTTGGGCTCCCTGTCATGGACGGGGTAGACGTCCCCGGTCGCTGCCCGCAGGAGACGCAGCCTGCTGCTGGCGGCGGCGCTGGCGGGCCGTGCCGACGATGGGAAGGTCATCGACCGGGACGACCGGTGCGAACAGCTCCACGAGCTCGGCTGCCCGTCGCCACGCGTTCTCCTTCATCGCCGGGAGGCGGTCGGGCGCAGCTCGGCTTGGTCGCTCAGGAAACGCTCCACGCTCGTCGCAAGCGCCACCGGGGTCTCGAACATCGGATAGTGGGCGGCGTTCGGCATGACCTCCACGGTGCAGTTCGGGAAGTACGGCGTCCACGTCTGGTTGACCGTCGTCTCGCCGAGGGCCGGGTCGTGCTCGCCGACGATGACGTGGATCGGAGTGTTCGTGCCCGTGACGTCGTCGAGGAAGTCCGCCTCGAGCCAGGCCCGTCCGGCACCCTTGAACCCGTCAACGGAGGAGTGCGCCAGCGACCAGTCGGCAACGGCATCGACCCACGTCCGGGTCAGGCGGTTGCCCGTCGTGAAGTCGAGGATGGTGCACCGCTTGTCGCGGTCGGCATACGCTCCGTAGAACAGCTCGTGTCCGGCCTCGTCGAGGGCGGTCGGCTGGGCACCCACCGGAGAGAGGCCGACGAGGCTTGTGACGCGCTCCGGTGCCAGCGCGAGCACCTTGAGGACCTCGCTGCCCCCCATCGAGTGACCGATGAGCGAGAACCGGTCAGCACCAAGCTGATCGGCGAGGGCGATGACGTCCCCCGCGACCTCGTCCAGCGTGTAGTCGCCGGTCTCGTCGCGTCGTGCGCCATACCCGCGGTTGTCGGTGAAGACGTAGGTGAACCGCCCGGTGTCGAGCCAGTCGGGGAAGGTCCCCCAGCCGTCCGAGGACCCGAACCAGCCGTGGAGGCAGAAGACGGTGTGTGGGCCCGTGCCCACGGTGCGGTGCGGGATGGCCATGCTCGCCCTTTCGACGTCGGTGCCGGGCGGTTGCGTATGCCGCTCCCTCCCGACCCTAGCCGCGGTGCCACCCGCGCGGGAGGGGACCCAGGGCCAAGTCCGCCGACGCGGCCGGCCGGGTAGCACACCCCCGACCGGCCGCGTCACGGCCTGGATGACTGTCAGCTGACGAGCGAGCGCAGCACGTACTGGAGAATGCCGCCGTTGCGGTAGTAGTCGGCCTCACCGGGGGTGTCGATGCGGACGACCGCGTCGAACCGTGTGAACATCCCGTCCGCGCGCGTGGCGACGACGGTGACCGTCTTCGGCGTCGGCCCGTCGTTGAGCGCCTCGACGCCCGTCAGGTCGAACGTCTCCGTGCCGTCGAGGCCGAGCGACGCCGCGGACTGGCCGGCCGGGTACTGCAACGGGAGCACGCCCATGCCGATGAGGTTGCTCCGGTGGATCCGCTCGTACGACTCGGCGATGACCGCCCGGACGCCGAGGAGCGCCGTGCCCTTGGCCGCCCAGTCACGGGAAGAGCCGGAGCCGTACTCCTTGCCGGCCAGCACGACGAGCGGCGTGCCCGCGGCCCGGTAGGCCTCGGAGGCGTCGTAGATCGTCGCCTGTGGGGCGTCGGCCTGGGTGAAGTCCCGTGTGAACCCGCCCTCGACGTTGTCCAGGAGCTGGTTGCGCAGGCGGATGTTGGCGAACGTCCCACGGATCATGACCTCATGGTTACCGCGGCGCGAGCCGTAGGAGTTGAAGTCCTTCGGCGCGATGCCGTGTTCGGCAAGGTAGCGCCCTGCCGGCGAGTCGGCCTTGATCGAGCCGGCCGGGCTGATGTGGTCGGTCGTCACGGAGTCAGCGAGCTTGGCGAGGACCCGCGCGCCGTGGATGTCAGCAACCGGCGCAGGCTCCATGCCCATGCCGTCGAAGTACGGCGGCTTGCGGACATACGTCGAGCCGGCCTCCCACGCGAAGGTGTCGCCGACCGGGGTGTCGAGCGAGGTCCACCGCTGGTCGCCGGCGAAGACGTCGGCGTAGTCCTGCTCGAAGAGGTCCCTCGTCAGCGCCTTGGCAATCGTCGACTCGACGTCCTGTGGCGCGGGCCAGATGTCGTGGAGGAAGACCGGCGCTCCGGCCGCGTCCGTCCCGAGCGGCTCGGTGTCGAAGTCGAAGTCCATCGTGCCGGCGAGCGCGTAGGCGATGACGAGCGGCGGTGAGGCAAGGTAGTTCATCTTGACGTCGGGGTTGATCCGCCCCTCGAAGTTCCGGTTCCCCGACAGGACCGCCGTGACGGCAAGGTCGCCCTGCTGGACGGCCGCGGAGACCTCCGTCGGCAGGGGTCCGGAGTTACCGATGCACGTCGTGCAGCCGTAGCCGACGAGGTTGAACCCGAGCTTGTCGAGGTAGGGCCACAGGCCCGCCGCCTCGTAGTAGCCCGTGACGACCTTGCTGCCCGGCGCCATGGACGTCTTGACCCACGGCTTGACGGCGAGTCCCCTCTCGACGGCGTTCTTCGCGAGCATCGCGGCGGCCATCATGACGGACGGGTTCGACGTGTTCGTGCACGAGGTGATGGAGGCGATGACGACAGCACCGTCCGTGAGCTCGTAGGCCGCCGTGCCGCCCGTGCCCGTGTCGCCCCCCAAGGCCTGGACCGGGACCGTACGCAGGTCGCCGTTGACGCCGTAGCTCTTCACGTCGAGGCCGAACTGATGCTTGGCCTCGGTGAGGGCGATCCGGTCCTGTGGTCGCTTCGGGCCGGCGATGGACGGGACGACCGTCGAGAGGTCGAGCTCGATCTTCTCGGAGAAGCGCGGCTCCGCGTCGGGGTCGAGCCACATCCCCTGCTCCTTGGCGTACGCCTCGGTGAGGGCGACCTGCTCCTCGCTGCGGCCGGTGAGCCGCATGTACTCGAGGGTCACGGCGTCGATGGGGAAGATCGCGCACGTCGAGCCGAACTCGGGACTCATGTTGCCGATGGTCGCGCGGTTCGCGAGCGGGAGCGCGGCCACGCCGGCGCCGTAGAACTCGACGAACTTGCCGACGACACCGTGCTTGCGGAGCATGTCCGTGATCGTCAGGACGACGTCGGTGGCCGTGACGCCCGGCTGCACCTGACCCGTCAGCCTGAAGCCGACGACCCGCGGGATGAGCATGGAGACCGGCTGGCCGAGCATCGCCGCCTCGGCCTCGATGCCGCCGACGCCCCAGCCGAGGACGCCGAGGCCGTTGACCATCGTCGTGTGGCTGTCGGTGCCGACGCACGTGTCGGGGTAGGCGAGTCCGTCGCGGACCATCGTCACGCGGGCGAGCCGCTCGATGTTGACCTGGTGCACGATCCCGGTGCCCGGGGGAACGACCTTGAAGTCGTCGAAGGCCGTCTGGCCCCAGCGGAGGAAGTTGTAGCGCTCTCCGTTGCGTTCGTACTCCATCTCGACGTTGCGCTGGAAGGCGTCCGCGCGGCCGAAGACGTCGATCTGGACGGAGTGGTCGATGACGAGCTCGGCCGGGGCAAGGGGGTTGATCTTCTTCGGGTCGCCTCCGAGGTCGCCGACCGCCTCGCGCATCGTCGCGAGGTCGACGACGCAGGGGACGCCGGTGAAGTCCTGCATGATGACGCGGGCCGGGGTGAACTGGATCTCGGTGTGAGGGTCGGCGCTCTCGTCCCAGGACCCGAGGGCCTGCACCTGGTCGGCGGTGATGTTCGCACCGTCCTCGGTGCGGAGGAGGTTCTCGAGGAGAACCTTGAGGCTGTAGGGCAGCGTCTCGTGACCCGCCACCTTGTCGATCCGGTAGATCTCGTAGGACGTGTCACCGACGACCAGCCGGTCACGGGCGTCGAAGCTGTTCGTGCTCGCCACGAGAGGCGCCTCCTCGTTGAGTCGATTTATCTTGATGTCAAGATATCACGGTCGAAGTGCGCGATGCACTCGACGTGGTGGGTCATCGGGAAGGCGTCCAAGGCCCGGACCTCGCGCAGCCGCCAGCCCATACCAAGAAGGTACGCCGTGTCCCGCGCGAGTGCCGCGGGGTCGCAGGCGACGTAGGCCAAGGCGCGCGGCTCGAGGGCGGTCACCTCCTTCAGGACGGCTCGGCCCGCACCGGCACGAGGCGGGTCGATGACGACGACATCGGCCGACGGTGGCATGAGCGGATGCCGCGTGGGGCGTCGTGCCGTTCGCCGTCGCGGCCCTCGGTCGCGACGCGGCAGGCCGAAGGAGTCGTCGACGCGGGAGCGAAGGATGACGACGTTGCCGAGGGAGGCCACGTTGGACACCGCATGCTCACACGCTGTTGCCTCGGACTCGACGGCGACGACGGCCCCGGTCGGGCCGACCCGGTCGGCGAGGAAGGCAGCGAACAGACCGACCCCGGCGTAGAGGTCGAGCGCCCGCTCCCCCGGCCGCGGCCCGAGCATCCCGAGCACGATGTCCACGAAGGTTCGGGCCGCGCCCGGATGCACCTGCCAGAAGCCGCGGGCCGACACCTCGAACGTCCGGTCCCCCACGCCCTCGGTCACCGTCGGCGGCTTGTCCTGCGACGGGACGATGGTGACGACCGGCTCACCGACGGAGGGGTCGACGACGTCGTAGGCCGTCCCGGCCGGGCTGGTCGGCAGACCGGGCAGCATGGCGTTGACACGGTCGGTGGCGATGGCGCAGCGGTCGACGGCGACGACGTCGTGTGACCGGTGGGACCGAAGACCCGGGCGACCGTCCTCGCCGGCGACCAGCTCGAGCCGCGTGCGCCACCCGAGGCCACCGAGGTCGCCGGCGACGGGCTCGACGGGGACGTCGAGGTCAAGGTGAGCGAGCCGGCTCAGCTGCTCACGGACGACGGCCGCCTTCCACGTCCGCTGCGCCGGGAGGGCGACGTGCTGCAGGTCGCATCCGCCGCAGCGACCGGGCCCGGCATACGGACATGGCGGCTCGACTCGGTCCGGGGAGGGCGCGAGCACCTCGACGGCGTCCGCCCTGAGGTAGCGCCGGTCGGAGGCCACTTCCGTGACGAGCGCACGGACCCGCTCACCAGGCAGCGCATGCCGGACGAAGACGACCCGACCCTCATGGCGCGCCACGGAGAACCCACCGTGCGCCGCGGATCCCGTCTCGACCTCGACGGTGTCCCCGACGGCCGGGTCAGCGGTCAACGCCCGTGGGGGTTCGCGGGACACCGGGCTCGCCGCGCCGGACGTCCCCGGGGGCCGGCCCCTCGAAGCGCGTCTCGGCACCCTCCGCGGAGCGCAGCTGCCATGGAACGGTCGCCACCATGACCCCGGGAGTGAAGATGAGCCGGGCACGGATCCGCAGGGCGCTCTGGTTGTGCAGGAGCTGCTCCCACCAGTGACCGAGGACGTACTGCGGGATGTAGACGACGACGATGTCGCGCGGGTTGTCCGTCCGCAGGGACTTGACGTAGTCGATGACCGGGCGGGTCACCTCTCGGTAAGGAGAGGCCAGCGCCTTCAAGGGGACCGGGATGTCGCGCCGGTCCCACTCCGCCTGAAGGGCCTTCGTGTCCTCTGGCTCGACGTCGACGGTCACCGCCTCGAGGATCGACGGCCGGGTTGCCCGGGCGTATGCCAGGGCCCGCAGCGTCGGCTTGTGGATCTTGCTGACGAGGACGATCGCGTGCACCCGTGACGGAAGGAGCTGGTCGCGGTCGTCGACGGCGGCGATCTCCTTCGACACGCGGGTGTAGTGCATCCGGATGCCCCTCATGAGGACGAAGAGGACCGCCATGGCGGCGATGGCGATCCACGCGCCGTGCGTGAACTTTGTGATGAGGACGACGACGAGAACGGTCCCGGACATCGTCGCACCGAAGGCGTTGATGGCGCGGCTGCGCTGCATCCGTCCACGAGCGGACGAGCCGTGCTCCAGACGAAGCAGGCGGTTCCAGTGGCGGATCATCCCGATCTGGCTCGTCGTGAACGAGACGAAGACCCCGACGATGTAGAGCTGGATGAGGCGGCTGACCTCGGCGTCG
>JAJXUB010000017.1 GCA_021783215.1 Actinomycetes bacterium | reverse complement strand
GTCGCGCCGGAGATGCCGGGAGGCGAACCGGCAACGATGACGACGAGGTCGCCGACGCGGACCCGACCCGCCGACAGGAGAGCCTCCTCGACCTGGACGGCGTAGTCGTCCGTGCCCCGCGGGGTGTCGCCGAGGAAGGTCTCGATGCCCCAGACGAGGGACAGCAGGGACCGGGTCTCCTGCACCGGGGTGAACGCGAGGAGCGGGATCCGGGGGCGGACCCGTGCCAGCCGCCGCGCGGAGTCCCCGCTCTGGGTGAAGGCGACGAGGTAGGCGGCGTGGATCCGCTCGGCGACCTCGGCGGCGGCTCGTGACACGAGGCCCCCGATCGTGGTCGGCTCGGTCATCGGTGGCTTCATCCGTTCGAGGCCGTGCTCCTCGGTGGCCTCGATGATCCGCGCCATCGTCCGGACCGCGTCGACGGGGTACTGACCGACGGCTGTCTCCCCGGACAGCATGATCGCGTCGGCGCCGTCGAGGACGGCGTTGGCTGCGTCGGACGCCTCGGCGCGGGTCGGGCGAGGGCTGGCGACCATCGACTCGAGGACCTGGGTCGCGACGATGACGGGCTTGGCCTTGGCGCGCGCGAGCTCGACGGCCTCCTTCTGGACGATGGGAACGTCCTCGAGAGCCATCTCGACACCGAGGTCGCCGCGCGCGACCATGATCCCGTCAAAGGCGTCGACGACGGCCTCGAGGGCCTCGACCGCCTGCGGCTTCTCGATCTTGGCGATGACGGGGACGTGGATGCCGACCTCGTCCATGACGGCATGGACCGCGTCGACGTCCGCGGCGCTGCGGACGAAGGACAGCGCGACGAAGTCCACCCGGAGCCGCAGCGCCCAGCGCAGGTCGTCCGCGTCCCTGTCCGAGAGGGCCGGGACGCTGACGGGGACGCCGGGCAGGTTGATCCCCTTGTGGTCCGACAGGCGCCCACCCTGGCCGACGACGCAGTGGACCTCGGTCCCGTCAACCTCGTCGACGACGAGGGCGATCTTCCCGTCGTCGAGGAGGATCCGGTCGCCGGGGTGGACGTCGCCCGGCAGCCCCGCGTAGCCGGTGGACACGATCTCGCGGGTGCCTGGGACGTCCCTCGTCGTGACCGTGAACGGGTCTCCGGTCCGCAGCTGTACCGGGCCCTCGGCGAAGACACCCGTCCGGATCTTCGGTCCCGGCAGGTCGACGAGCACGCCGACGGCTCGGCCCGTCTCGTCCCCGGCGCGGCGGACCGCGTGGTAGCTCGCCTCATGAGCCGAGCGCTCGCCGTGGGACAGGTTGAGCCGGGCGACATCCATCCCGGCCTCGACGAGCTCGCGAATCCGCTCGGGAGACGCCGTCGCGGGGCCGATGGTGGCGACGATCTTGGCACGACGCATGCTCGAGAGCCTAGGTCACGCCTAGTGCCGCAAGGGTATGCCGTGCCGCGACCGGCTCAGACGGTCATCGGCCGGTCGGTCGGGTTGATCGGGCGAGGCAGCTGGGACTCGTGTCCGGAGAGGAAGGCGTCGACACCGTTGGCCGCGGAGCGTCCCTCGGCGATGGCCCAGACGATGAGGCTCTGGCCGCGGCCGGCGTCGCCGGCGACGAAGACACCCGGGACGTTCGTCGCGAACGACCGGTCGCGGGCGACGTTTCCCCGCGGGTCGAGCTCGACGCCGAGCTGTTCGAGAAGGCCGTCCTTGCGTGGCCCGAGGAAGCCCATGGCGAGGAGCACGAGCCCGGCGGGGACCTCGCGTTCGCTGCCCTCGACCTTCTCGAAGCCGGACTCCCCCATGACGACGTCGTGCAGCCGCAGCGCGGCGACGTTCCCGTCCGCATCGCCGACGAGCTCGGAGGTGGAGACGGCGTAGACGCGCTCGCCGCCCTCCTCGTGGGCGGAGGCGACCCGGAAGAGCATCGGGTAGGTCGGCCACGGCTGGCTCGCCGGGCGGTGCTCGCTCGGGCGAGGCATGATCTCGAGGCTCGTCACGGACGCGGCGCCCTGACGGTGCGCGGTACCGATGCAGTCGGCGCCGGTGTCGCCACCGCCGATGACGATGACGTGCCTGCCCGTCGCCGTGACCTGGCCCTCGACGGCCTCACCGAGGGCGGCCCGGTTGGCCGGCGGCAGGAAGTCCATGGCCTGGAGGACGCCGCGGAGCTCGCGGCCGGGGACGGGAAGGTCCCTCGGGACGCTCGACCCGATGGCGAGGACGACGGCGTCGTACCTTGCGAGAAGCTGTCCCCCGGTGACGTCCGTCCCGATGTCGACCCCGCACCGGAACCGGGTGCCTTCGGCCTCCATCTGGGCGATGCGTCGGTCGACGACGGCCTTCTCCATCTTGAACTCGGGGATGCCGTACCGCAGCAGTCCTCCCGGCCGGTCCGCCCGCTCGTAGACGGCGACCGTATGCCCGGCGCGGGTCAGCTGCTGGGCCGCCGCGAGCCCCGCGGGGCCGGAGCCGATGACGGCGACCGTCTTCCCGGACAGCCGGTCCGGCGGCTGGGGCTGGACGTGCCCGGCGGCGAAGGCCCGTTCGGCCGTGGTGACCTCGACCTGCTTGATCGTCACCGGGGGTTGGTTGATCCCGAGCACACACGCCGTCTCGCAGGGCGCCGGACACAGGCGACCGGTGAAGTCGGGGAAGTTGTTCGTCGCGTGGAGCCGCTCGATCGCCTCCTGCCAGTGACCCCGGCGGACGAGGTCGTTCCACTCGGGGATGAGGTTGCCGAGCGGACATCCGTTGTGGCAGAAGGGAATCCCGCAGTCCATGCAACGGCTCGCCTGGCGCTGGAGCTGCTCAACCGGCTGGTCCTCGTAGACCTCCTGCCAGTCGCGCAGGCGCACGGGGACGGGCCGCCGCTCGGGCAGCTCGCGCTCGCGGGTCTTCAGGAAGCCCTGTGGGTCAGCCATGGGACGCCTCCATGATCCGCTGCCAGACCTCGGCGCCGTCGGGGTCGAGCCCCTCCGCCTGCGCCGCCGACCGGACGTCGAGGACGCGCTGATAGTCGCGCGGCAGGACGAGGGTGAAGCGGGTGGCCGAAGCCGGCCAGTCGTCGAGGAGCGAGCGGGCAACGGCCGAGTCGGTCATCGCCGCATGCTCGGCGAGGAGCTCGCGGACGCGCCCCTCGTCCTCGGCACGCAGGCCGAGGGTGGCGACGAGCTGGCCGTTGACCTTCTCCGGGTCCAGGTCGAGGACGTATGCCACTCCGCCGGACATGCCCGCGGCGAGGTTGCGCCCGGTCGGGCCGAGGATCAGGACGGTCCCGCCCGTCATGTACTCGCACGCGTGGTCGCCGACGCCCTCGACGACGGCCGTGGCTCCCGAGTTTCGGACACAGAACCGCTCGCCGACCCGACCGCGCAGGTAGATCTCCCCGGAGGTCGCGCCGTAGCCGATGACGTTGCCGGCGACGACGTTCTCCTCGGCCACGAGCCCGGCGTTCGGCGCCGGACGGACGGAGATGCGGCCGCCGGACAGCCCTTTGCCGACGTAGTCGTTGGCGTCGCCGACGAGGCGCAGGGTGATCCCGCGGGGCACGAAGGCGCCGAAGGACTGCCCGGCCGACCCGGTCAGGGTGATGTCGATCGTGTCCGGCTCGAGGCCGTCGTCGTGCGCCTTCGTCACCTCGTGTCCGAGGAGGGCCCCGACCGTCCGGTTGACGTTGCGGACCGCCACGTGCGCCGTCACCGGCGTCCCGTCCGCGATGGCGTCGCGGGCGAGCGCGATGAGCTCGTGGTCGAGGGCCTTCTCGAGGCCGTGCTCCTGGGCGACCCGGTGGCGGACCCCCGACCCGTCCGGGCTGTCGACCTTGGCGAGGATCGGCGTGAGGTCGAGCCCGCTCGCCTTCCAGTGGTCGACAGCCTTGCGCGTGTCGAGGTACTGGATCTGCCCGATCGCCTCCTCGAGGGTCCGAAACCCCAGCGACGCGAGATGCTCCCGCACCTCCTCGGCGATGTACTCGAAGAACGTCTCGATGAACTCCGGCTTGCCGGAGAACCGCGCGCGCAGCTCCGGGTTCTGGGTGGCGATGCCGACCGGGCACGTGTCGAGGTGGCATACGCGCATGAGGACGCAGCCGGAGACGACGAGGGGGGCGGTCGCGAAGCCGAACTCCTCGGCGCCGAGCAGCGCGGCGACGACGACGTCTCTGCCCGTCTTGATCTGGCCGTCGACCTGGACGACGATCCGGTCCCGCAGCCCGTTGCGGACGAGGGTCTGCTGGGTCTCCGCGAGCCCGATCTCCCACGGGCCGCCGGCGTGCTTGAGCGAGGTCAGCGGGGAGGCGCCCGTGCCACCGTCGTGGCCCGAGATGAGGACGACGTCGGCGTGGGCCTTGGAGACACCTGCGGCGACCGTCCCGACGCCGACCTCGGCGACGAGCTTGACGTGGATCCGCGCGCTCGGGTTGGCGTTCTTGAGGTCGTAGATGAGCTGGGCGAGATCCTCGATGGAGTAGATGTCGTGGTGCGGCGGCGGGCTGATGAGGCCGACTCCCGGCGTGCTGTGCCGCGTCCGCGCGACCCACGGGTAGACCTTGTGACCGGGCAGCTGCCCGCCCTCGCCGGGCTTGGCCCCCTGGGCCATCTTGATCTGGATGTCGTCCGCGTGGGTCAGGTAGAGGCTCGTCACGCCGAACCGGCCGGAGGCGACCTGCTTGATCCGCGAGCGGCGGACCGGGTCGAGGAGCCGCTCGGGGTCCTCGCCGCCCTCACCGGTGTTGGACCGGGCCCCGAGCCGGTTCATGGCGACGGCAAGGGTCTCGTGCGCCTCCTGGGAGATCGACCCGTAGGACATCGCCCCGGTGCTGAACCGCTTGATGATCTCGGCAGCGGGCTCGACGTCCTCCAGCGGGATCGCCTCCCGCGGCTGCGCGCCGCCGAGCTCGAAGAGCCCACGCAGGGTCATGAGCCGCTCGGACTGCTCGTCGACGCGGCGGCTGTACTGCTTGAAGACGTCGTAGCGCCGGTTGCGGGTCGAGTGCTGGAGCCGGAAGACGGTCTCCGGGTCGAACAGGTGCGGCTCCCCCTCGCGGCGCCACTGGTACTCGCCACCGACCTCGAGGGTGCGGTGCGGCAGGTGCACCCCTTCGGGCGGGTAGGCCACGGCGTGGCGGGCCGCCACCTCGGCCGCGACGACGTCAAGCCCGATGCCGCCGAGCTGGGAGACCGTGCCGACGAAGTAGCGGTCGACGAGCTCCTGGGAGAGGCCGACGGCCTCGAAGACCTGGGCGCCGCGGTAGGAGGCGACCGTGGAGATCCCCATCTTCGACATGACCTTCAGGACGCCCTTGCCGAGCGCCTTGATGAGGTTCCTGACGGCCTGCTCCGACGTCACCCCGGTGATCGCGTGCGCCCGGACGAGGTCCTCGACCGACTCCATGGCGAGGTAGGGGTTGACGGCGGCCGCGCCGTAGCCGATGAGGAGGGCGACGTGGTGGACCTCGCGGACGTCGCCGGCCTCGACGAGGAGGCCGACCTGCGTTCGCTGCTTGGTCCGGATGAGGTGGTGGTGCACGGCGGACGTCAGCAGGAGGGACGGGATCGGCGCCAGGTCCCGGTTGGAGTCGCGGTCGGACAGGACGAGGAACCTCGCCCCGTCCTCGATCGCCTCGGAGACCTGCTCGCAGATCTGGTCCAGACGCTCGCGGAGGGCCTCGACGCCTCCGTGGACGTTGTAGAGCCCTCGGACGACGACGGTCGCGTAGCCGGGCAGGTCACCGTCGGCGTTGATGTGGACGATCTTGGCCAGCTCGTCGTTGTCGATGACGGGGAACGTCAGGACGAGCTGCCGTGCATGGGCCGGAGTGGCCGCGAGGAGGTTCCCCTCTGGGCCGATCGTCGACCCGAGAGCGGTGACGAGCTCCTCTCGGAGGGCGTCGAGCGGCGGGTTGGTCACCTGGGCGAAGAGCTGGGTGAAGTAGTCGAACAGCAGCCGCGGCCGGGCCGAGAGGACGGCGATCGGCGTGTCCGTGCCCATCGACCCCAGGGCTTCGCCACCGTTGACGGCCATGGGCCCGAGGACGATCCGCAGCTCTTCCTCGGTGTAGCCGAACGTCTGCTGGCGGCGTGCGACGGACTTCGCCGTATGGACGACGTGTTCGCGCTCGGGCAGCTCGTCGAGGTGGATGAGCCCTCCGTGGACGAGCTCGGCATACGGGTGCTGGGCGGCGAGCTGGCCCTTGACCTCCTCGTCGTCGACGAGGCGGCCCTCCTTGGTGTCGACGAGGAACATCCGTCCCGGCTGGAGCCGGCCCTTGCTGACGACATGCTCGGCCGGGATGTCGAGGACCCCGCTCTCCGAGGCGAGCACGACGAGACCGTCGTCGGTGACCCAGTAACGGCCGGGCCGCAGGCCGTTGCGGTCGAGGACGGCGCCGATGAGCTCACCGTCGGTGAAGGTCACGCATGCCGGGCCGTCCCACGGCTCCATGAACGTCGAGTGGAACTCGTAGAACGCCCGCCGGTCGGGGTCCATCGACGGGTTGTTCTCCCACGCCTCCGGGATCATCATGAGGACGGCGTGTGGCAGCGACCGCCCGCCGAGGTGGAGCAGCTCGAGGGCCTCGTCGAACGAGGCCGAGTCGGAGCCACCGCCGGTGCAGATCGGTGACAGCCGGGCGAGGTCCCCGGCGATGAGGTCCGTCTCGAGCTGGCTCTCCCGCGCGTGCATCCAGTTCCGGTTGCCCTTGACCGTGTTGATCTCGCCGTTGTGCGCGATGAGCCGGTAGGGGTGGGCGAGGGGCCAGCTCGGGAAGGTGTTCGTCGAGAACCTCGAGTGGACGAGGGCGAGGACGGTGCTCAGGCGCTCGTCGGACAGGTCGGGGAAGAACGGCTCGAGCTGCGAGGTCGTCAGCATGCCCTTGTAGACGAGGGTGCGACACGAGAGGGAGGGGAAGTACACGTCGAGCTCGTGCTCGGCACGCTTGCGCAGCGCGAACGCGAGGCGGTCGAGGGCGATCCCGATCCGGCGTCCGCGGGCGGACGTGACGAACAGCTGGGCGAAGTGGGGCATGCAGTCCCGGGCCGACTGGCCGACAAGGTCCGGCAGGTGCGGGACCTCGCGCCAGCCGAGGACGGTCAGCCCCTCCTCGGCGGCAAGGGCCTCCACCCCACGGACCGCGTCCGCGCGTGGCCCCTGCTCGACCGGGAGGAAGGCCATGCCGACGGCGTACGAGCCCGGCATGGGCAGGTCGAAGTCCACGACGGCGCGCAGGAAGGCATCGGGCACCTGGATGAGGATTCCGGCGCCGTCGCCGACGAGGGGGTCGGCACCCGTCGCGCCGCGGTGGTCGAGGTTGCGGAGCACCGTCAGGGCCTGGGTGACGATGTCGTGGCCACCGTCGCCGCGCAGGGTCGCCACCATCCCGACACCGCACGCGTCGTGCTCGAAGTCGGGACGGTAGAGGCCACGCGGCTCGCGCTGCATGGGAGCGTGGGTCACGGGCACGACATCACCGTCCTCCAGTGGGCGATACCCCTCGCGGGGCACCGGATCGGACATGGGTGGGCATCGGCGGCCACGTGCCCCCGATGGTACCGAAGGCCTTCGGCGTCCTACGATGCGGTCGGTGCTGTCTCGGATTCTGGGACGTGGCGGCGTCCCGCCCACACATAGAGAACCACGCCGAGGGCGAAGACGACCATAGACATCCACACGTTGACCCGCAGCCCGAAGATCTTGTTGGCGAAGTCGTCGCGCAGCAGCTCGACGACGACCCGTCCGATCGGGTAGCCGGCGATGTAGAGGGCGGTGATCTGGTACGGGGAGAACCTCCGGCGGCGGTCGAGGACGAGAAGCACCACCGTGAGGACGACGAGGAAGACCGACTCGTAGAGGAACGTCGGCTGGAACGTCCCGAGGACGATGGGGTGACCCTTGGCGTCGAGGACGGCGCGGCCGGTCGACTCGTTCCACTGGTGGATGACGAGGCCCCAGGGTTTGGTCGTCGGCCCTCCGTGCAGCTCGTTGTTGAACCAGTTGCCCCACCGGCCGATCGCCTGGGCGAGTGCCACGGCGGGGGCGGCGCTGTCGAGGAAGGCCGGGAACGGCACCCCGAGGCGCCGGCAGCCGATCCACGCGCCGACCGCACCGAGCGCGACAGCGCCCCAGATCCCGAGGCCGCCCTCCCAGATGGCGAAGATCCGCCACGGGTTGCCGCCCACACCGAAGTAGGGCTGCGGCGTCGTGATGACCGAGTAGAGCCGGGCACCGACGATGCCGAACGGCACGCCGAAGGCGGCGACGTCCAGGGCACGCTCCTTCGGGATCCCGCGCTGCTCGAGCCGCCGGCCCGTCAGCCACACGGCGACGACGATCCCGAGGAGGATGCACAGGGCATACGCGCGGATGAGCAGAGGGCCGACGTGCCAGGCGGCGACGACGGGGCTGGGGATGCTCAGGTACACGGCTTGTCAGTCCTTGATCGTCGGCAGGGATGTGTCGGTCTGGGCGCTGGACACCGTGCCCGTGGTGATCGTCCGCTCGAACGCGGTCAGGTCCGCCTGGCGCGCGGACGTCACGTAGGCCGAGATGTTGAGCGGGGTCCCGTTGACGAAGATGTGGGGTGTCCCGGTCACCCCGGCCTGCGCCGAGGAGTCCTCCGTGCTCTGGACGTAGGAGAGGTAGCCACCGGTTACCATGCACGTCGTCGCCGCCGTCAGCTTCGTGCCGGTGAGGCCTGCCGTGGCCGCCCACCCGGTCAGCTCGGCCGTCGGGAAGGAGTCGCCCTCCTTGGCCGGCTGGTTCCTGAAGAGGAGGTCGTGGTAGCGGGCGAAGGCGCTGTAGCCGCCCTGCGCCGCGACGCAGAGGGCGTCGTTGGCCGCCCGCTGCGAGCTCGTGCCCCCGAGGTTGATGTCGATGACCGTCTTGAAGTGGTAGACGAGCCGGATCTTCCCGGCCTTCGCCGCCGCCTCGATGGTCGGCCCGTAGCTGGCCTCGACGACCGCGCAGATGGGGCAGCGGAAGTCCTCGTACACCGAGACGGTCGGCGCCGTGCCGAGGAGCTGGACGCCGGCGTTGGCGACCCAGCCCTCCCCCATGCCGGCCGCGCCGACCGGGACGGCGCTACCACCCGTGGCCGGCTTGTGCCTCGTCATGACGACGAGAGCGACCGCGGCGACGATGGCGACGAGGACGACGGCGACCAGCTGCATGATCCGGTTCGAGCCCTTGGCGGCGACCGGCTTCCCGGCGGCGTGGATCTTCGCCTTCCGGGCGTTCGCAGGCGGTGTGCGCTCCGTGGGCATGTGTCGTTCCTCGGTCGTCTCGTGGGTTCGGGTCAGAGCGTATGCGGTGATGCCGGACCGGACGGTCAGGGGCCACCGAGCGCGAGCAGCGTCCGGGGTCGCCAGACGAGCCACACTCCGCCCAGGGCGAGCCCTGTGTCGCGGGCGAGCTCGAGGGGGTACCGGGTCCTCGAGGCGGCGACGAGGCCGCCGCCACCGAAGCACCCGCAGTCGATGGACAGGCCGCGTGCCCACGCCTGGGAGATCCCGGCGAGGAAGGCGACCATGAGGAGCAGCCCGACGGCGGCCGTGAGCCGTGTCCACATCCCGAGGATGAGGAGGAGCCCGACGACGATCTCAAGGACGGGCAGCCCATGTCCGACCGGGCCGGTGAGCCCGCCCGGGAGGATCCGGTAGGCCTGGACGGCGCGCACCGAGGCCTGCGGGTTGGGGACCTTGGCCAGGCCGGCCCAGAGGAGGACGACGCCGAGGGTGAGCCGAGCCAGAAGCCCGATGCCGTCGAGGAGGCGTCCGCGGGCCGCGTCGCTGGGTCCTGCGAGCTCCTCGCTCGTCGTCATCGGCTGCGCACTCCGTCGGCGAGCTCCTCGGTGAGGGCCCGCAGGGCGGCCAAGCCCTGCTCGGGTTCGACGTCGAGCAGGCAGGAGACGAGCGCCGACCCGACGATGACCCCGTCGGCGACCCGGGCCACCTGGGCGGCCTGCTCGCCGCTGGAGACGCCGAGCCCCACGCAGACGGGGAGGTCCGTCACGGCGCGAACGCGTCGGACGAGGTCCTCGACGTCCGGGCCGACCTGGGACCTCGCGCCGGTCACGCCCATCGTCGACGCGGCGTAGACGAACCCGCGGCAGGCGGCGGTGACCCGGACGAGACGCTCCGGGGTCGATGAGGGGGCGACGAGGAAGACCCGGTCCAGACCGGTCCGGTCGCTGGCGGCGATCCACGCCGACGCCTCGTCGGGGATGAGGTCGGGGGTGATGAGGCCCGCGCCGCCGGCGTCGGCAAGCCGGTCGGCGAAGAGGTCCTCGCCCATGCGGAGGACGAGGTTCCAGTACGTCATGACGAGCGGCGGGGCTCCGGCGGCGCGGACCGCGCGAGCCGCCGTGAAGACGTCGGCGACGCGCGAACCGCCGGCGAGCGCCGCGGCCGCCGCTCGCTGGATGACCGGTCCGTCCATGAGCGGGTCGGAGTAGGGGATGCCGATCTCGACGATGTCGCAGCCGGCCTCGACGAGGGTCTCCATGGCGCGGATGGAGGTCGGCACGTCGGGGTACCCGACGGGAAGGTAGCCGACGAGGGCCGCCCGTTGCTCGGCACGACATCGGGCGAGGACATCCCCTGCTCCGGGGCCGTTCACTGTTCACCGTCCTCGGCGACGTCGTCGAGGAGCCCGAAGTAGTCGGCGGCGGTCTCCATGTCCTTGTCGCCGCGGCCCGAGAGGCTCACGAGGAGGATGCCGTCGGGGCCGACCTCCGGGCCGACCTCCATGGCGCCGGAGAGAGCGTGGGCCGACTCGATCGCGGGGATGATGCCCTCCGTCCGGCAGAGGAGCTCGAAGGCGCGCATGGCCTGCTCGTCGGTGGCGTAGCGGTACTCGGCGCGGCCGCTGTCGCGCAGGAACGCGTGCTCCGGGCCGACGCTGGGGTAGTCGAGTCCGGCGGAGATCGAGTGCGACTGCGTCGTCTGGCCGTCCTCGTCCTGCATGAGGTAGCTCATGGCGCCCTGGAGGACCCCGGGCGAGGCGGAGGCGAACCGCGCCGCATGGCGGCCCGACTCGATGCCCGCGCCGCCCGCCTCGACCCCGATGAGGCGCACCTCGGCGTCGGGGATGAACCGGTGGAAGATCCCCATGGCGTTCGACCCGCCGCCGACGCAGGCGATGACCGCGGACGGCAGCGCTCCGGTCAGGTCGAGGACCTGGGCGCGCGCCTCCTCGCCGATGACCTTGTGGAAGTCCCGGACCATCTCCGGGAAGGGATGCGGCCCGGCTACGGTCCCCAGGAGGTAGTGCGTCGTGCGGACGTTGGTCACCCAGTCCCGCAGCGCCTCGTTGATGGCGTCCTTGAGTGTCGCGCTGCCGTGCTCGACGGGGACGACCTGCGCGCCGAGCATCCGCATCCGGGCCACGTTGAGCGCCTGGCGCTCTGTGTCGACCCGGCCCATGTAGACGGTGCACTCGAGCCCGAAGAGCGCCGCCGCCGTCGCCGCGGCGACGCCGTGCTGTCCGGCTCCGGTCTCGGCGATGATGCGGGACTTGCCCATCCGCCTCGTCAGGAGTGCTTGTCCGATGACGTTGTTGATCTTGTGCGAGCCGGTGTGGTTGAGGTCCTCACGCTTGAGGATGACCCGTGCGCCGCCGCAGTGCTCGGCGAACCGCGGCACCTCGGTGATGATGCTCGGCCGGCCGATGTAGGTCCGTTGGAGATGCTCGAGCTCGGCGAGGAACGCCGGGTCGAGGGCGGCCTTCCTGCGGGCCTCGTCGAGCTCCTCGAGGGCGGGGATGAGGGCCTCGGGGACGTAGCGGCCGCCGAACGCTCCGAACCGGCCGACGCGCTGCTCCTCCTTCTCCGCCCGATCGTCGGTCATGCCGGGGCCCCCAGTCCGGTCAGTGCGGCCACGGCGCCTTGCGGGTCGCCACCGGTCACGAGGGCCTCGCCGACGAGGACGGCGTCGGCGCCGAGGGCGGCACACCGCGCGGCGTCCGCCGGGCCCGCGATCCCCGACTCGGCCACCGTGACCACCTCGCGCGGGATAAGAGGCGCGAGCCGGGCGAACGTCTCCGGGTCGACGTCGAGGGTCTTAAGGTTCCTGGCGTTGACGCCGACGAGGCGGGCGCCGGCGGCGACGGCAGTGACGACCTCAGCCTCGTCGTGGCCCTCGACGAGGCACGTCATCCCCAGCGACGTGGCGAGCTGCCCGAGCCGGTCGAGCTCACCGGCAGGCAGGGCCGCGACGATGAGCAGGATGAGGTCGGCCCCGTGGGCGCGCGCCTCCCACACCTGGTAGTCGTCGACGACGAAGTCCTTGCGCAGCACGGGGACCGACACGGCTGCGCGGACGGCGTCGAGGTCGCCGAGGCTGCCGCCGAAACGTCGCTCCTCGGTGAGGACGGAGATGGCGGCCGCACCGCCCGCGGCATACGCGGACGCGAGGGCTGCGGGGTCCGGTATGCCGGCCAGGTGTCCCTTGCTCGGGCTGCGCCGCTTGACCTCCGCGATGACGGACAGCCCGTCCCGGCGCAGGAACGGCAGCGGGTCCAGCGCCGCCGGCACGTCGTCGACCCGCCGCTGGAGGTCGACGAGCGGCACGGCGGCACGGCGGCGCTCCAGGTCCTGCCGGACCCCGGCGACGATCTCGTCCAGAACGCTCGTCATGGCGCGGCCGCCGTCAGTCGAGCCCGAGCGGCCGGCGTGGCCCCGGCTGCTTCGAGCCGTAGCCGGCGAGACCGAGAACCCTTCCGGCGACGAGGCCGGCGACGACGAGGACAGCGCCGACGACGCCGAGCGCGACGTTGCCGAGGACGACGGCGATCGCCAGGACGAGGCTGGCCACTATGAGGATGCCGACCGTCGTCCACGCGGCGACGGACTGGCCGTGGTTGTCGTGCGCTGCCATTCGATGCTGCTCCTCATCGGCGGTGTGGATAGCCCATTGTCTCAGGTCGCCGCGCGTGGCGACCTCCTCACGGAGCGCGCATCGACCGGGCGACGGCGACCGCGCGCACGGCGGCGGCCGCCTTGTTGTGGCACTCCTCGTCCTCCAGCTGCGGTATGGAGTCGGCGACGATACCCGCCCCGGCCTGGACGTGCGCCACGCCGTCGACGATGACAACGGTGCGGATGGCGATCGCCAGGTCCATGTCCCCGTGGAAGTCCAGGTAGCCGACCACTCCCCCGTAGATCCCCCGCCGGCTCGCCTCGTAGCCCTCGATGAGCGCCATCGCCCTGGGCTTCGGGGCGCCGGACAGCGTGCCGGCGGGGAACGTCGCGACGAGAGCGTCGTATGCGCTCACGTCCTCGGTCAGCTCGCCGACGACCGTCGACTCGAGGTGGATGACGTGAGAGTACTTCCGGACCGAGAGGAGGTCGACGACCTCGATGCTGCCGGGCCGGCATACCCGTTGCAGGTCGTTGCGGCCGAGGTCGACGAGCATGACGTGCTCGGAGCGCTCCTTGGGGTCGGCGAGGAGCTCCTCCCCGAGGCGGACGTCGTCCTCGGGGGTCTTGCCGCGCGGGCGGGTTCCGGCGATCGGGTGGGTGATGGCACGCCGCTGCTCGACGCGGACGAGGGCCTCGGGGCTGCTTCCGACGACGTCGACGACGCCACCGTCGGGGCGCGGCAGCCGGAGGAGGTACATGTAGGGGCTCGGGTTGCCGGCCCGGAGGGCCCGGTAGACGTCGAGGGCATCGACCGGGCAGTCGAGCGAGAACCGTTGCGAGAGGACCACCTGGAAGACCTCGCCGTCCCGGATGTCCTCCTTCGCCGACTCGACGACTCGACGGTAGTCCTCCTGGGTCCGGTCGGACCGGACGCCCGCGAGGGCGGCATCCCGGGCCGCCGCGTCGATGGCCGTCACCGTGCTCGCGGCCGGCGCTCGGAGCGCGTCCGTCATGTCGTCGAGCCGGCGCCTCGCGTCGTGCCATGCCCACTCCACGCGCTCGTCCGTCGCGTCGTAGTTGATGGCGTTCGCGATGAGCAGCACCGAGCCGTCGGCGTGGTCGAGGACGGCAAGGTCGGTCGCGAGCATCATCGACACCACGGGCAGGCCGAGGACGTCGGGTGCCGTGGCGGGCACGCGTTCCCAGTGACGAACCGCGTCGTAGCCGATCGCGCCGACCATGCCTCCGGTCAGCGGGGGCAGCCCGGGCAGGACAGGCGTCGCGAGGGCGGCGACGGTGTCGCGCAGCGCGTCGAGCGGGTCCCCGCTCGTCGGCACCCCGGCCGGTGGCTCCCCGACCCAGTGGACCTGGCCGTCGCGCTCCGTCAGCGTCGCACGGCTGGCCGCCCCGACGATGGACCACCGCGACCACAGCCCGCCGTGCTCGGCGGACTCGAGGAGGAACGTCCCGGGACGGTCGGCGGCCAGCTTGCGGTAGAGGCCGACGGGTGTCTCGGCGTCGGCCATGAGCCGGCGGACGACCGGGATGACACGCCGGTCCCGGGCGAGCACGGCGAACGTCGGGAGGTCAGGCCACGTGCCGCCGAAGCCGAGGTCCGGCACCGGTCCCGTCGCGCCGGGGTCGGGCGCGTCGCTCATCCGATGAGCCCGTTGTCGAAGCACGTCCGGCTGCCCGTGTGGCACGCGGCGCCCACCTGGTCGACCCGCACGAGGAGGGCGTCCCCGTCGCAGTCGAGGGCGACCGAGCGGACGAGCTGGACGTGACCGGACGTGTCGCCCTTACGCCAGTACGCCTGTCGGCTGCGGGACCAGAAGGTCACGCGCCCCTCGGCGAGGGTCCGCCGGAGCGCCTCGTCGTCCATCCAGCCGAGCATGAGGACCTCGCCGGTGTCGTGCTGCTGGATGACGGCGGCGACGAGCCCGGCCGGGTCACGCTTGAGGCGGGCGGCGATGGCGGGGTCGAGAGCGGCCGGCGTCACGGCGAGACCTTCTGCGGTGGCATACGCACCGGCAGGCCGTCGGCCGCAAGGGCCTCCTTGACCTCGTGGATGGTCAGCTCGCCGTAGTGGAAGACGCTCGCGGCGAGGACCGCGTCCGCACCGGCGTGGATGGCCGGGGCGAAGTCGGCGACGCGACCGGCTCCGCCGCTGGCGATGACGGGCACGGACACCTCGGCGCGAACGGCGCGGATGAGCTCGAGGTCGAAGCCGGCCTTCGTCCCGTCGGCGTCCATCGAGTTGAGGAGGATCTCACCGGCGCCGAGCGCCTCGGCCCGGGCGCACCAGCCGACTGCCTCGATGCCCGTTCCGGTCCGCCCGCCGTGCGTGGTCACCTCGAAGGTGCCGTCGCCCGCGCGCCGGACGTCCGCGGAGAGGACGAGGACCTGGGAGCCGAACCGGTCGGCGATGTCGGCGATGACCTCGGGGCGGGCGATCGCCCCGGTGTTGATACCGACCTTGTCGGCGCCGGCACGCAGCAGCCGGTCCACGTCGTCGACCGTCCGCACCCCCCCGCCGACGGTCAGCGGGATGAAGACCTCCTCGGCCGTCCGGCGCACGAGGTCGTACATCGTCTCCCGGCCCGCGCTGCTCGCCGTGACGTCGAGAAAGGTGAGCTCGTCGGCGCCCTGCTCGCCGTAGGCACGGGCCAGCTCGACCGGATCGCCGGCGTCCCGGAGGCTGCCGAACCGGACGCCCTTGACGACACGGCCCGCGTCGACGTCGAGGCAGGGGATGACTCGGACGGCGACGGACACGACGACCATCCTCCCATCGCCGCTAGGGTGGCCGCTCGTGTGGTCCCACATCACGGACCGGGCCGACGCCGGGCACGTCGCGGCGGTTGTCGACGCCGCCCGCCACGCCCAGCCCCGGTGCGGGGACTGTGTCGTCGTCGCGGTCGACGGGCCGACCGGGTCCGGCAAGTCGACGCTGTCCGGCGCCGTCGCGCAGGCCCTCGGCGCGCCGGTCGTCCCCCTCGACGCGATCTACCCCGGGTGGGACGGCCTTGCCGCGTCCGTCGGCCTGCTCACCACGGAGGTCCTTGAGCCCATCGCGCACGGCGAGCCGGCGGCATACCGGACGTGGGACTGGGAGAAGCACCGGTGGGCCGGGTCGGTTCCGGTCCCGGCGGGGCGCTACCTCGTCGTCGACGGCTGTGGCGCCTCGGTCCGGCCCGCCGGGACGTACGCCGCGGTCCGTGTCTGGCTCGACGCGCCACGCGACATCCGACGCCAGCGGGGCGTCACGAGGGACGGAGACGTCTTCGACGCGCACTGGGAGGAGTGGGAGGCACAGGAGGCCGACCTCTTCGCCGCGGACGGGACCCGAGGTCGCGCCGACCTGGTCCTGACGACGAGCCCCTCCCCATGAGCTCCCAGCCAGCGCGTCGCGCCTCGATGCTCGCCGTCGGGACCGGCCTCGTCGCCGTCGGGTTCAGCCTGCGGACCCTCATGGCGGGGCTGCCGCCGATGGAGAGGTCCATCGGCCACGACCTCTCGCTCTCGGCAGGCTGGGTCGGGGTCCTGACCACCCTCCCGGTCCTCTGCATGGGCCTCTTCGCACCGCCGTCCGCGCGCATCGGGGCACGGCTCGGCTCGGCGCGTGCCATCACGCTGGGCACGCTGCTCATCGTTGTCGGGAACCTCATGCGCGGACTCGGTTCCCACGTCGCCGCCTTGTATGCGGGAACCGTCGTCGCCGGGGTCGGGATCGCGGTCGTCGGGACGCTCCTGCCCGGGCTCGTCAAGGGCGTGTTCCCACCCGAGCGCGCCGGGCTCGTCACCGGGCTGCAGATGCTCGCCATGATGGCCGGCGCCGCGACGGCCTCGGCGCTCGCCGAGCCCCTGGCGGCGGCGCTTGGGGGCTGGCCGCGCTCCCTCGCGGTGTGGGCGGCCGTCGCCGTCGTCGGGCTGCTCCTGTGGCTGCCGGTGGACCGGGCGACCCTGCACCACCTCGTCCCCGACTCCCACCCGGCCGACACCGAGCATGGGCTTCCCTGGCGGAGCACCACGGCGTGGCTCGTCGCGCTGTTCCTCGCCGCCCAGTCCTGGCAGTTCTACAGCTGCCTTGCCTGGCTGTCCCCGACGTACGTCGAGCATCACTGGTCGGCGACGCGCGCCGGCTACCTCCTCGCCCTGTTCACCGGAGCACAGCTCGTCTCGGGGCTCGTCGCCCCCTGGCTGACGGACCGCGTGCACGACTGGCGGGTCCTCCTCGTCGCCGCCGGCATCCTCGGCATGAGCGGCGAGGCGGGGGTGGCGCTCGCCCCGACCGCGGCCCCGCTGCTCTGGACGGCCCTGCTCGGGCTGGGCCAGGGCAGCGCCTTCGCGCTGGGGCTCGTGCTCCTCGTCCGCTACGCCGTCTCGCCCCGCGCCAGCGCGCGGTTCACGGCGATGGCGTTCCTCGTGTCGTACGGTCTCGCGTCGCTCGGACCGACGGTCATGGGGGCCGTCCACGACGCGACGGGGGGCTTTCGCGCCGTGTGGGTGACCCTGCTCGCGGTCGGCCTCGTCCAGATGGCGTTGTCGCTGCGCGCCCGTCCGTCACGCCGGCGGGTCGGCTGACCCCTCCTCGGCCCCCTCACCGAGGGCGCGGATGAGCGAGGCCAGCCGGGAGGCCTCGGCACGTCCGAACGCGCCGTCCGCCTTCTGGATCGCCATGACGGCGAGCCGCTCGGTGTCCGTGAGGTCGAGCTGGACCCACGGGTCTCCCCCGGCGAACTGGATCCCCACGATCTCGGGCCACTCGAGCCGGCGCGTGACGAGCAGGTTCCGCACGACGAGGCGCTCCCGCGTCGGCGTGGCGCGGATCGTGGCATACCGACGCAGGAGCCAGGCGATCGCCCCCCCGACCACGAGGAGCATGAGGCGGTCCGGCAGCCTCCACGGGCCGCCCTCCCGCGGCCCCGGGACGGTGATCGCGCCGATGAGGAAGATGAGGACGACGACACCGGCCATGACCGACGTGACGACCCGGCCGCGGCGGGGACGGAAGGTCGCGAACGGGTCAGGCGTCGCCGTCATGACGCGTCACAGCCGGCACGCCGTGATGTCGGTGACGAGGATGGCCCGGGCGCCGAGGTCGTAGAGCTCGTCCATGATCGCGTTGGTCCGCTGCCGCGGGACCATGGCCCGCACCGCGGCCCACTGGCGGTTCTGGAGCCGGGACACCGTCGGGCTCTCGAGACCCGGGGTGAGCAGACACGCGCGTTCGACGAGATCGGCCGGGACGTCATAGTCGAGCATGACGTAGGCCCGGGCGGTGATGACGCCGGTCAGCCTGCGCCTGAGGACCTCGAGGGCGGCCTGCTCGTCGCTTCCGGTGCGCCGGATGAGGACCGCCTCGCTCTTCAGGATCGGGTCCCCGAACGTCTCGAGGCGCTGCTGGCGCAACGTCGTCCCCGTCTCCACGACATCGGCGATGGCATCGGCGACGCCGAGCGTGATGGCCGTCTCCACGGCGCCGTCGAGCCGGACGACCTCGGCCGTCACCCCGTGGTCGGCGAGGTCCTTGGCCACCAGTCCCGGGTAGGACGTCGCGACGCGCTTCCCGGCGAGCTGCGCGACCGTCGTGACCTCACCGGAGTGCGCGGCGTACCGGAACGTCGACGCGCCGAACCCGAGAGCGAGGACCTCCTCGGCGGCGCTGCCGGAGTCGAGGAGGAGATCACGCCCGGTGATGCCGGCATCGACCGTGCCGGAGCCGACGTAGACGGCGATGTCGCGCGGGCGGAGGTAGAAGAACTCGACGTCGTTGTCGACGTCGCTGAGGACGAGCTCCTTGGGGTCGCGCCGGGTCCGGTACCCCGCCTCGCGGAGCATGTCGACGGCCGACTCGGACAGCGAGCCCTTGTTCGGGACGGCGATGCGCAGCACGTGTGCTCCTAGAGGTGGGCGTAGACGTCGTCGAGGCTGAGCCCGGTCGCCAGCATGAGGACCTGCAGGTGGTAGAGCAGCTGGCTGATCTCCTCAGCGGTCCGCTCGCGCCCCTCGTGCTCGGCAGCCATCCACACCTCGGCCGCCTCCTCGACGATCTTCTTGCCGATGGCGTGCACGCCGGCGTCGAGCTCCGTCACCGTCCCCGACCCGCCCGGCCGCGTCCGCGCCTTTTCGGCCAGCTCGGCATACAGGTCGTCGAACGTCTTCACGAGGGTCAAGCGTACGGGCAGGGCCGGGGTCGCCCGGTCCTGCCCGTACGCCGGTCCGCTGCTCGCGTCCCGGGCGCGGCGAGGTCCGACGTGCTGGGTCAGGCCGGTTCCAGCTCCAGCGAGACCGGCCCCTCCTCGCGTGTCGCCTTGACCCACTGGCTGAAGCCGTAGAGAACGAACAGCCCGTAGAAGATGTACATGACGGCCGTCGGGACGTAGCCGGTCGCGAAACCCATCGGCACACCGACGAGGTCGACGAGGATCCAGCTCAGCCAGAACTCGTTCCAGCCGCGGGCCATGGCATAGGTGGCGACCATGGACCCGATGAAGATCCACGCGTCGCACCACGAGTACCACCAGGCCGGATGCCAGTAGGGGTTCGGGTTGGAGTCGAGGATCCACTGGAACAGCGCGTGGGCCGCGATCGTGCCGACGACCCACAGGCCGCCGGCGCCGAGGCGTTCCCGCATCGTCGCCCAGCGCGGGACGATCGCCGGTGCCTCGGCGGCTTTGCCCCGTCGGGCGCGGCTCCACATCCACCAGCCGTAGACGCTCGTGAGGAAGAGGAACACCTGCCGACCGGACTGGCCGAACAGCGGGACGCGGTGGTCGGCCCCGAACGCGGCGCCGACGTAGACGAAGAACAGCAGGACGTTGGCGACGATGCCGACGGGCCATGCCCAGACGCGTCGCTTCATCCCGTACCAGGCCGAGACGACGCCGATGAGGACGCCGACGAGCTCGAGATAGTGCAGCGGGTAGGTGTCGTTCGGACCGAACGCGTAGTGCGCGTCGATGACCTGTTGAAAGAGGTTCGGCGACGGGTTCGTCGCCATGGCGAGTGAGATCATGTGGTGCTCGTCCTTGGACTCGTCTGCGGGCAGGGACGAGCTCCGGGGACTGCACACCGCCCGGCGGGGTCGACTGACCGGCGCCGTCACGGCATACGTGCTGCCTACCATCCGGACTTTCACCGTCGGTCGAGGAGTTACACCTGGTCCACCGGCCGCTGGCTGCGGCCGGGTCGCGGACTGTCACCGCCGGTTCGGAGTTACACCGACCCCGGAGCACGTGGGGACCATTATGCCGGATGGCGCTCGGCCCCCCGAGAGCCTGTCGTGTGGCCGTCCTCACCGCGAGCTCACCGGTCGGAGCGGGCGCGGCCACCCGGCCGGTACGAGGAAGAATGGCGGATCACGCCCGCGAAGGAAAGGGACACGGAATGTCGAAGAGGTCGGACATCGCCGCCGACGAGGGCCGGCTGCTCGTCCAGGGGCCGGACCGCCCGGGGATCGTGGCGACGGTCTCGGCGGTCCTGCGCGACGTCGGCGCGAACATCGTCGCGCTGGACCAGCATTCGACCGACCCCGAGGGTGGGCGCTTCTACCAGCGGACGGTCTTCCACCTCCCCCACCTCTCGTCCATGGCGGCGCAGCTCGAGTCGCGCTGCGCCGAGCGGATCGGCGCGGATCTCGGCATGGAGTGGCAGCTCGTCGAGAGCCACCGCCCCAAGCGGGTCGCCCTGCTCGCCTCGAAGGGCGACCACTGCCTGCTCGACCTGCTGTGGCGGCAGCGGCGTGGCGAGCTGCCGATGACCGTCCCGATGGTGATCTCCAACCACGCCGACCTCGCCGAGGACGTCCGCCAGTTCGCGGTCCCCTACTTCCACATCCCGGTCACGGCGGACACGAAGGGGGATGCCGAGGCGCGTCAGCTCGAGCTCCTCCGTGGCAACGTCGACCTCGTCGTCCTCGCCCGCTACATGCAGATCCTCTCGCCGGCCTTCCTCAGGCAGGTGGGCGTGCCGGTCATCAACATCCACCACTCCTTCCTCCCCGCGTTCATCGGCGCCGCACCCTACGAGCGGGCCAAGGAGCGGGGAGTCAAGCTCGTCGGGGCGACCGCCCACTACGTCACCGAGGACCTCGACATGGGGCCGATCATCGAGCAGGACGTCGTGCGCGTCGCGCACGACGACTCGGTGTCCGAGCTGCGGCGCCTCGGCGCCGATGTCGAGCGCCAGGTCCTCTCCCGGGCCGTCCTGTGGCACTGCGAGGACCGGATCATGCGGCATGGGAGCACGACCGTCGTCTTCTGAGGCCGCCTCGCCCTACGCGCCGAGGGCTGCGGCGGCGAGGTCCCTCAGCCGGGTGACCGCGGCGCCGGGGTCCTTCGCCCGGTAGACCGCCGAACCGGCGACGAACACGTTCGCGCCGGCCGCGGCGCACCGCCCGATCGTGTCCTCGGCCACGCCCCCGTCGACCTGGACCCAGACGTCGCGCCCGAGCCGGTCGATGGCGGCACGGACGGCGCGGACCTTGTCCATCTGGTCGGCCATGAACGACTGCCCCCCGAAACCGGGCTCGACCGTCATGACGAGAACCATGTCGAGCTCGGGGAGCAGGCCGGCATACGGCTCGAACGGCGTGCCCGGCTTGACGGCGACCCCCGCTCGCGCCCCGGCGGCGCGGATGGCCCGCGCCGTCGCCACGGGGTCGTGGGCGGCCTCGACATGGAACGTCACCGACCTCGCGCCGGCTTGCGCGTATGACGCAGCCCAGCGGTCGGGGTCGTCGATCATGAGGTGGGCGTCGACAGGCAAGGGGCTCACGCGCACGACCGCCTCGACGACCGGCAGCCCGATCGTCAGGTTGGGGACGAAGTGGTTGTCCATGACGTCGACATGGACCCAGTCGGCGTTGCGGACACGCCGGATCTCGGCGCCGAGGTCGGCGAAGTCCGCGGAGAGGATCGACGGCGAGATGAGCACCCGCCCACACTAGAGGCCATCCGCCACGTCGGTCGTGCGGTGGTCACCTTGTCCGACGCATCGGCGACACGGGTATGCAGGTTGGTCACCATGCGCAGCGGTACTGGGCCCGGTTGCCCACGCGTCCCGAGTGGCGCACGCTCGCCTGAAAGAGCCACAAGCCGACGAAGGAGCCGCGCATGCGCACCGCCGAGCCGTACCGGATCAAGATGGTCGAACCGCTGACGATGACGACCCGTGCGGAGCGCGAGAAGGCCATCGCCGACGCCGGCTACAACACCTTCCTCCTGAAGAGCTCGGTCTGCTACATCGACCTCCTCACCGACTCGGGGACCAACGCGATGAGCGACCGCCAGTGGAGCGCGCTCATGATGGGTGACGAGGCGTACGCCGGCGCGCGCAGCTTCGACCACCTTCTCGAGGCGGTCCAGGAGGCATACGGGCTCCCCTATGTGGTGCCGACCCACCAGGGCCGTGGCGCCGAGCACCTCATCAGCAAGATCCTCATCAAGCCCGGCCAGTACGTCGCCGGCAACATGTACTTTACGACGACGCGCGTCCACCAGGAGCTCGCCGGCGCGACGTTCGTCGACGTCATCCGCGACGAGGCCCACGACCCGACCCGCGCGGACATCCCCTTCAAGGGCAACATAGACCTCGACAAGCTCCAGGCGCTCATCGACGACAAGGGCGCCGAGAACATCGCCTACGTCAACCTCGCCGTCACCGTCAACATGGCCGGCGGGCAGCCGGTCTCGATGGCCAACATCAAGGCGGTCAGCGAGCTGTGCAAGCGGAACGGGATCATCCTGTGGTCCGACGCGACGAGGCTCGCCGAGAACTCGTGGTTCATCAAGGAACGCGAGGAGGGGTATGCCGACACCCCGTGCGCCGAGATCGTCAAGGAGATGCTGTCCTACGTCGACGGCCTGACGATGTCCGGCAAGAAGGACGCCCTGGTCAACATCGGCGGCTTCCTCGCGATGCGGTCGGAGGCGATCCTCGAGGAGGCTCGCGGACTCGTCGTCGTCTACGAGGGGATGCCGACCTATGGCGGCCTCTCCGGGCGCGACCTCGAGGCGATGGCCGTCGGCCTGCGCGAGGCCCTCGACGACGCCTACCTCGAGCACCGGATCGGCCAGGTCCGCTACCTCGGCGACCAGCTGAAGGCGGCAGGGGTGCCGATCGTCGAGCCGGTCGGCGGCCACGCGGTCTTCATCGACGCTCGGGCCTTCCTCCCGCACCTGTCCCAGGACGACTTCCCGGCACAGGCCCTCGCGGCCGAGCTGTTCGTCGAGAGCGGGGTTCGGTCCATGGAGCGCGGCATCGTCTCCGCCGGGCGCGACGCCGACGGGAACAACCGCCACCCCGCGCTCGAGCTGGTCCGCCTGACGATCCCCCGCCGCGTCTACACCAACGCCCATATGGACGTCGTCGCGGACGCCGTCATCGAGCTGTGGAAGAACCGCGACGCGATCCGCGGTCTGCGGTTCGTCCACGAGGCGCCGACGCTGCGGTTCTTCACGTCGCGCTTCGAGCCGATCCCGGCCCGGTCACCGCTTCCTGAGCAGGCTGAGGAACATCCCGTCGGTGCCGTGGACGTGCGGCCATAGCTGGACCGACGGGCCCTCGCCGAGGTCGGCCAGGCGCCCCGCGCTTGCCTCGGCGATGACGGGGCGGGCGTCGACGACCTCGACGTCGTCCCGCCGCTTGAGGACGTCGGTGACGACGAACCTCGTCTCGGCGAGGTGGGGGCTGCACGTCGCGTAGGCAACGACGCCGCCGGGGCGTGTGGCGTCGAGCGCCGACGTCAGCAGGGCCCGCTGGAGCGGGCCGAGGGCACCGACGTCGGACTGCTGGCGGCGCCACCGGGCTTCGGGGCGGCGGCGCAGCGCGCCCAGCCCGGTGCACGGCGCATCGACGAGCACGCGCTCGTACGCCTCCGGCTCGCTCTCCCCGACGGCCCGCCCGTCCGCGGTACGCACCACCACCGACGCCCCACGCTCCCCGACGGCTTCGATGCCGAGCCGCAGCGTCTGCCGGACGAGGTCGGCGCGGTGTGGGCTGATCTCGGTGCAGACGAGGTCGGCTCCGGCATCCGCGGCGAGCCCGGCGAGGACTCCGGCCTTGCCACCGGGGCCGGCGCACAGGTCGAGCCACCGCGGCCGGCCGGGACCGCCGCCCTGCGTCGGTGCCGCGGCGAGCGCGAGCGCGAGCAGCTGGGAGCCCTCGTCCTGGACGGCGGCACGGCCGTCGCGCACCTCGGGAATGTCGCCCGGCGCACCACCGTCGAGCCGTACACCGATCGGCGAGACCGGGCTCGGCCTGCCGCCGCGGGCGAGCAGGTCCGCAACGGTCGTCAGCCCCGGCCGCGCGACGAGGGAGACCTCGGCTGCCGTGTTGTCCGCCGTGAGCAACGCCTCCAGGGACGCGCCGACGCTCTCCGGGGTCGCCGCGCCGTGGCCGAGGAGCGCCTGACGCAGGGCCCGGGCCACCCAGTCGGGGTGCGACTGCTCGAGGGCGAGCCGGGCCGTCACGTCGAGGCCGTCGGGGACCACCGCGGCGACCCAGTCCTGCCGGCTCTGCTCGGACAGCCGCCGCATGACCGCGTTGACGAGGCCGGAGGCGCCCGCGCCGTTGACCTGGCGGGCGAGCGCGACGGTCTCGTCGGCCGCGGCGTGGGCCGGGACCCTCATCCCGAACAGCTGGTGCGCCCCGAGCCGGAGGGTGTCCCGCAGCCCCGGGTCAACCCGTTCGATGGGTCGGTCCGCGGCGAGCGCGATGAACCGGTCGTAGAGCCCCTCCCATCGGATCGTCCCGAAGGCGAGCTCCGTCGCGAACGCGGCGTCCCTGCCGGAGAGGTGCATGCGTCGGAGGATCCGCGGGAGCTCGAGGTTGGCATACGCGCCGCCGTCGACCTCCCGCAGGAGGGTGTAGGAGGCTAGCCGGCTCGGGTCGCCGCGCCGACCGCGCTGTGCCGGAGCGGTCCGGCTGCGCTGTTGGGCGGGACGTGGTCGACGGCGGTCAGGCATCGCCGAGCCGTTCACCCGAGGCGATCCGCAGGCCGCGAGCCCAGTCCTCGGCCGGCATCGGCGTCTTCCCGAGCGGCTGGACCGAGCCGAGCCGGACGAGGCGGGTCGAGGTGCCGACGAGGATCTCGCTCTTGGCCACACGCAGCTCGCCGGGCGCGAGGGGGTCGGCCGGCTCGAGGACCCGGACCGGACCGACCTTGAGCCGCCGGCCGCGGAACGTCGTCCATGCCCCCGGCGCCGGCGTGCAGGCACGGACCCGCCGGTCGACGGCGAAGGCGGGAGCCGACCAGTCGACCCGCGCGTCGGCGACCCTGACCTTCGGCGCCAGGCTGACACCCTCGGACGGCTGCGCAACCGGCGACGCCGACCCGTCCTCGAGGGCGTCGATCGTCGCGACGAGGAGCGGCGCGGCCGCCTCGCTGAGCCGGGCGAGCAGGCCACCGGCGGTGTCGTCGGGGCGGATCGTCTCCGTCATCGTCCCAAGGACGGGACCGGTGTCGAGCCCCTCCTCGATGATGAACGTCGACGCGCCGGTGATCTCGTCGCCGGCGAGGATCGCGTGCTGCACCGGTGCGGCGCCTCGCCATGCCGGCAGCAGGGAGAAGTGAAGGTTCACCCAGCCACGCCGTGGGATGTCCAGCGCCGACCTCGGGATGAGGGCGCCGTACGCGATGACGGGGCATACATCCGGTTCCAGGGCGCGCAGCTCGGCCTGGAAGTCCTCCTCCCGCGGCGAGGCCGGCGTCAGGACGCGGATGCCGTGCGCCTCGGCCACCTCGCGGACCGGAGTCGCGGTGAGGCGGCGCCCCCGGCCGGCGGCGGCGTCGGGGCGCGTCACGACGGCGACGACATCGTGGCGGGAGGCGAGGAGGGCGCGCAGGGACGGGACCGCGGCATACGGGGTGCCGGCGACGACGAGCCGCATCTACATCCCCAGCCCGAACGTCGCGTGTGGTGAGACGCGGACCGTCGGCGCGCAGCCCCCGGTCCACTCGGCGTCGCGGATCGCCCGCATCGCCGCCCTGCGCGTCTCCCGGTCCATCCGGTCGATGAAGAGGATCCCGTCGAGATGGTCGGTCTCGTGCTGGAGTGCGCGGGCGAGGAGCTCCGTCCCCTCGAGGAAGACCGGCTCCCCCCACATGTTGAGCCCCCGGGCGACAACCCCCCAGGCACGGCGGGTGTCACACGTCAGGCCGGGGAAGGACAGACACCCCTCCTGCCCGTCCTGCTCCCCGTCGTCGAGCTCGAGGACGGGGTTGACGAGGTGGCCGACAACGCCGTCCACGTGATACGTGAACACGCGCAGCCCGACACCGATCTGGGGGGCGGCAAGGCCGGCGCCCGGGGCGTCGAGCATCGTGTCCGTCAGGTCCGCGACGAGGGTCCGCAGCTCCTTGTCGAAGTCGGCGACCGGGTCCGCCGGCGTTCGCAGGACCGGGTCACCGAAGAGCCGGATGTTCTGGATGGACACCCGCGTCAGTCTAGGAGGCCAGCCGCTCGGGGTCCCTCACGTGCCCCGTCGCGGAGGTGTCTCATCCGTCCAGGTCCGGCGGGTCCAGCCGGACGGTCAGGCGGCCGGGCTCCTTACGGGCGCTGCGCTGGCGGCGTACCTCGCGGCAGGCGGCGGCCAACGCGTCACCCGACCCGTCCGGGGCCAGGACGACCGCCCGCCAGGACCGGTGCTCCGGGGCGATCCCGGACCCCCCGGACATCGGCTGCGGCCCGAGGACAAGCGCCCCCCCGGGGAGCACGAGCTCGGCGACCCCTCCGGTTACGGCGTCCCGGTCTCCCTCGATGACAGCCGCGGCGGTCACCGGTGGGAGCGACGCAGCGGCCCGCTCGTCGAGCTCCCGTCCCGCGAACCACCCGGGCCGCCAGGTCGCGAGGGCCTCGACCGCAGGAACGGAGACCTCGCTCGGGCCTCCGACGAGAACGGCGACCCCACCCTGCTCGGCGGGGCGGACGAGGGCGGCGGCCGCCATCCACCGCCGCAGGGCCTCCTCGCCGGCCGCCAGGTTGCTCCGGTCGAGGAGGGCCCAGGCGTCAAGGAGGAGGCAGGCGGCATACGAGCCCGCGGCGAGAGGCTCGGCACCGGGGGTGGCGATGACGAGGGCCGGGGCGGGCCCGACGGTGGGCACCACCTCCTGCGCGCCGGACGTGATGACGGGGACGCCGCGGAACGCTCGACCGAGCTCCTCGGCCGTCCGGCGTGCCCCGACGACGGCCGCACGCCAGCGCCTCCCGCCGCAGCTCGGGCACGTCCACGCCGACGCGGGCAGGCCGCACCACCGACAGGCCGGCACACCGGAGCGGGTCGCGACGCCCAGGGGCCCGGCGCACCGCGGGCACCGGGCGGGCCGGCGACAGGACTGGCAGGACAGGGTCGGCAGGTAGCCCCGCCGCGGCACCTGGACGAGAACGGGCCCACGCTCGAGCGCCGTCTTCGCGGTACGCCACGCCAACGACGGAAGCCGGGCACTGACCGCCGCAGGGTCCCGCTCCGGCTCCGAGCCCTCACCGGCGACGAGGATCCGCGGGGTCCTCGCCCGGACCGTGGCGGCGCTGGCCGGGACGTCCGCGAGCTCATCACGTCGTCGCAGGCGCTCGACGACGGCCGTCCGGGCGTAGCCGCCGGACAGCAGCGCCGCTCGCTCAACCTCCGCTCGGACCAGGAGGACGTCGTGGACATGCGGGTACGGGGCGCGGGGCTCCGCGTGGAGGTCGTCCCCGTCGTCCCACCACGCAAGAAGCCCGGGCCGCTGGACCGGCGCGAACGCCGCCGAACGCGTCCCGATGGCGACGGCCACGTCACCTCGAAGGAGCCTGAGGTATGCCGTATACCTCGCCCGCGGACCCTGGTCGGCCGTGAGCCGGACGTGTCGGCCCTTGCCGAGGACGGCGACGACGGCGGCCTCGAGCCGGACGACGTCCCGGTGGTCGGGCACGACGAGCACGGCGCCCCGGCCGCCCGCCACAGTGCTCGCGGCGGCCTCGGCGAACGCCTGCGGCCAGTCCTCCGCGGGGTCGCGCGACGGGACGGCGAGCCAGGACGCGCCGGGGCTCTCCCCGAGGGTGAGCCGCGCGAGGAGCGCCGGGCCGGCGGGGTAGGCGGCCCACGCCGTGGACACCGGAGCCGGCGGGGGCTCCCGTGCCGAGACCTCGTCGGGCGGTGTGGACGCCGAGATCCGTGCGCTCAGGGCCTTCTCGGCGGCGGCGTGCCGGGGCGGGATGGCCAGCCGCAGGACGTCCATGACCGTGCCGGCCTTCCGTCGAGCCAGCTCCTCCGCCGTGGCGAGCAGTGCGGGCGTGAGGACGACGTCCGGGGAGACGACCCGGCGCAGTCGCTGGAGCCGGCCCTCGCGCTCCGCCGCGGCGACTCGGGCGATGACGAAGCCGTCCAGGTCCTGGCCGGCGAAGGGTACCCGCACGCGCACGCCAGGACGCGCGGCGGCATCGAGCTCGGACGGGACGACGTAGTCGAACGGCCGGTCGAGGTGGGCGAGCCCGGTGTCGACGAGCACCCGGGCGACGGGGTCCGTCTCCGCCGGGCGCCACTCGGGCTTCGTCCGAGCCCGCGAGGCGGCCGCCCGGGCGGCGCCCTTGGCCCGAGCCGCCGGAGCCACCGGGCCGAGCTGGCCCACGCTCCGGTCCGGCTCGCCGCTCTCCACGAGGTAGGAACCTACCGGGGCGGACCGACGTCGGAACCAACCGCGGGTCCGGACGTGCGCGG
>JAJXUB010000102.1 GCA_021783215.1 Actinomycetes bacterium | reverse complement strand
GCCGGAGCCGCGGCACCGTCGGGGTACTTCTCGTGGTAACGACGGACGACGGGGGGCTCGATCGTCGAGGAGGCGCTCCTGACGTACTCGCCCATCGAGTTCAAGCGCTCAAGGAGGACCTTGCTGGTCACTCCGACCTCTTTGGCGAGGGCGCTCACACGGACCTTGGACACATTTCTCCTTCGTGGTCCGTGCCGTGTGGCGCGGACCGGATTACGGCTGGGTGGTGCTCATTGCTGAGTACTCATCGGGTGCTCATCAGCGTCGAACCCGCTTCCGGTTCTCTTCTCGGACATGTCATTTCCTGCGCCTGGCCCCTGGAGACGGGCCGCGACCGGCGTCGGGTCGAGCGGGACGGCGCTGCGCAGCGCGCGCCCGAACGCCCGTCGGCGGAGGGCTTGCTCGTAGCAGTCGATGCTGGGGTGCAGCCAGGCGCCACGCCCCGGCGCCCGACGTGCCGGGTCGGGGATGACGGCGGGCGAACCCTCCGGTCCCGTGCCGGCGACCACGCGCAGGAGTACCGACCGGCTATCCGCCCGACGGCATCCGATGCACGTCCGGATGGGCCCGTGCGGGAGTGTCGCCTGCCGGAGTCCAGTCCGGTCGGTGTCCACAAGTCTAGCCGTATGCCGCGTCAGCCGCGTCCCGTGCCCGGTCGCGGCCCTCCGGCGGGTCTCGTCCCGGGCCGGCTCCCGGGTCCCGACAAACCGGGTCGTAGGCCAGGATGACGGACGCCGCCGCCCGGTCCGGAACGCCCGGGGCCCCCCACAGCGGTGCGCGGTGGCCCGGTCGGGGCGTCGGGGGCGGTGTCGGAGCGAATGTCGATCCGCCAGCCGGTCAGCTTCGCGGCGAGCCGGGCGTTCTGCCCCTCCTTGCCGATGGCCAGGGACAGCTGGTAGTCCGGCACGGTCACGCGCGCCGCGCGGAGGCTCTGGTCGACGACCTCGACACCGGTGACGTTGGCCGGCGACAGGGCCGAGGCGATGAAGGTCTTCGCGTCCGGGGACCAGTCGACGATGTCGATCTTCTCGCCGTGGAGCTCGGCCATGACGGCCCGCACTCGTGCCCCCATCGGGCCGATGCACGCGCCCTTGGCGTTGACGCCGGAGACCTTGGCGTGGACGGCGATCTTCGACCGGTGACCCGCCTCGCGGGCGAGCGCCTCGATGACGACCGTCCCGTCGGCGATCTCCGGGACCTCGAGGGCAAAGAGCTTCCGGACGAGGTTGGGGTGGGAGCGGGACAGCGTGATCTGCGGGCCGCGCGGGCCCCGGCGCACGGCGACGACGTAGCACCGCAGCCGCTCGCCGTGGACGTACTTCTCCCCCGGCACCTGCTCGGCCATCGGGAGGATGCCTTCGACCGCGCCGAAGTCGACGGTGACGTGGGCGGGGTTGGAGCTCTGCTGGATGACCCCGGCGACGATGTCGCCCTCGCGGCCCTTGAAGTCGCCGAGGATCTGCTCCTCCTCGAGGTCGCGGAGACGCTGGACGATGACCTGCCGGGCCGTCGCGGCGGCGATGCGCCCGAACCCGCTCGGGGTGTCGTCGAACTCCGGACCGAGCTCACGCCGGGTCTTCGGGCCTTCGTCGGCGACGCTGTCCTGCTCGCCCTCCTCCTCCGACGTGGCGGACATCTCGACGGGCACCTCGAACTCCTCGCGCGCCCAGACCGTCACGTGGCCGCTCTTGCGGTCGAGCTCGGCGCGGGCGTTCTTGTAGGCGCCGTCGGTGCGGTGGTAGGCGAGCAGCAGGGCCTGCTCGATGGCCGGCACGAGGATGTCGAGGGACACGTCGCGCTCACGCTCGATGGCACGCAGCACGGTCAGGTCGATGTCCATGTCACTCCTTCTCCGTCGCGTCCGTGTCGGGCTCGGCCACGGCCGGCTCGTCGGCGTCCGGCCGGTCGAACTCGACCTGGACAAGGGCCTTGCGGATCGCGGCATACGGCATCTCGACGATGCGCTCCGGTGGGCCGAGGACCCGGGCCACCAGTGCGGTCTCGCCGGCCCGGTCGATGCGGGCGGTGACCTTGCCGGAATCGGTCGTCAGGACGACGAGGCGCCCGACGTTGTGCCGGAAGTGTGCGGGGCTGGTCAGCGGGCGCCCGACACCCGGGGACGTGACCTCGAGGACGTATGCCGACTCCCCCATGACGTCGGTGTCGTCGAGGGCTCCGATGATCGCGTGCGTCGCCGCGGAGATCTCGTCGAGCGTCAGCGACGGCACGGTCGCGACGATGTCGCCCTCGGCGGGGATGTCACGGTCGACGGCGACGCGGACGACGCGGCGCTTGCCGGCCGGGGTCACCGTGATGTCGTCGACAACGAAGCCGAGGTGTGCGAGGACGGGCTCGACGACGGGGCGGATCCGGTCCGGTGTGGACATCGGTCACGCCCCTCTCTCCAGTTGTCGTTGCCTCGGTGGTGCTCCACACACTCTATCGACTCCCTGGGCAAAGAGACTGGCAGAAATGCGGCGACCAACGGCTCCGGCGGCGGGAGCAGGGCTTACCGATAAGTTCGGTCAGGGAACGACACACCCACCGGAGATCGGATACGTGTTGACGGTCAGGTGATGCCCGAACCAGGTGGTCTCCGACGAGGTGGCGATCGCGGTACTGGGCCGACGTCCCGCGCCGCCGCCCCATAGGGCACCGACGCACACCTTGGACGGGGTGAACAGGCCGACCCAGGGCCCGATTGTCGGCGTGGTGTCCGGCACCGTGACGGGCGGCATCCGGATCTCCCCCTGTTGGTGGGCCGAGAACCACTCATAGCCGGCGTCCACCTCGTCGGCGCGATACCCGCGCGCCACGGTCTGGCTCGCGACTCGCCACCTGACACCGTCGGCGGCAGAGGTCAGGTCGACCTGATAGACGCCGTAGACCACCCACAGCCCGACACCGATCCCGATCGCAGCCGATGCGAAGGCTCCCATGCCTCGTCGCAGCTCGGGCCACCCAAGCAACCATGCGCAGAGGGGCGCCACAGCCGGGAGCAGGTAGCGGTCGAAGATCGGGATCCCCGATACGAGCGAGACCGCGACGACGGTGAGGGTCATCAGGATCGCAAAGGAGCCGGACAACATCCGAGCCAGCCCATCGGGTGAGGTCACCCGGGACGACCTTTCCTGCGGACGTGACCTTCGCAACCCCAGAATGAGGAGCACGAACACGGCGAGCGACGCCGGCGTCACGGCCGCAGCCCAACGGATGAGTCTCCACGGCTTGGGTCGAAGGACCGCCACCCAGGGGAGTGTTTCTCCGTACGACGGCGTGCGGCCGATGTAGTTGCCGAAGAACGTCCCAGTGCGGTGAAGCAGCAGGGCAACCATGCCGATGGCCACCAACCCCAAGGCCCCGGCGACCGGACGACGCCTACGCCAGACGAACGCGAGCACCGCTAGACCGAGGCCGAGCAACGGAGCGATCTGCACCCCGAGGGTCAAGGCGACGGCGGGAAGGTTCACGACATACATGCCAACTTGGAGTGCGCTGACGTCGTGTTGAGCCACCGGCCCACGCAGACGCCATTCGTAAAGCGCGACGGCCCCCCCGAGCCAGACGAACAGCCCAGCCCAAGCCCACTGAGTCCTGCCTCCGATCAGCCCTCGACGTCGGCTAAACCACAGGGCCAGAGCCAGGACGAGCACGACCGCGGCCGCAAACTCCCGGATGGAGAACGCGAAGGCGGCAAACCCGAGGGCGCCTGCCCACCAACCACTTCTTAGCTTTGGGCCACGCAAGGCGTGGAAGGCACACCATAACGCAACGTACTCGAGCGCCATGGCGGGGATATCCGTCATGAACGACACGGCCAGTGACCCGAAGAGCGGGCCCAGACCAACGATCACAAGGGTGACGAGTGTGCGGATCGGGCTGAGGAACTGCCTCGCTAGTAGTCCGAAGGCGGTCAGGCCGAGCATGCCAAGGACGAGGGTCCACACCTGGAGGGGGACGAGGCTCTCACCGAACACCGCCCGAACGGGCCAGGTCGCGGCCAGCTGCCCGACCAACATGGTCTTTGTGTACGAGTCGACGACGAAATGGCCCGACGCATAGGACCTGAAGAGGGCACGTGAGTAGGCCCAGTCGTCGTTGCGCGCAATCCCGAACGCGCCATGCTGGAGGGCACTCAGAGCGGGGATGGCGCCCGAGGCGATCACCCCGGGCACCCAGATCAACGCAGAGCGACGGGCCGTCGACTGCCTGAGCCGCTCCACGTTGGGACCATATCGGCTTCCCCTCTTGCCCGCCGACAGTTGTCGATCGTGTTGGCGACCGACAAGGGGCCCGCAGAAGCCCAGAGACCCTCTGACTTGACGGCTTTCCATCCGGGGAGGAACCTCGGGCCGTCATGGGGGAGGCTTGGAGAACTCCGCCGCCGCAAAACGCCGTGCGATGATCCCGCATATGCCACGCCGGGCCCGCACCTCCGCGCCGCCGCGCGCGCTCGGGCGGCGGGCTGTCGTCGCCGGAGTGCTCGGCCTCGGCCTGACGGGCTCACTATCGGGGTGCCGCGTGCGGGTCGACGTCGGTCAGGGACTCGCCTCCGGCTCTCCGACACGGGCGCCTGTCGCTGGCGAGGCGGCCCTGCTCGCGCTCCTGGACGACACCCGGGGTTTGGCGACGTCCCTGCGCACCTGGCCGAGCCCGCTCGCCGCTCCCCTGGCGGCGGTGCACACCGCCCAGGCGCAGGTGCTCGCGGCCCTGCTCGAACGGGCCAACGTCCCGGTTCCGGAGCCGACCGCCTCCTCGCCCTCATCGAGCGCACCCATCACGTCGTCGACGTCGGCGACACGGACACCACTTCCGAGCCCGACGCTGACGACCACCGCGGTCGCCGCGGCCGAGGCCGGGGCACTGGCCGGCGCGGCCAACCTGGCGATGGTCCCGCCGGACCTCGCTCCGGCCGTCTGCTCGGTCCTCGCGCAGCGGATGGCGGCCGCCTGGATCCTCGGCGGAACGTGGCCGGCCCTGACGCCGTTGTCCACCGGGACGTGGGACTCCGGCGCCCTCGGTGAGGTGCTCGCTGCCACGGGAGGGGCGGCATACGGCTTCGATGTCGTCGCCGCACAAGGCGACCCGGCCACCCGGGCTCGGGCGATCGCTGCGGCTCGGCGACTGCGCGCGCTCGAGGCTGAGCAGGCAGCGGCGGGAACGGTGCCGACGGCGCCGGCCGTCGGCTACGTCCTGCCCTTCCGGGTCACAACGCCCGCCCTGGCGTTGAGGCTCGCCGGAGTGCTCGTCACGGGGCTCGAGAACGGCTACGGCGCCGCGCTGCCGGCGGCGACCGCCCCGGTCGCCTTCGGTGACCTCGTACGGTGGCTCGCGTATGCCGTGGAGCTCGCCCACGAGTGGGGGGCGCCGATCTCGCCCTTCCCGGGGATGGTTCGGTGAGCGTCAGGATCGACGTCCCCGCTGCGGTGCTGAACTCGTTCGACGCGCTGACCCCGAGCATCGGACCGAGCGGCGACGAGTGGGCACGGACCGTGCCGCGGCTCCTCGCGGACGGGGCCGAACGGTGGGGGCTCGCGCCGGACGGTCCGGTCAGGTCCGGGCGCACCGCCGTCGCACTCCCCGTTCGGCGGGACGACGAGCCGTTGGTCCTGCGCGTCGGGTGGCCCCACGCCGAAGCCGTCGGCGACCATCTGGCGCTACGCCGCTGGGCCGGTCACGGGGCGGTCCGGCTCGTCGCCGCGGACCCGGCCACCTGGACGATGCTCCTCGAGCGCCTCGACCCCTCAACGGATCTCAACACGGTGGCGATCGACGAGGCGTGCGAGCTCGCCGGCGAGGTGATGAGCCGCCTGCACGTCCCGGCCCCTCCGACGATCGGAGCGGCCGTCGACTTCTGCGACGACCGCCTCTCGAACCTCGAGAGCGTGCCGGACGTTCTGCCGCGGCGCCTCGTCGTGCGTGCGCGCGGCCTCTTGCGGGAGCTGTCGGTGTCCGACGCCGGCCGCTCGCTGCTCCACGGCGGCCTGCACTTCCGAAACATCCTCCGGTCACAGCGCGCCGGCGCTGATGCCGAAGCGTGGCTGGCCATCGACCCCAGGCCTCTTGCCGGTCACCCGGGGTTCGAGCTGCAGCCTCTGCTGCGCGACAGGGTCGAGGAGTACGGCACCGGGTCGGCCTTCCGGTGGGGCGTCCGCCGGCGCCTGGAGATCGCGTGCGAGGCGGCCGGCGTCGATGAGGAGGTGGCACGGCTGTGGTCGATCGTCCACTCCGTCATCGTGGCGTTCCGCGTGGCCCAGGACGGGGACGGTGAGGCGACGTCCTTCCACATTGCCCTCCTCAAGGCCCTCGAAGACTGAGCCCCGCCACGCCTTCGACACCGGCGTGGTTCAGGATCGCGAGTCCGACTGCTGTTCGCGACGAGTCTCGTCCCCCCGGACGATGCGACGGGAGTCAGGACGGGAACGCTTGTGGACGGCGATGACCGAGTCGAAGAAGGATACGGACCAGACGTCCGGACGTGACGGTATGGCCGGCCGGCGAGAGCGAGCCTCGGTGTAGTAGCGACGGTGCATGTCGTCGACAAGATCCTTGGCCTCCTCAACCGCGGTGCCAGGTCGTCGTAGGCCACCTTCGTAGCCCGGCCAATAGGATGTGTGCACGTCCTCGCAGATGTACAGGCCGCCGTCCGTGAGGAGCGGCCAGAGCGTGTTGAAGGAAACCCGTTGGTGGGTGGCGATATGGCTACCGTCGTCAAGAACCACGTCCACCGACCCGCCGAGCTCGTCCACGACCGAGCGTAGGAACCTCGGGTCGTCCTGGGAGCCGATGCGCACCAGTGCGACGTCCTCCGAAACGACATCGCGGCACGACTGATCGACATCAACCCCGACGATGACGGCCTCCGGACCCAGCCAGTCCCGCCAGAACTCCAGCGACCCACCCTCGCTCACCCCGATTTCCAGGAACCGCAATGGCCTGGGAACACCGCCGACGCCGAACCCGGCACGGAACGG
>JAJXUB010000101.1 GCA_021783215.1 Actinomycetes bacterium | reverse complement strand
GCCCGCGGTGGCGCCGATGTGAGGTCTGCACGCCTCGGACGATAGACGTATGCGACGCCCCTCGGCAGTCTCGCGGCCGAGACGGTCGGTCGGGTTGCGCGCCCCGCCCCTCGGTCCTCCTCGGTACCGTCGGAGCGTGAGCGAGCAGATCGTCGAATGCGTGCCCAACTTCTCCGAGGGTCGGGACCCCTCGAAGATCAAGCAGATCACCGACGCCATCGAGGCGGTTGCGGGCGTGACCCTGCTCGATGTCGACCGTGGGGCCGACACGAACAGGACGGTCGTGACGTTCCTCGGACCGCCGGAGGCGGTCCTCGAGGCCGCCTACCGGGGGGTGCAGACGGCTGCACAGGTCATCGACATGTCGGGCCACCACGGGGCCCACCCCCGGATGGGCGCGACCGACGTCTGCCCCTTCGTCCCCGTCGAGGGCCTCTCGCTCGAGGACTGCGCCGAGCTGGCCCGTCGTCTCGGTCGTCGGGTGGGGGAGGAGCTGGGGATCCCCGTCTACCTCTACGAGGCGGCCGCCAGCACGCCGGCACGGCGCAACCTCGCGACCGTCCGGAAGGGCGAGTACGAGGGTCTTGCCGCCAAGCTGGCCGACCCCGTGTGGGCGCCCGACTTCGGGCCGGCCGAGTTCCGGCCAGCGACGGGGGCGCTCATCACCGGCGCCCGCGAGTTCCTCATCGCCTACAACGTCACGCTGAACACGCGAGACAAGGCGCTCGCGTCCGACATCGCCCTCGAGCTGCGTGAGACGGGGCGCGTCGCCCGGGCGTCGAACCCGTCCCCGGTCTACTCCCGAGGTGCGGTACGCGTGTATGCCGACGGTGAGTTCCCCTGCGGCAACTGTGGTTTCGTCGGCACGACGCTCGATGAGACCGCCGCCCACGCGAAGGGGTCACACGCATACGACCTGCGTGCCCTGCTGGCGGCCAACGGCGTCCCCAGCGACGACCCCGTCGGGCACAAGGTGTACCGCGCGGGGATCTTCAGGCACTGCAAGGCCATCGGCTGGTACGTCGAGGAGTACGACCGGGCGCAGATCTCCGTCAACCTGACCGACTACCACGTGACGCCGCCACACCTCGTGTTGGAAGAGGCCCGGCGCCTCGCCGACGACCGAGGGCTGGTCGTCACGGGCAGCGAGATCGTCGGTCTCGTGCCGTTCCAGGCCATGGCCGAGGCGGGGGAGTGGTACCTACGGCGGCAGGGCAAGACCCCAGGCGTGCCGGTCGTCGACCTCCTCCGGACGGCGGTCCACTCGATGGGCCTGGAGGACGTCGCGCCGTTCGTCCTCGAGTCGAAGGTCCTGGGGCTGCCCACGCACGCCGTGGGCTCGTTCGCGACGTTGTCGGTCGCCGACCTCGTCGACGAGATCTCACGTGACACGCCGGCGCCCGGAGGAGGTTCGGTTGCGGCGCTCGCCGGGTCCATCGGCGCGGCACTCGCGTCCATGGTGGCGGCCCTGACCCAGGGGCGGACCGGGGAGCCCGGTCGCGAGGAGCTCCTCACGACGGTCTCGGTGGAGGCACAGCGGGTCAAGGACGCGCTGTTGCGCACCGTCGATGCCGACGCCGACGCGTTCCTCGACTACATGGAGGCGCGACGGTTGCCGGCGACGACTGACGCGGAACGCGGAGCACGCGAGGAGGCGATGCAGGCCGGGTTGCGGATGGCGATCGAGGTGCCGCTCGAGACGGCTCGGCACAGCCTGGCCGCGATGCGGCTCGCTGACACGGTGACGCGCCAGGGCAATCCCGCCTCGTTGAGCGACGGGGCGGTCGGTGTCCAGATGGGTTTTGCGGGCGTTCGCGGCGGCGCGTGGAACGCCCGGATCAACCTCAAGGGCGTCACCGACCCGGCGTTCGTGGCGGCGACCCGGGACGAGTGCGACCGTCTTCTCGCGGAGGCACGTGACCTCCTCGTGGGTAACGAGACGTATGCCGACGAGCACCTGGGGTGAGAATGGGCCGATGACCGCGCCACGGACGACCGCGGCCGGAGCCGAGACGGCGAGGCCCGCGGACAGGCACGAGCTGATCCGGGTCGAGGGGGCGCGGGAGAACAACCTGAAGGACGTCAGCGTCGTCATCCCGAAGCGGCGGCTGACCGTCTTCACCGGCGTCTCCGGGTCGGGTAAGAGCTCCCTCGTCTTCGCCACGATCGCCGCCGAGTCCCAACGCATGATCAACGAGACCTACAGCGCGTTCATCCAGGGGTTCATGCCGACCCTCGCCCGCCCGGACGTCGACGTCCTCGAGGGGCTGACGACGGCGATCATCGTCGACCAGGAGCGGATGGGGGCCAACATCCGTTCGACGGTGGGGACCGCCACGGACGCCAACGCGATGTTGCGGATCCTCTTCAGCCGCCTGGGGGAGCCACACATCGGCCCGCCCCAGGCATACGCGTTCAACGTGCCGTCCGTGACGGGCGGCGGGGCGATCAGCGTCCAGCGGGCGACCGCGCAGACCGTCCGCAAGCATTTCAGGGTCGTCGGCGGCATGTGCCCACGATGCGAGGGTACGGGCAACGTCAGCGACATCGACCTCACTCAGCTCTTCGACGAGACCAAGTCGTTGGCCGAGGGCGCGCTGACGATCCCGGGGTACACGACCGGCGGATGGAACTACCGGCTCTACGCCTCCTCCGGGCTTGTCGACCCGGCCAAACCGATCGCCAGGTACTCGGCGAAGGAGCGGCACGACCTCCTCTACCGGGAGGCGACCCGGATGAAGATCGAGGGCATCAACATGACGTACGAGGGCCTCGTCCCTCGGATCCAGAAGTCGATGCTGTCCAAGGATGTCGACGCGATGCAGCCGCACATCAGGGCATTCGTCGAGCGCGCGGTGACGTTCACGACATGCCCCGACTGCGGCGGCACCAGGCTGAGCGAGGGGGCGCGGACGTCGAGGATCGCTGGGGTCAGCATCGCCGACGCCTGCGCCATGCAGATCGACGACCTCGCCGGATGGGTCCGGGGCCTCGAGCTGCCGGGCGTCGCGCCGTTGCTCACGTCGCTGCGCGCGCACCTGGACGCCTTCGTCGACATCGGCCTCGGCTACCTCAGTCTCGACCGGCCGGCCGGCACCCTCTCGGGTGGGGAGGCACAGCGCGTCAAGATGATCCGCCACCTCGGGTCCTCGCTGACCGACATCACGTACGTCTTCGACGAGCCGACGGTCGGTCTGCACCCGCACGACATCCAGCGGATGAACGACCTGCTCGTCCAGCTGCGCGACAAGGGCAACACGGTCCTCGTCGTCGAGCACAAGCCTGAGGTCATCGAGATCGCCGACCATGTCGTCGATCTCGGTCCCCGGGCCGGCACCGAGGGCGGCCAGGTCGTCTACGAGGGGACGGTCGCCGGCCTCCGGTCCAGCGGGACCCTGACGGGGCGCCACCTCGACGACCGCGCGCGCCTGAAGCCCTCCCTGCGCGGCGCTTCCGGGTCGCTGCCCGTCCGGGGGGCCAGCACCCACAACCTGCGGGACGTCTCCGTCGACATCCCGCTCGGGGTCCTCGTCGTCCTCACCGGCGTGGCGGGGTCGGGCAAGACCTCGCTCATCGATGGCGCGGTCGCCGGCCGTGACGGCGTCGTCGTCGTCGACCAGACGGCGATCAAGGGGTCCCGCCGGAGCAACCCGGCGACCTACACGGGTCTCCTCGAGCCGATCCGCCGGGCCTTCGCCAAGGCCAATGGCGTCAAACCGGCCCTGTTCAGCGCCAACTCCGAGGGTGCGTGCCCGAGCTGCAACGGCGTCGGGATGATCTACACCGAGCTCGGGTTCATGGAGACGGTCGCGACCGTGTGCGAGGTGTGCGACGGAAAACGTTATGACGCAACGGTATTGGAGTACCACCTCGACGGACGAGACATCAGCGAGGTGCTCGCCATGTCGGTGTCCGAGGCGAAGGAGCTCTTTGCGGCCGGACCGGCGAGGACCCCGGCGGCCTACGCGATCCTTGGACGGCTGCACGATGTCGGCCTTGGCTACGTCCGGCTGGGGCAGCCGTTGACGACGTTGTCCGGCGGCGAACGGCAACGGCTGAAGCTGGCGGCCCAGATGGCCGAGAAGGGCATCATCTACGTCCTCGACGAACCGACGTCGGGCCTCCATCTCGCCGACGTCGAGCAGCTGCTCGGTCTGCTGGACCGGCTCGTCGACTCGGGCAAGAGCGCCATCGTCATTGAGCACCATCAGGCCGTCATGGCTCACGCCGACTGGATCATCGACCTCGGTCCGGGCTCGGGCCACGACGGCGGGCGCGTGGTCTTCGAAGGCTCGCCTGCCGACCTCGTCGCCGCCCGGTCGACGCTCACGGGCCGCCACCTCGCGGCATACGTGGACCGGCGGCCCTGATCGCGTCCGTCGTACAGGGAGACCGTCCCCACAACGCCGATAATCAACATTATGTCAGATCAGGTTTCCGCGACGGACCGCTTCCCCGCCGTCGACCCCCCTCCCCTGGCCCCAACCCCTGCGTTACCGCCTGGTAACGGCTGTGATCGCGACCAGTACCAGGCGGTAACGCAGGCGTTGGGGGGCGCGAGGTGCCGTCATCCACGCTGTCCAGGACCTGTCCGTCGTCGACCGGGACCAGGCGCGTATGCCGTCCCTGCGGCCCGTCCCTGCGGCCCGTCCGTGCGGGTCGCGTCGCGATGCTCGCGCAAGAGCCGGCGTTGGAGCTCCCCTCGGTCGGGCCTGAGACGCCGGATGGCGCAGCGGTGTCAGCCGAGGGCGGCGACCGCGGCGTCGTAGTCGGGTTCCTGCGTGATCTCCGGGACCAGCTGGCTGTGCACAACGGTCCCGTCCGTGTCGACGACGACCACGCTGCGGGCGAGAAGTCCACGAAGGGGTCCGTCGAGCATCGTCACGCCATAGCTCTCGCCGAAGTCCTCCCGGAAGCCGGAGCCGACGGTGACGTTCTCGATGCCTTCGGCGCCACAGAAGCGGCCGAGGGCGAAGGGGAGGTCGTCCGAGACGCACAGGACGGTCGTGTTGTCCAGGCCGGCGGCGAGCTCGTTGAACTTGCGCACGCTCGCCGCACAGACGCCGGTGTCGATGCTCGGGAAGATGTTGAGGACGACGCGACGGCCCCGCGTCGCCTCGGGGGTGATCTCGGCCAGGTCGGAGCCGGTGAGCGTGTATGCCGGTGCGAGCGTGCCCTCGGCGGGCAGGTCGCCGATGGTGTGGACGGGGGAACCCTTGAATGCGGTGGTGGCCATGTCCCGTGTCTACCAGGTACGACGGGAGGGCGCCAACCATCCGCAGACACGCCACGGGACTTCCCGTTGAACCGCAGATACGGTTGTATGGGCCTTTGTGTCGATGTTCCGGATTCGTGACGCCGCGGCCCTCCTCGGGGTGAGCGACGACACCGTCCGCCGCTGGGCGGACGCGGGCCGGGTCGCCACGACGCTCGACGAGGCGGGACGCCTGACCATCGAGGGCACCGACCTCGTCGCCCTGGCTCAGGAGCTCGCCGCGGAGACTCCCTCGCCACCTCATCGCCCGACCGTTCTGTGGTCGGCACGCAACCGGTTCACCGGGCTGGTCACCCGTGTCGTCCGCGACACCGTCATGGCTCAGGTCGAGCTCCAGTGCGGCCCCAACCGAGTCGTGTCCCTCATGAGCCGGGAAGCCGCGGACGCGCTCGGCCTTGAACCGGGCGTGCTGGCTGTCGCCAGCGTCAAGGCCACCAACGTCGTCGTGGAGGTGCCCCAGCCATGAGGCGGTATGCCACCGCCGTCGCGGCCGTCGCGGCCGTCGCCGCCGTCCTCGCGGCGGCGGCCTGCACGGACGAGCCGTCACCGTCCAACCCGACGGTGACGGCGGGTCGGAGCACGACACTGACCGTGCTCGCTGCCGCCTCCCTCCAGGACGTCTTCCCGGTCATCGCCAGAGACTTCGCGGCGCACTACCCCGGCGCGAAGGTGCGGTTCAGCTTCGGGCCGAGCTCCGGGCTCGCCACATCCATCGCCGCCGGAGCTCCCGCCGACGTCTTCGCCTCCGCGAGCCCCGCGGCCCTGGGCCCGGTCGTCGACGCCGGGCTCGTCGGCGATCCCCAGACCTTCGCCGTCAACACCCTGGAGCTCGTCGTGCCGCCGAGCAACCCGGCAAGGATCACCACCCTGCTCGACCTCAACCGCGGCGGCGTCAAGCTGGCCGTCTGCGCCGCCAAGGTCCCGTGCGGCGACGCGGCCGCAGCGGTCATGACGGGCGCACACATCACGACGGTCCCGGCGACGTTCGACGTCGACGTCCGGGCCGTCCTGACCAAGGTCGAGCTCGGCGAGGTGGACGCGGGCCTCGTCTACGTCACCGACGCGAAGGCCGCCGGCAGCCGGGTCACGGGCATACCCATCCCGCCGGCGTCGAACGTCTCGACGACCTATCCGATCGTCGTCGTCAACACGGCGCAGAACCACCCGTTGGCCGCGTCCTTCGTCGCGTTCGTCCTGTCCGACAACGGCCGCAAGGCACTGGCGGCGGCCGGCTTCGGGCTGCCGTGAGCGGACGTCCGGAGACCCGGGAGGCGCGTCCACGCCTGCTCCTCCCGGTCGCGTCCGTCGGCATCGCGTTCCTCGTCCTGCCGCTCGTCTCGCTTGTCGTCCGGGCGCCGTTCCGCGCACTTCCCCACCTCTTCGCCGACCCCGCCGTCCGACAGGCCCTCTGGCTCTCCCTCCTGTGCTCGGCGTCCGCCGCCGCGTTGTCCCTCGTCCTGGGGCTCCCCGTCGCCTGGGTCCTCTCCCGCTCCCGGGGGGCCTTCGGCCGGCTGCTACGCGGCCTCGTGACCCTCCCCCTCGTCCTGCCGCCGGTCGTCGGGGGCGTCGCCCTGCTGCTCGCTCTCGGCCGGACCGGGGTCCTCGGAGCGTTGCTGTACCGCCTGTCCGGGTTCGCCCTTCCGTTCACGACGGCCGGCGCCGTGACCGCCGAGACGTTCGTCGCCATGCCGTTTCTCGTCCTGACCCTCGACGCGGCCTTCCGCGGCGCCGATCGCGGCCTTGGCGAGGCCGCCGAGACG
>JAJXUB010000016.1 GCA_021783215.1 Actinomycetes bacterium | reverse complement strand
GTCCGCAAGGGCCAGGGTCGTCCCGCGTACTCGGCCTTCGACGGGGCGACGGAGACCGGCGAAGCCCTCCTGGATGTGCTGCGCCGCAAAGCGATCCGGGTGGTCGACGTGTGCGGCCTCGCCACCGACCACTGCGTCCGCGCGACCGCGCTCGATGCGGCAGCGGCGGGTTTCCACGTCCGTCTGCTGGACGGCCTGCACGCCGGGGTCGCCCCCGACACGTCCGCGGCGGCACTCGACGAGCTCGCCGCGGCAGGCGTCGACCTGCAGGTGATGCCATGACTGAGTGGCCGCCCTTCGCCGTCACCGTCGACCTCGCCGTCTTCACGATCCGCGACGACACCCTGTCGGTCCTGCTCGTCCGCCGTGGGAGCGACCCGTATGCCGGGTCCTGGGCTCTTCCGGGCGGCTTCGTCGAGGTCGACGAGGATGCGGCGACGGCGGCACGCCGGGAGCTGGCCGAGGAGACGGGGGTCGCCGAGTTCGGGGGTCACCTCGAGCAGCTCGCGACCTACTCCGACCCCCGTCGTGACCCACGCCAGCGGGTCGTGTCCATCGCCCACCTCGCCTTCGCGCCCGACATCCCTGACCCGACGGTCGGATCGGACGCCGCGGAGGCGCGCTGGTGGGCGGTCGACGAGCTCGTCGGCGATGACGGCCCAGCCCTTGCCTTCGACCATGGCGTGATCCTCGCCGACGCCCTCGAACGGGTCCGGTCCAAGCTCGAGTACACGACGTTGGCAACGCAGTTCGTCGAGGAGCCCTTCACGCTCGGGCAGCTTCGCCGGGTCTACGCCGCGGTGTGGGGCACCGCGCCGGGCCTGGACACGTTCCGCCGGAAGGTTCTCTCCACCAACGGGTTCGTCGTCGCCGTCGAGCCTGAGGACCCGGCCGCGGCCGAGCAGGGAGCCCTGCTCTTCCGTCGTGGCGCTGCCATGGCCCTGCAGCCGCCCCTCATGCGTCCCGGCGCGGCGCCGGACGGCTGACCTCACACGGTCAGCGGGGCGGCATGCGCAAGGCGCCGTCGATCCGGATGACCTCTCCGTTGATCATCCCGTTGTCGACGATGTGCCGCACCAGGGAGGCGTACTCGGCGGGTTCGCCGAGCCGGCTCGGATGCGGGACGCCGGCCTCGAGGGCGGCAGTCGCCTCCGGCGGGAGACCCGCGAGCATGGGGGTCCGGAAGGTCCCCGGTGCGACGGTGACGACGCGGATGGCCTTGTCGGCGAGGTCCCGGGCGGCGGACAACGTGAGGGCGACGACCCCACCCTTGGACGCGGCATACGCCGCCTGCCCGACCTGACCGTCAAATGCCGCGATGCTCGCCGTCATGACGCAGACACCCCGGTCGCCGTCGACGGGCTCGTTGTCGGCCATCGCCGCTGCCGCCAGCCGGAGGACGTTGAACGTCCCGACGAGGTTGATGTCGATGACCGTCCGGAACCTCTCGAGCTCGAGGGGGCCGTTCCTGCCGAGCACGCGCCCCGGGGTGCCGACACCCGCACAGGTCACGGCGACCCGAAGCTCGCCGAGCGCGCGGGCCGTATCGACCGCCGCCTGCACCTGATCCGGGTCGCGGACGTCGGCGGCGACGAAGCGGGCCCGGGCGCCGAGGCGGGCGGCGACCTCGGCGCCGGTGGACGTCGGGAGGTCGACGATGACGACGGCGGCGCCGTCGTCATGCAGCCGCGAGGCCGTGGCCCCGCCGAGGCCGGAGGCCCCACCGGTGACGAGGGCAACGCTGGAGGCATTGAGCTGCATACGGGTTGGCTCCTTCTGGCGACCGGCTCAGCCAAGGCCCGAAAGGACGTGCCGGCTGATGACGAGGCGCTGGATCTGGTTCGTGCCTTCGAAGATCTGGGTGACCTTGGCTTCGCGGAAGTACCGCTCGGCGGGGAAGTCGGCGGTGTAGCCCGCGCCGCCGAGGACCTGGACGGCGTCGGTCGTCACCTGCATGGCGGCGTCGGTCGCGACGAGCTTGGCGACGGCGGCCTCCTTCGAGAACGGCCGTCCCGCGTCCCGCAGGCGGGCGGCATAGATGTAGGCCGCCCGGGCGCCCGTCGTGGCTGCCTCCATGTCGGCCAGGAGGAACGCCAGCCCCTCGTTGCTCGCGATGGGCCGCCCGAACTGGACCCGGTCGGTTGCGTAGCCGGCGGCGAGGTCGAGCGCGGACTGGGCCAGGCCCGTGGCGGCGGCGGCGATCCCGAGACGACCGGAGTCGAGGGCCGAGAGGGCGATCGCCATGCCCTGCCCTTCGGCGCCGATGAGGCGGTCGCGGGCGACGCTGACTGCCTCGTAGACCACCTCGCGGACGGTGTCGCCGTGAAGACCCATCTTCCGCTCGGGCGCGCCGAACGACAGCCCCGGTGCATCGCCCGGTACGGCGAAGCAGGAGATGCCCTTGCCGCCCTCGTCCGACGTGCGGGCGAACGTCGTGTAGTAGTCCGCGTGACCCGCATGGCTGATCCACGCCTTGCGCCCCTTGAGCGACCAGCCGTCGCCGTCGCGCGTCGCGCGCGTCGTCATGGCCCCGACATCCGAGCCGGCGAGGGGCTCGGACAAGGCATACGCGCCGAGCTGCTCCCCGGAGAGCCAGTCCGGCAGGAGCGCGGCCTTCTGTGCGTCCGTCCCGAAGGCGGCGACCGGGTATGCCGTCAGGCTGTGGACGGAGACGCCGACGGCGACACTCATCCACGCCGAGGCGATCTCCTCGACCACCTGCAGGTAGGTCTCGTAGGGCTGGTTCCCACCGCCGTACTCCTCGGGGTAGGGAAGGGACAGCAGTCCAGCCCGACCGAGGGTGAGGAAGACGTCACGCGGGAAGACCTCCTCGTGGGCCGCCGCAGCCTCCGTCGTGTCGACGTTGGGGCGCAACGTCTTCGCGCAGATCTCGCGCGTCAGGTCGATGAGCTCGTCGCCCTCGTCGCTGGGCATCAGCCTCGTTACCGGCATACGGCGACTCTAGTTGGGAGCCGACCCGTGCACCGGACCGAGGGTGGGGCGCTTCGGCATGGTCTCGTCGCCGGAGCTGCGGCCCGTCACGCGGCGCTGGAGCCACGGCGTCAGGTGGGTCCTCACCCACTCCCCATGGCTGTGCAGCTCGGCGATGCGGGTCGTCGGGGCGGCGGGTGGCAACGGGACCCGCCACGCCTCGCCGGCGTCGAGGCCGAGCGCGGCCAGTGCCGCCTGCGCGACGCGGCGGTGCCCCTCCGTCGTCAGGTGGATGCGGTCGTCGGCCCACATGCGCCAGTCCTGGATGGCCCTCATCTCCCACAGGTTGACGACGTGGCAGCCGTGCCGCCCCGCGATGGAGAAGAGGTTCGCCGTGTGGACGGCGTGCCGCCCGCGCAGGGCCCGGAAGACACCGGCGTGGCGGGTGTCCGTCGGAGTCGCGAGGAGAACGTCGGCGCCTGTCGCCCGGATGCGCACGACGGCGGCCTCGAGGCGGCTGGCGAGTCCGTCGAGGTCGGCCCGTGGGCGCAGGAGGTCGTTGCCGCCCCCGACGACGGAGACCAGATCGGGCTCGAGCGCCAGCGCGGTGTCGAGCTGGGGCCCGACGATGTCGTCGAGGAGCCGGCCGCGGACGGCGAGGTTGGCGTACACGAAGTCGCCTGCGGCCTCCTCGGACAGGGCGAAGGCGAGCCGGTCGGCCCAGCCGACGAACCGGTCCGGAGCTTCCGGATCCTCGTCGTCCATGCCCTCGGTGAACGAGTCGCCGACCGCGACGTAACGGTGCCACACGAGGGGTCATCCTCCTCCGCCGGCAACGGCGGCTCGGTCAGCGGGGGAGGACTGCGACGAAGTCCCGGCTCGACGGGTTGAGGTAGCGGTAGGGGTTGATGGAGGAGTCGTACGTCAGCTGGTGCGGCACGGCCATGCCGGGGGACGGATGGGCATAGGTGAGGAAGTTCGTCCAGTCCCGGTTGATGTCCAGCTCCATGGCTCGGACGGCACCGGCGCGCTGAAGGAGCGTCGCCAACGTGGGGACGTCGAGGGCCGGCCCGACGACGAAGATGACCGAGCCGTCCGCGCGGACCCCGATGGCCGTCCGCCACACGAAGGTGGCGTTGCCGACGGTCTTTCCCCAGACGCTCGTCGTGGGGTTGTAGACGGCCGGGTTGATCTTGCCCTTGTCGATGAGAAGGACGAGGTTCTGGCGCACCGCGTCGACGCCGGCGGCCGGAGTACCGCCGGGCCACGCCTGGACGTCGATGGTCCCGTCCTGACGCAGGACCATGGAGGCGGCCCCCTTGCGGAGCGGGGCGATCTCGTGACCGCCCTGCCAGTACCCGCCGTTGGCGTCGACGATGGTGAAGCCCGAGTTGAACGTTGCGAGAACCGTGCCGAGCTGGTTCTGGGGTATCTGGTCCTGCTGGGTCCACAGGCTCTGGCCGCCGGGCACGTGATAGCCCGGGTGCAGGACGAAGCGCAGGCGTTTGGGGTCCATGTGGACGACGGCGACGAGGTAGGACGTGTGCTGCGCATCGGGCCGGAGGAACGCCGCCTCGATGGCCGGTGACCCCCCGACGCTCGTCACGGTCTGCCACTGCCCCTCGCCGGCAAGGTATCCGGCCGCGACAGGCTCGATCGGCGCCAGGCGCTGGACGACCTGGGCGGAGGGCCGCGGGGTTGTCCCGACGGTCGGCACCCCGCCCGTGACGGTCCCACCCGTCGTCGGCTTGGTCGCGTTGTACTGCGCGCGCTCGGCGGTGATGACCACCCAGCCGAGGCCGTGGAACCGGGCCCACTCGGCGAGCCGCGCGGCGACGGAGTCCGTGCCGGGCGCCAGAAGCGCTCTCCCCACGCTGATGCCGAGGGAGAGCACGAGGACGACGACGACGGCCACCCATGCCCGGCGGAGCCAGTAGACCCAGGCAGGGCGGGGCGGCTTGTGGCGCGGGGTACGGGTGCGTAGCGGCGCAGGCGTGGTCGTCGTCACCCGTACCAGGGTAGTTGGCCACCCTGGACACCCGAGCGCACGCTGCTGAGTGTCGTCTGGGAAGTCTCTGGACCAGCGACGCCGTATGCGGCCCTCACCCGGTCGTCAGGTCGGTGAGGATCGTGCGGATCGCCCCCCACAGGGAGATGTGTCCAGCGCCCTCGACGAGGTGGGGGACGGCGCCGCCCACGTGCTCGGCGAGCCAGGCCCCGTGCCCGAACGGGACCATCCGGTCCTGCGTGCCCTGCCACACGTGCACCGGGACGGTGACCGCGCGGAGCTCGAAGCCCCAGGGGCGCATGGTCACCAGGGCGTCGTCGACGAACCCGTCGGCACCGCGTCGGCAGGCGTCACGGAACGAGGCGGCGACCCAGTCGGCCATGGCCCCGTCGAGGGCGGCAACGTCGACGGCAGAGACGAGGGACCCGATGGCGCCGGCGACCTCGGGACCGGTCATCGCCGCCATCCCGACGGCCTCGGCCTCGATGAGCGGGCGCAGCGACGCCTCGCCCTCGAGCGAGGCCGCGTACTCGCGGACGTTGTCCTCCGCCATGCCGTCGAACCAGGCGGGCCCCATGCCGGTCGCCGGGTCGCCAGACTTGGGGGCCACCCCGGCGAGGCTGACGGCCCCCCGGCACCGGTTGGGCAGTAGGGCGGCGCAGGCGATGGCGCGCGGACCGCCGCCGGACCAGCCGAGCGTGACGAAGTCGGAGACTCCGACGGCGTCGAGGACCACGGTGATGTCGGCGATGTCGTCCGCCACCGTGAACGGGCGTGTGCCGTCCGGGCGGCGGGTCGAGTCGCCGTAGCCGGGACGGGCATACGTGACGAGGCGCAGGCCCGCCTCGGCGCACGCCGACGCGAGCTGCGGGGAGACAGTCGCCGCGCCCGGCTGGCCATGGTGGTAGAGGAGTGCGCGGTCGGCGGCGGGTCCGCGGTCGACGACCTCGAGGACCCTGCCGTCCGGAGTGGGGACGAGCGTCATGGGTTCCTCCGCGGTCCTGGGCCCGGCAGACACCAGTCGACCGGCTCGGCGCCCTGCTGGAGCAGGAGGGCGTTGGCCCGGCTGAACGGCCGCGAGCCGAAGAAGCCCGAGCGCGCCGACAGCGGTGACGGGTGCGCTGACTCGATGCACGGCACCGGCTGCAGCCGGCTCCGGAGGACGCGCGCGTCGCGGCCCCAGAGGATCGCGACGAGCGGGCCCCCGCGGTGGGCGAGCGCGTCGATGGCGGCGCCCGTGACGTCCTCCCAGCCCTTGCCGCGGTGGGAGGCGGGGGCGCCGGGGCGCACGGTGAGGACCCGGTTGAGCAGGAGGACCCCGCGGTCGGCCCATGGCGTGAGGTCGCCCGCCGCGGGGGGCGGGCAGCCGAGGTCCGTGGTGAGCTCCTGGAAGATGTTGGCCAGGCTGCGAGGGAGCGGCGCGACGTCGGGCGCCACGGAGAAGGAGAGGCCGACCGGGTGGCCTGGCGTCGGGTAGGGGTCCTGGCCGACGATGAGGACGCGGACGGCGTCCAGTGGCTGGGCGAAGGCGCGAAGGACGTGCGGACCGGCGGGGAGGTAGCCGCGGCCCGCCGCGATCTCGTCACGGAGGAACGCACCCAGCAGCGCCACCACGGGCTCGACGGGGGTCAGCGCCGGGACCCACGACGGGTGGACCAGCGCGGACAAGGGGGTGGGCACCATCCCAACCTAGCCACCCCGTTCTCTAGGGTGGCGCGGTGACCCCGCCGCGCTGGCCGACCGTCCTCTTCGACTTCGACGGCACCCTCGCCGACACGATCCCGCTCATCGTCGAGTCCTACCGGCACACCCTCGCCGTCTCAGGGCTTCCGGCGGTCATCGACCGGGAGATCCGCGGGTGGATCGGGCGCCCGCTGCTCCCGGTGTTCGAGGAGCGCTACCCCGGGCGTGGCGAAGAGCTCACGGCGACGTACCGCGGGTGGAACCTCGCGCACCACGACGAGCTCATTGCCCCCGTCGAGGGCATCGGCGGGGTGCTCGAGGCCCTGCGCGGGGCCGGCGTGCCGATTGCCGTCGTCTCGAGCAAGAAGGCCGAGACGGTTCGGCTCGGCCTGCGCGCCGTCGGCCTCGACGAGCTCATCAGCGTCGCGGCGGGGATGGACGAGACGAGCCGCCACAAGCCGGACCCCGAGCCCCTCCTGTATGCCGCCGCCGCGCTCGGGGTCGAGGCTGGTGGGTGCGCCTACGTCGGGGATGCCGGCGTCGACATCGCCGCGGCCCGGGCGGCCGGGATGGGGGCCGTCGGCGTCACCTGGGGGGCGGCCTCTCGGGCCGAGCTCGAGGCCGCCCGGCCCGACGCCCTCGCCGACACCGTCGCCGACCTCAGGGACATCCTTCGGGTGTGACCTCCGGGGTCCATGGGCCCCCTGTGACGCACGTGGTGAGGTGCGGCGAATCGTGGCGTGCGGCCTACGAATCGGGGGCTCCGCCGAGCAGCCGGGCGAATGACACGCATGTCATTCCTCCGCTATGGTGACGTCATTGAGACCCCGCCGAAGAGAGCTGCCATGAACGCGACGCACCCGCAGTCCGCGCCTGCGAGCGCCGAGCTGAGTGAGCGCGACCGGGGGATCCTCGCCTTCGAGCGGCAGTGGTGGAAGTACGCCGGCGCCAAGGAGCAGGCCATCAGGGACCTGTTCGAGATGAGCGCGACGCGCTACTACCAGGCGCTGAACACCCTCATCGACAGCCCCGTCGCGCTCGAGTACGACCCGATGCTCGTCAAGCGGTTGCGGCGCATGCGGGCCGCTCGCCAGAAGGCGCGGTCCGCCCGTCGGCTCGGGCTGGACCTGTAGCGGATCGCGGCGCCGATCAGTCGTCTCCCGGGTCCGGGAACTCGACCGGCCAGCCCTTCTTGGCCAGGCGCTGGTGCACCCGTCGCACGTCGTCGTCCGACGGGAGGTCGTGGGTCACGTGGGTGATGAACTCGCCGATGTCGGCCTTGGTCGCCGGCGTGATGTCCGCCGCACGGAGAGCCTTGGCGACCTGCTTGACCTCCTTGGCCGTGAGCCGGCGGCGCAGGAGCGCGAGGAGGGGGACGTAGTCGTTCGTCGGGACCCCCTGGGGGTAGCCCTCGCGGAGCCACGCGACGATCCGGGACAGGACGCTGCCCTCGCGGGGCTCCTCGATCGGCTCGAGGTCACCCTCCTCCGGTCGGCCGGCGAGGGGCCACCCCCCGGCGGCGAGGGCGGCCGTGACCCGGCGGACGTCGCGCTCGGAGGCGGTCTCGAAGACGCGCTCGGCGATGATGCGGTGCACCTCGGCCTCGGAGATGCCCTCTCCCGCCTGGCCATGAGCGGCGAGGTCGGTCACGATGGACTCGATCTCGGGGTCCGTGAGATGCCGGTGCAGGACCCCGACGACGGCCGGGTAGTCGGCGACGGGGATGCCGGCCGGGTAGCCGGCGCGCAGCCAGTCGAGGGTGCGCCGGACGAAGCCACGCGGTGAGGTCATCGGGTTCACTTCTTCGTGTCGACGATCATCGGATAGAGGTGGGAGAAGCTCAGCTCCTTGCCGAAGCCGGTGACGATGATGTACAGCAGACCGAGGACGACGGCGGCGAGGACGACGAGAAAGCACAGGCCGGCGAGGAACATGCCCACCCGGTGGGGCCTGCCGCCGTCCGTCTCGGCCTCCCCGCCGCGCGCGAGCGCGAGCGAGCGGATGCCGAGCCCGAACACCGCCGGTAGACCGGAGCCGAGGACAAGGCCCGCGAGGAGGACCTTCCACGCGCCGGCGAGGGCGAGGGACAGGTTGGTCATGCGACCGTCTCCTTCGTCGACGCCGCGCTCGGGGAGGGCGCGGCACGCGGCGCCCACGGGTCGTTGACGTTGCCGGCGTGGACCGGTGCCCGCTTGGCGCGGGCCCACATGACGAGGGCGAGCGCGACGAGGACGCCGAAGACGACGATGGGTCCGGCAGCGCCCCCGAGGAGATCGCCCACCCACCACGTGGCGCCACCGACGGCGGCGGCCGCCGGCAGCGTGATGAGCCACGCGACCGCCATGCGGCCGGCGACGGCCCAGCGGACCTCGGCGCCGCGCCGGCCGATGCCCGTGCCGAGGATCGAGCCGGTCGCGACGTGGGTCGTCGACAGGGCGAACCCGAGATGGCTGCTGGCGAGGATGACGGCGGCCGACGCGCTCTCGGCGGCCATGCCTTGCGGGGAGGAGATCTCCACGAGCCCCTTGCCGAGCGTCCGGATGATCCGCCACCCGCCGATGTAGGTCCCCAGGGCGATGGCGAGAGCACACGCGAGCTTGACCCACACGGGGATCGCGGACGTGTCGCTCCAGTGCCCGCCGGCGATGAGGGCCAGGGTGATGACGCCCATCGTCTTCTGTGCGTCGTTCGTCCCGTGGGCGAGAGAGACGAGCGACGCCGAGCCGATCTGACCCCAGCGGAACCCGCTCTCGGTGAACTTGCGGGCGACGCCGCGTGTCACGGCATACACGAGCCAGGTCCCTACGGCGGCGACGACCGAGGCGATGACGGGGGAGAGGAGGGCCGGCATGATGACCTTCCCGATGACGCCGTCCAGCTTGTGGCCCTCACCGTTCCACTTGACCCCGTCGATGCCGAGGGCGGCGACGGTCGAGCCGATGAGGCCCCCGAACAACGCGTGAGACGAGGACGACGGCAGGCCGAGCAGCCAGGTGAGGAGGTTCCACACGATGCCGCCGACGAGCCCGCACAGGATGATGAGCAGCAGGGGGTATCCGTGGTCGGCGACCAGGGACTCCTTGGGGGCGCCCGTCTTGTCCTGGACCCTGATGACGGCGTTGGTCACCGTCAGCGCCACCTGCACGGACAGGAACGCCCCGACGAGGTTGAGGACGGCGGACAGGATGACGGCGATCTTCGGGCTCAACGCGCCCGTGGCGATCGACGTCGCCATGGCGTTGCCGGTGTCGTGGAACCCGTTCGTGAAGTCGAACGCCAGGGCCGTCACGATGACGAGGACGAGGACGAGGGTGGACGTCACGATGACCAGTGTGGCGTCGCCGCCGCTGTTCGGTGAGCGCGGGGGGCCACGACCGTTCACGGCCCGCCGTGTGTTTGCACTCCCAGGGGGAGAGTGCCAATAATGGCGTTAGCACTCTCACCCTGAGAGTGACAGAACCGACCGGCCCGGTGAGGGTCCGTATGCCGCGGTGACGTGAGCCGTGGCATACCGTCCCGTCCGTCGCGGGCACCGCCCGGTCCCACCAACGATTCGTGTGGGAGGAACCCCCCGAATGGCCAAACTCATTGCCTTCGACGAGGAGGCCCGTCGCGGTCTCGAGCGCGGGATGAACACCCTCGCCGACGCCGTCAAGGTCACCCTCGGCCCGAAGGGCCGCAACGTCGTCCTCGAGAAGAAGTGGGGCGCCCCCACGATCACGAACGACGGTGTCTCCATTGCCAAGGAGATCGAGCTCGAGGACCCCTACGAGAAGATCGGCGCCGAGCTCGTCAAGGAGGTCGCCAAGAAGACCGACGACGTCGCCGGTGACGGGACGACGACGGCGACCGTCCTCGCCCAGGCGCTGGTCCGCGAGGGCCTGCGCAACGTCGCCGCCGGCGCCAACCCGATGTCCCTCAAGCGGGGGATCGAGAAGGCCGTCCAGGCCGTCACCGATGCCCTCCTCGCCAGCGCCAAGGAGGTCGAGACGAAGGAGCAGATCGCTGCCACCGCCTCCATCTCCGCGGCCGACCCCGAGATCGGCGCCAAGATCGCCGAGGCCATGGACAAGGTTGGCAAGGAGGGGGTCATCACCGTCGAGGAGAGCAACACCTTCGGCCTCGAGCTCGAGCTCACCGAGGGCATGCGCTTCGACAAGGGCTACATCAGCCACTACTTCGTCAGCGACCCCGAGCGCATGGAGGCCGTCCTCGAGGACCCGTACATCCTCGTCGTCAACTCCAAGATCTCCTCGATCAAGGACCTGCTCCCCATCCTCGAGAAGGTCATGCAGTCGGGCAAGCCGCTGCTCATCATCGCCGAGGACGTTGACGGAGAGGCCCTTTCCACGCTCGTCGTCAACAAGATCCGTGGCACCTTCAAGTCGGTCGCCGTCAAGGCGCCGGGCTTCGGTGACCGCCGGAAGGCCATGCTCGGTGACATCGCCATCCTCACCGGTGGCCAGGTCATCTCCGAGGAGGTCGGCCTCAAGCTGGAGACCGCCGACGTCGACCTGCTCGGCAAGGCTCGCAAGGTCGTCGTCACCAAGGACGACACCACCGTCGTCGAGGGTGCGGGCGACCAGGACGCCATCACCGGCCGGGTCAACCAGATCCGTGCGGAGATCGAGAAGTCTGACAGCGACTACGACCGCGAGAAGCTGCAGGAGCGCCTCGCCAAGCTCGCCGGCGGCGTTGCCGTCATCAAGGCGGGCGCGGCGACCGAGGTCGAGCTCAAGGAGCGCAAGCACCGCATCGAGGACGCCGTCCGCAACGCGAAGGCGGCCGTCGAGGAGGGCATCGTCGCCGGTGGCGGCGTCGCCCTCATCCAGGCCGGCAAGACGGCGCTCGACAAGCTCGAGCTCACCGGCGACGAGGCGACCGGCGCGAACATCGTCAGGGTCGCCATCGAGGCGCCCCTGAAGCAGATCGCCATCAACGCCGGCCTCGAGGGCGGCGTCGTCGCGGAGAAGGTCCGCGGTCTCGAGTGGGGCCACGGCCTCGACGCGGCGACCGGCGAGTACGTCGACCTCATCGCGGCGGGCATCATCGACCCGGCCAAGGTCACCAGGTCGGCGCTGCAGAACGCGGCGTCGATCGCGGCCCTCTTCCTCACGACGGAGGCCGTCGTCGCGGAGAAGCCGGAGAAGGCTCCGGCCATGCCCGCCGGCGACGGTGGCATGGGCGGCATGGACTTCTGAGCCCGGCCCGTCTGCAGCGAAGGGCGGCTCTCCCATCGGGGGGGCCGCCCTTCCGCGTCGGGCGCCCGTGGCATACGGCCCTGTTCAGCTGAACATGCGGATGGCGTCGGCCTCGGTCTCGGCGTAGCGTGCGCCGGCGGTCCCGAGGACGATGCCGATGCTGTCGAGGCTGCGCTGGACCATCCGCTGGGTGCCCTGCCACTGCTGGACCACGCCCTGGAACTGGGTCGCGGCAGTGCCGCGCCAGGCGTCCTGAAGGCCGTTGAGACGCGCCATCATGGCGGCCACCTGGCCCTCGATCTCGCCGGAGATGCGGGCGATGTCGCCGGCAGCGGCCTGGATCCGGCCGGTGTCGACCTGGAATGTTGTGCTCATCGGGTCTCCCCTCGTCGTGTGCCCGTGAGGCGGGCGGCTTCGGCCACCGTAGGCGCGTCGCAGCCTGCGTCCCCGACGTTCTCCACAGGCCCTGCGCTCCGACCCCGTCGGCGTTCGAGGGTGGTCCAGGACCGTATGCCGGTGGCGGACTGCCTCGACCGGAGGGAGGGTCAGGGCTGGAGGGGTCCCGGCAGGGGGTGCTCGTGGAGGACGGTGAGGCCCGACACCGCGCGGGTCAGGACGACGTAGAGCCGGCGTAGGCCGGTCCGCTCGTCCGGCTCGGCCGCGGCGATGGCGGCAGGCTCGAGGACGATGACGCGGTCGAACTCGAGCCCTTTGGCCACCGTCGCCGGGACGACGTCGACGCGGTGGTCGACGTCACCGTGGTCCGCGCCGAGGACGCCATGGTCGATCCCCGCGCGGGCCAACACCGTTGACGTGGCGGCAACGCCGTCGTCGACGACAATGACCCCCACCGATCCGGGTGCGGCGAGTGCTGACCGGACGACCTCGGGCAGGGCGGCGCGCACGGAGGGGACGTCACGGACCTCGAGGAGCCCGGGATCCTCCCGGATGGAGGCGGGCACGCCGAGGCCTGGGGCCATGAGCGGGAGCAGTCGCGCGGCGTACGCGAGGACCGCTGACGGCACACGGAAGCCGCGGACGAGCTCGGCGACCTTTCCGTCGGGCTTGCCGAGATGGTCCAGCGTCTCGGCCCAGGACGTCGTGGCCCAGGGGGTCGTCCCCTGGCCGATGTCACCGAGCACCGTCGCCGCGCCCGTCGAGCAGCGCCGCCCGACGGCCCGCAGCTGCATGGGGGACAGGTCCTGTGCCTCGTCGAGGATGACGTGGCCGAGCGACGCCGTGCGGGTGAGCAGGTCGCCGATCTCGTCGAGAAGGACGAGGTCGGCGCTCGACCAGCGTGCGGTCCCCTTCGAGCGAGGGGGGTTGTCCCAGAGCAGGATCCGCTGCTCGTCGGGGGTCAAGACCCCCTCGGCGTGGGCGGCGAGTGCCGCCGCCGACGACAGCAGCTCGACGAGCACCTGTCGCGGCTCGAGGACGGGCCACAGGGACGCCGCGTAGGCGCGCACGGGTGCCGACCGGGCGACGGCGTCCTGGACACGGTCGTCCGGTGTGTCACCGGCGCGTTCCATGAGGACGAGCACCACGTGCGCGAGCCGGTGGGGCAGCATCTGCCGCGCCGCGTCATAGCGCACCCCGCGGTGCCGCAGCTCGTCGACGAGTCCTTGCACGGTCGGGACGGGAACGCGCCACCGATGGATGCCCCGGGGGACGACGAGGGCCTCGGTGGGATCCGCGACGTGGGCCCACACGGCGTGCCGGAGGACGTCGGACATGCGGGTGTCGCCCTTGAGCGTCGCCGCCGCCATGGAGTCCGAACCCTTGGCGGGAGTGGCGGACACGAGCCCGTCGACCGTCGTGTGCCCGACCTGCACCTCGCCGAGGGTCGGCAGGACTGCGCCGACGTGGTCGAGGAAGGCCCGGTTCGGTCCGATGACAAGCACCCCCGACCGGGACAAGCGGTCGCGGAAGGCATGGAGCAGCCACGCGGCCCGGTGGAGCCCGACGGCGGTCTTTCCCGTTCCCGGCGCCCCCTGGACGCAGACGGTCGTCGACGCGTCCGAGCGTACGAGGAGGTCCTGGTCGGGCTGGATCGTCGCGACGATGTCGCGCATGGGGCCGCTGCGCGGTCGCTCGACCTCGGCGACGAGGATGGCCGACCGCCGCTCGTCCTCGGTCGGGTCGGTCAGGTGCTCGTCCTCGAACGCCGTGATCTCGCCGTGGTCGATCCCGAACCGTCTGCGCAGCCGCACGCCCATTGGGTCGGCGCGGGTCGCGCGGTAGAACGCCGTCGACACGTCGGCTCGCCAGTCGATGACGACGGGGTCCCCGTGCTCGTCGGCGACGTGGCGACGTCCGATGTGCAGGTTCGAGGGGAGTCCACGGCCCGTGGCTGCCGCGTCGAGGTCGATGCGCCCGAAGAACAGCGCCGTCCCGGGGTCGTCCTCGAGGGCGAGGGCGCGGTAGTGGAGCGCGCGGGCGAGGACCTCCGCGTTGAGGGGGTCGGCGGACTGGACCTCGAGCGAGAGGGTGCGCTCGCGCATACGGGCGAGTGCGGCTCGAGCGCCCGCGAGGTGAGCCCGCTCTGCCGACAGGACGGCGTTGGGTCCAGAAGGTGGCGGGGCGGCAGGCACGAGGGGGCAGCCTACCGGTGCCCGCGGGTCACGGGGATGACGCCGGTCTCGTCGCCAGCTTGGCCTGGATCGTCTCGCGAGTCCCGTTGCGCATCAAGGTGATCTGCACGGTATCGCCGACGGTGCGCTCGCGGATGTTCGCGAAGAGGGCATCCGCCGACACGATCGCGACCTCGTCGACGGCGACGATGACGTCGCCGACCTTGATGCCCGCCCCGGCGGCCGGTGTGCCCGGGTCGACGCTCGTCACGAGCGCGCCGGCGATCTTGGCCGCACCGTCGGGAGCGCTGCCGTCCTTGATGCCGACGCCGAGGTACGCGTGTTGGGCGGTGCCTGTCGTGATGAGCTGGTCGGCGATGGCCTTCGCCTCACGGATCGGGATGGCGAAGCCGATCCCGATGCTCCCCGACTGCCCTGAGCTGCTGCCGAGGGAGGCGATCGAGGACGTGATGCCGACGAGGCGGCCATTGGCGTCGACGAGAGGGCCACCGCTGTTGCCGGGGTTGATGGCGGCGCTCGTCTGGATGGCGTTGGTGATGACGTCCTGGCCCGTGGGCTGGCCCCCGAAGGGGTTGGTCTGGCTGTCCTGGGGTCCGGTGTTGACGGGGCGGTTCAGGGCGCTGACGATGCCGGTCGTCACGGTGCCCGCCAGTCCGAGCGGGTTGCCGATCGCCATGACCGGGTCGCCGACCTTGAGGGCGTCGGAGTCGCCGATGGCGATGGGCTGGAGACCGGTCGGTGCGTTCGTCAGCGTGACGACGGCCAGGTCCGTCGTCACGTCGACGCCCTTGAGGGTCGCCGAGAAGGTCCGATGGTCGGCCAGCGTGACCTCGATCTGCTGCGCGCCCGTGACGACGTGGTTGTTCGTGAGGATGTGCCCGGCCGTGTCGAGGATGACTCCGGACCCCGCATCGGTGCCCGCCTCGCTCGTGACGACGATCGCCACGACACTGGGCATGACGGCCGAGGCCGTCGCCGCCCAGTCGGGCGCCTGGGTGTTCCCCTGGGCGACGGCGGGGGCTGTTGTGCTGCGACCCGGGCTGGAGGAGACCGACGCGGTGGAGGGGTTCCGCGCGTCCTGCGACTCCGCCCGGGTCGCAGCGTAGGTGCCGCCACTGGCGAGCAGGGCAGCGAGCACCGCGACGGCTGTCAGCTCAACCGCCCGGTGCGTGCGTCCCGGCTGGGTGGGGTCTGTCGGCGCATGCGTCGGCCCAACCGGAAGTTCCGTGGTGGGTGCTGGGTCCAGGGTCGGCGTCTGCCGACCGGAAGGGGGCGCACCCGTAGGTGAGACCTCGCCGAACCAGAGGGGCGCGGTGTCGCTGCCCGGGGACGGGGTGTCACGTGTCCCGTTCTGGCTCTCGTCGGTCATTCCGCTGTTCTCCTTGGCGTGACGTAGGTAAGTGAAGCCCCGGTGGTTCAAAGAGTGGTGTCAGAGGCCTGAGAAACCCCTGAGGGCAGCTGGACGACGAACGTCGCCCCTCCGCCCGCCGTCTGCGCCACGCCGATCCGGCCATGATGTCCGGCGACGATGGCGGCGACGATGGCGAGGCCGAGGCCGCTTCCCCCGCTGGCGCGGCTGCGGGCGCGGTCGGCGCGGTAGAACCGTTCGAAGACCTTCCGCGCCGCAGCTGGGTCGATCCCGGGCCCGTGGTCGCGCACCTCGACGACGGCCCGCTCCGTCCCGGTCCCCGCGTCGACGATGCCGACCGCCACCTCGACCGGTGTCCCCTCCGGCGTGTGCGACAGCGCGTTCGCGATGAGGTTGGCCAGCACCTGACGGAGCTGGTTCTCGGCGCCGAGGACGACGCTCGGGCCCAGCCTCGCGCCGAGCGCGACGAGGGAGATCGCGCGCTGGGGCGCCCGAGCGCGGGCGTCCTTCGTCGCGTCGATGGCCAGCTCGAGGAGGTCCACCGGGCGCATCGTCACCGTCGGCTCCTCGTCGAGCCGGGCGAGGGTGAGGAGGTCCGCGACGAGTCCGTTCATGCGCGTGGCCTCCCCCTCGATCCGCGACATCGCGCTCGCGACCTCGTCCTCACCACGGACCGCGCCCTGCCGGTAGAGCTCCGCGTAGCCGCGGACGGTTGCCAGCGGGGTGCGCAGCTCATGGGAGGCGTCGGAGACGAACTGGCGCATCCGTTCCTCCGAGGCCTCCCGGACGGCGAAGGACGCCTCGATGTGGGCGAGCATCGTGTTGAGCGACCGCGACAGGGAGGCGACCTCGTCGTGCGTCGTGGGCTGCGGGATGCGGCGGGTCAGGTCCCCTTCGGCGATGGCGGCGGCTGTGTCCTCGATCTGGCCCAGCGGGCGGAAGACGCGGCGGACGGCATACCAGCCGATCGCCCCGCAGGCGACGATCGAGAGCAGCCCGACGAGGACGGAGAAGAGGACGAGCTTGTGGACCGTCTGCTGAGCCGGCTCGAGCGGAGCGGCGACGGCGTACGTCCCGCGGTTGTCGGGCAGGAGGCCGGCGACGACGCGCCACTGGTAGTCGCCGATATCGGACTGGACGGTGAACGGCCTCTTCGTGACGACGCGGGGGTCGGTCGCGCTGAGCGGCGGGATCGCCGGCCGCGCCCTGACGCCGGTCGGGTGCGTCCGTTGCACCGGGGTCCCCCCGGTCGGCATGAGGACGACGGCGTATGCCGTGGGGAGCTGGTCGTCGGAGCCCATCGAGAGCACCTCCGTCGCGACGGGGACGGCGGCGTCCTTCAGCTCCTGGTCAAGGCGGCCCATGAGGTCCTGGTTGACCAGGTAGGCCGTCGCCGCCGTGACAAGGGTGATGGCGACCGCGACGAGCGAGGTGACGACGGCGATGAGCCGCGTCCGAAGCGGCAGCCGTGCCAGCCGTCGGCCGATCCGCCCCGTCACGCCCGTGGCCGACGCGGGGTGGGGCATGGTCAGCTCGCGGGGGGACGACGCAGGACGTACCCGACGCCGCGCTTGGTGTGGATGAGCGGCGGGAGCCCCTCGAGGTCGACCTTGCGGCGCAGGTAGGAGATGTAGGACTCGACGATCCCCGACTCCCCGCGGAAGTCGTAGTCCCAGACGTGGTCGAGGATCTGGGCCTTGGACAGGACCCTGTTGGGGTTGAGCATGAGGTAGCGGAGCAGCTTGAACTCCGTCGGGCTCGTCTCGATGACCTGGCCTGCGCGGGTCACCTCGTGGCTGTCCTCGTCGAGGGTCAGGTCGTGGAAGGTCAGGGCGGCGCTGCCGGTCGCCTCGCCGCGGCTGCGCCGAAGGACGGCACGTATCCGCGCGACGACCTCCTCGAGGGAGAACGGCTTCGTCACGTAGTCGTCCCCGCCGACGGTGAGGCCCTTGACCTTGTCATCGACGGAGTCGCGGGCGGTGACGAAGACGATGGGCACCTGCCGCCCGGACTCGCGCAGCCGGCGGGTCACGGCGAACCCGTCCATGTCCGGGAGCATGACGTCGAGGACGCAGAGGTCGGGGTCGACCTTCGTCGCCGTCGCGATGGCATCGGCGCCCGTGCCCGCCGTGTGCACGGCGAAGCCGGCGAAGCGCAGGGACGTCGCGAGGAGCTCGCGGATGTTCGGTTCGTCCTCGACGACGAGAAGGGTGGCCTCGGGGGTCGGATCGATCGTCACGTGGCCATTCTGTGTGCTTGTCCTGAATGTTTCCTGATGGTCGCCCGTGTGTCTCGCGGACGGTCAGCTCGGGAAGGGCGTGGGGGCGTGGCCGCTGTCGACGATCGAGGGGAGCGCCGAGAGGAGCACGACGACGCCGACGATGACGACGGCCACGGCGACGGCCCACGCAACCCAGCCCCACCGGGCGATCCGCCGCGAACCGGCCGGGTCATCGGCGTTCTTCGAGAGGGCGACGATGGCGAAGATCGCTCCGATGCCGGGCAGCAGGAGGCACGTCAGGGCCGTGATGATCGAGACGACGAGCAGGACGACGGCGCTCACGTTGGTCCGGGGCGCAGCGGCCCGCAGGTAGCCCGGAGGTGGCTGCATCCCGGGGGAGACCTGTCCGTACGGGTGTGCGTAGGCAGAGCCGGGTCCGGTCGTAGGCGGCGTGGCGGCTCCTGGTGCGGGCGTGGCATAGGGGTTGGTGGGCTGACCCGGCTGGACCTGCGGTGGAGGCGGAAGCCGCCCGTATGCCTGTGGCACGGGGTCCGGCGTCGATGGCGCCGGGACAGGCCGGCCCGTCGGGTCGGTGTGGCCCTCGTCGCCGCTCATGACGCCTCCCCGGGTCTCGAAGCCCCGTTCATCAAACCACGCTCGCGTGACGGCGCGGGCAGGCTCATGCGACGATCGTCGCGTGAGGATGCCTGGCCCCGATGTCGTGCGTGCGAAGGACCTCCCCGAGCGGGTGAGGATCTACGAGGTCGGCCCGCGGGACGGCCTGCAGAACGAGCCGACCGTCGTGCCGGCGGCGACCAAGGCCGAGCTCATCCGGCGCCTGGCTGCCGCGGGCCTTGGCACGATCGAGACGACGTCGTTCGTCAGCCCGCGATGGGTGCCGCAGCTTGCCGATGCGGCCGAGGTCCTCGCCCTCCTCGGACCGAGTGGGACGGGCCGTGACCGTCCCGTCCTCGTGCCGAACGAGCGTGGCCTCGACCGCGCCGTCGCGGCGGGGGTCGGCGCCATCGCGATCTTCGGGTCGGCGACCGAGACGTTCGCCCAGCGCAACCTCGGCCGTTCCGTCGCCGAGTCCGTCGCGATGTTCCGCCCGGTCGTCGCGCGGGCCCGCGATCTCGGGCTGTGGGTCCGGGCATACGTGTCGATGTGTTTCGGCGACCCGTGGGAGGGCCCCGTGCGGGTCGAGCAGGCCGCCGACGCGTGCGCCGCCCTCATGGACCTCGGGTGCGACGAGCTCTCCCTCGGCGACACGATCGGCGTGGCCACGACGGGGCACGTCGTCGCGCTCCTCGACGCCCTGGAGGGACGCGGCCTCGGGGTCGAGCGCGTGGCCGTCCACTTCCACGACACGTACGGGCAGGCCCTCGCCAACACGATGGCCGCCCTTCGGCGGGGGGTCACGGTCGTCGACGCGTCGGCGGGTGGCCTCGGGGGATGCCCGTATGCCGGGAGTGCGACGGGCAATCTCGCGACCGAGGACCTCGTCTGGGCGCTCGAGGGGGCGGGGGTCGCGACCGGGGTCGACCTCGACGCCCTTGTCGCGACGAGCCGTTGGCTCTCGGCCGAGCTGAACCGGCCGTCCCCGTCGGCGGTCGTCACGGCCCTGGCCCCCACCCCGTGACCCGCGCCCCGGGCGCGCGGGTGGGCGCGCAGCGACCGGCCCGCAGGCCCGTGCCCGTGTCTGCGCGGTTCGCCGCATAGGTTGGCCACAGGGAGGCCGGGGATCATGGAGTCGCTGTCATCACGAGAGGACCACGCCGCATGACCACCCCTCCCACCGAGCCGATCGCGTCGGGGCCGTCTGCACCGGAGCCTCCTGCCACCCCAGCGGTGACGGAGCCCACGGCGCTTCCGACGGCGCCGGTCAACCCGCCCGTCGCGCCACCGGCGCCGGTGTACCCGCCCGTCGCACCGCCGGCGCCCGCCTTCGCCCAGCACCCGCACGGCCTGGGATCCGCCTGGGGCCGGGCCACGGCGACCAGAGGCGGACGGGTCGCCACCGTCGTCGTCCTCGCGCTGTCGACCCTCGCCGTCGTCTTCCTCGTCGCCGGGGCCGTCTTCGCGATCGGCGGGCGCGACCGAGGTGCCGGAGCATTCCCTCGAGGCGGTTCGGGCTGGCAGGAGCAGAACGGCAACGGGTGGGGGTATGGCCACGCCAACCCGGGCAGCCAGGGGTACGGCCGTACCGGGCGAGGCTCCCTCGGTGATGGGGCGCTGGGCTTCGGAACCGGCCGGATCCTTCACGGCACGTTCACCGAGGGGTCCGGGGGCACCCCGACGGAGTATCTCCTCCAGCGTGGCCAGGTGACCGCGTCGTCGTCCGGCTCCATCACCGTCGCGTCGCGCGACGGCTACACCTCGACCTACACGATCACGGCCCAGACGCGGGCCAACGTCTCCCGGCCGCCGACCGTCGGCAGCGAGGTCTTCGTCCTCGCGACGAAGGCGGACAGCAAGGTCGTCGTCCTGCGCGTGACCTCGCCCGCCTGACCGTCGGCCGATGACGACGACCCGACCCGCCTCGGGCGAGCAGTGGTCGCTCCGGCACGGTGACGACGTCGTGACCGTCGTCGAGGTCGGCGGCGGCCTGCGCTCCTGGACTCGTGTCGGCGCGCACGTCCTCGCGGGGTACGCCGCGGGCGAGATGTGCCTGGCCGGCCGCGGCCAGGTCCTCTTCCCGTGGCCCAACCGGGTCAGGGACGGTGCCTACGTCCATGCCGGGACGCGGCGCCAGCTGGCCCTCACCGAGCCCAGGCTCGGCAACGCCACTCACGGGCTTGTCCGGTGGTTGCCGTGGCGCGTCGTTGACCGCTGCGAGAGCTCCGTCACGGTGGCGTGCGAGCTGCACCCCCAGCCCGGATGGGAGTGGCCGCTCGACCTCAGCGTCACGTATGCCCTGACCGGCGACGGCCTCGTCGTCACTCCCGTCGTCACGAACCCCGGTGCAACCGCGGCGCCGTTCGGGCTGGGGTTCCACCCGTATGTGTCCATCGGCGACACGCCGGTCGCCGATCTTCACCTGACCATCCCGGGAACGTCGTTCGTCACGGTCGGCGAGCGGCTGCTCCCCACAGGCGTCGAGCCCGTGGCGGGGACGGCCGTGGACTTCCGGGACGGGCGAGCCATCGGGGACGCCGTGCTGGACACGGCCTACGGGGACCTCACCGTTGTCGACGGACGTTGGGGTGTCCTCGTCGACGGGCTCGCCGACCTGCCCCGGGTGACCGTGTGGGGCGAACCGGCATACCGGTGGGTGCAGGTGTTCACGGGCAAGGCGGCGGCCGAGGGGCAGCACGGGATCGCCGTCGAGCCGACGACGTGCCCCCCGGACGCGCTCAACTCCGGCGTGGACCTGTTGACCCTCGAGCCGGGCGGGCGATGGACCGCCCGCTGGGGGATTAGCCTGGGATGACCCCGTTGACCGCGGGGGACACACGCTGTTCCAGCCCGAGGGCGATGAGGGCGACGGCGACGCATCCGGCGACGAGGAGCCCGATGTAGAGGCCGGTGAGGCGGTGCCCGAGGAGGAACCCGGCGACGACCGGACCGATGACGCCGCCCGACTGGAACCCGGCAGAGGCCAGAGCGTTGTAGCGCCCGCGGAGGTGGTCCGGTGCCATGTCGTTGGTCATCGCGGGAATCGACGGCTGGAGAAGGGTCTCGCCGAAGCCGAAGACGAGGTGGAAGCCGATGACGCCGGCCGCCGCGTAGAGGCCACCCGGAAGGAGGCCGGTCGAGCCGATGAGGAGCCACGCGAGCGCCCACACGGCGCCCATGGCGACGAGCACGCGGGTCCGGCGGCGTCCGCTGATCCGTTTCAGGACGGTGAACTGGGCGAGGACGATGATGGCGCAGTTCACCGCGAACGCCCACCCGATGACCCGCGTGCTCACGTGCGATGCCTGGCGGGCGAAGGCCGGCATGCCGGCCTCCATCTGGCCGTAGCCGATGACGTTGGAGACGACGATGAGGACGAGGAGCCACGCAAAGGCCGGCTGCCGGACGATGCCCCAGTAGGACGTCGGGTTGTCGTCGTTCTCGGGACGTTCGGCCCGGCCATGGACGTGGCGGAGCGGGCCGAGGAGCAGGCTGATGGGGACGAGCATGGAGGAGGCGTCGAGGAGGTAGATCGCGATGAAGGTCCCTGGGCGGTGGACGTCGACGAAGGCACCGGCGACGAGCCCGCCGACACCGATGCCGAGGTTGACGAGGGAGAAGTTGATCCCGAAGAACGTCTGCCGAGCAGGCCCCTTGACGATGGCCGCGATGAGCGAGTTGAAGGCCGGCCAGCTGACGCCGGAGACGCCCATGAGGGTCGTCGCAACGAGGATGACCGGGACCGTCGTCGCGAGGGCGAGGACGACGACGCCGACGAGGTTGGTCACGGCCCCGAAGAGGGAGACGGCGCGAGCGCCGAACCGGTCGGTTGCCGCGCCGGCGGGCGTCGTGACGAGGAAGGCCACGAGGGCGATCCACGCCATGAGGATGCCGGCGACGTCAAGGTCGATGCCCCGGACCTCGTGGAGGTAGATGATCGTGAACGGGAGGGTCAGCCCGCGGCCGAGGGTCTGGACCGCGGTCGTCGCGAGGACCCAGCGCCCCTCCCGTGGAAGGTCGGCCCAGAACGCCCGCATGCTCGTATGCCCGGTCCCGACCTCCTCGCTCACCGGCCCAGACTGCCAGACCCCACCGACCCCGGACCTCCGGGTTTCCGCCTCAGGCGGGAATGGTTCACCCCGCAAGGGCACACGTGCCGTGCGAGGTGAACCATTCCCTTGTCCGTCTCGGCGCCGACCGCGGGAACCCATCCGAGGTGGAAATCCGCAGGCTGGGGTGATCCCGGGCGCGGGACCGTCCGGGATTCGTTAGCCTGGGGCGGCGAGCGTGCCCATGCACACCCGCTCCGACGCGCAGCAAGAGGTGGCCGACGTGCCCACGGGCAGAATCAAGTTCTACGACGCGACAAAGGGCTTCGGCTTCGTCTCCGTCGACGAGGGCGGCGAGGGGGACGTCTTCGTCCCCGCGAGCGCCCTTCCCGACGGTGTGACGACCCTCAAGGGCGGCACCCGGATCGAGTTCGGTGTCGTCGAGGGCCGGCGCGGCTCCCAGGCCATGGGTGTCCACGTCCTCGACCCGGCGCCCAGCGTCGCCGTCAACCGCAAGGTCCGCGACCGTAAGCCGACCGAGGAGATGGTCGTCATCGTCGAGGACGTCATCAAGCTCCTCGACGACGTGTCGAACTCGCTGCGCCGCGGGCACTACCCCGACAAGCAGCACGGCAACAAGGTCGCGCAGGTCCTGCGCGCCGTCGCCGACGACCTCGAGATCTGAGCATGCCCGTGATCGACAAGGTCCTCGCCGACGCGACAACCGTCGCCCTGGCCCGGCGCGTGGTCGCCGAGGTGGCCGAGCCCGGCGCCGTCGGGGAGCACGTCGCCTTCGAGATGCTCGAGGACCGCCTCGGCACCCACTACTTTGCCTGCGCGTCGCCGGCCTACCCGGGGTGGCGCTGGTCAGTCGTCGTCGCGCGACCGCCCCGGGCCCACTCGGCAACGGTCAGCGAGACCAACCTCGTCCCCGCGGACGGCGCCCTCCTCGCCCCGCCCTGGCTGCCGTATGCCGACCGCATCGCCCCCGGCGACCTCGGTCCCGGCGACGTCCTCCCCTACGTCCCGGACGACCCCTTCCTCGAGGCCGGCTTCGAGGCGACCGGTGAGGAGGATGTCGACGAGACCGCCTTCTGGGAGCTCGGCCTCGGCCGGACGCGCGTCCTGTCCGCCGAGGGTCGCGAGGCCGCGGCGACACGCTGGCACACGGGCAAGCACGGGACCCGGGACGCCGCCAAGGCCCAGCAGCCGTGTTCGACGTGCGGCTACTTCCTCCCCATGGCCGGCGCCCTGCGCCAAGCCTTCGGGGTGTGCGCGAACGAGTGGTCCCCGGACGACGGCTGCGTCGTCAGCCTCGACCACGGCTGCGGCGCGCACAGCGAGACCGACGTCACGGCCGCCGAACCGGAGGAGATCCCGCCGCCGATCCTCGACGACTACGTCCTTGACCTCCAGGTGCCGAGCGAGGCGTAGCCGCAGCGCTCACTCCTGCTCGCCGGCGCCGCCCACTGTGCGCCGGAGGTAGGTGTGACCGAGCAGCCCGAGGGCGGCCCCCGAGATGCACGTCGCCGGCCACCACGAGCGCCCACCCGTATGCAGCGCCGGCACCACGAGGGTGACCACGAGCGCGACGAGCCAGACGGCGACTCCGACCAGGACGACCCGCGCCGTCGAGACCGGCAACGGCTGGGTAGCCGCAAGCGGCGGGACGGCAGGTCCGTTGGGGCGGATCACGACCCCAGCCTAACGGCCCCGTGGCGCCCGGAGAGAGGACCCGGGCCGTCGCGGAGGGCCGTGGTTGCCAGCGTCGCTCCCTCTAGACACAGCGCGGAATGGTTACGTATGCTAATTAGTTGAGGTAACCATGAGGACGATGAACCGCACCGAGGTCGCGCAGCTCGCGGTCGACCTGCGCCTTGCCATCGGGCGAATCGCTCGACGGGTCAAGGTCGAGGGGACCAGCGCCGTTCCGCCTCATCACTACTCGGTCCTCGCCCGGCTCGACAACGGTCCGCGGACGGCGAGCGACCTCGCCGCCAGCGAACGGGTCAGCGCCCCGTCGATGACGCGGACGACCTCTGCTCTCGTGGAGCGGGGCTGGGTCCGGCGCGAGACGGATCCGGCCGACCGCCGGTGCGCGATCCTCACCCTGACCCCGCAGGGCCGACGCGTCCTTCGCGACGGGCGGCGCGAGCGCAACGAGTGGATGGGGGCGCGCCTAGCTCGCCTGAGCCCGGAGGAGCTCGAGACGCTGGCCGCCGCCGAGCGGATCTTGCGACGGGTGGCGGCCGAGTGAGCCCGACCTTCGCCTCCCTCAGCGTCCCGAACTACCGGCTGTGGTTCGGCGGCGCCTTCGCGTCGAACGTCGGCACGTGGATGGGTCGCGTAGCCCAGGACTGGCTCGTCCTCACCGTTCTGACGAACCACTCGTCGACGGCCCTGGGGACGGTCACCGGGCTCCAGTTCGCGCCGTTCCTCATCGCTCCTCTCGCGGGCGCCTTCGTCGACCGGTTCGACATGCGGCGGACGCTCATGGTCACCCAGAGCCTCCTCGGGCTCAACAGCCTCATCCTCGGCCTTCTCGTCGTCACCGGGCACGCGCAGCTGTGGGAGGTCTACGTCCTGGCCTTCGCTCTCGGCCTGACGACGGCCGTCGACAACCCGGCGCGTCAGGTCTTCGTCTCAGAGCTCGTCCCGCCCGAGTCGCTCGCCAACGCCGTCGCCCTCAACTCGGCGTCGTTCAACGGTGGCCGCCTCGTCGGCCCGGGTCTCGCCGGGCTGCTCATCGCCTGGGTCGGCACCGGGCCGGTGTTCCTCATCAACGCCGCCTCGTTCCTCGCCGTCCTCGGCGCGCTGGCCGCTCTGGACCGTAGCCAGCTTCGGCACGTCCGCCGCGCCCGCGGCTCCGGCCTCGTCCGCGAAGGCTTCCGCTACGTCCGGGGCCGCTCCGACCTCAAGCTCGTCATGCTCCTCGTCTTCGTTCTCGGGACCTTCGGCATGAACTTCCAGATCACGAACGCGCTGATGGCCACGAAGGTCTTCGGGAGGGGGCCGGGGGAGTACGGCATCCTCGGGTCGATCATGGCCATCGGCTCCCTGTCCGCGGCGCTTCTCACCGCCCGCCGGCAGCGGCCACGCCTGCGTATGCTCCTCGTCTCGCTCGCGGGGTTCGCCGTCGCGGCGGCGGCCGCCTCCCTCGCCCCCTCGTATGTGACCTTCGCGGTTCTGCTCGTCCCGATCGGCCTGACCGCGCTGACGGCCATGACGACCGCCAACACGATGGTGCAGACCCGTGTCGACCCCCAGTTCCGCGGCCGTGTCATGTCCCTCTACATGATGATCTTCATGGGCGGGACCCCGCTGGGCGCACCCTTGATCGGATGGATCGGCGACGCGTGGGGCCCCCGGTGGACCATCGCGGTCGGTGCCATCGCCGTCGGCGTGACCCTGCTGGTGGTCGCCGTGTGGCTCGTTCGCCACGAGAATATCCGCGTGACGTTCTCCCACGACCACCACCGGTTCGGCCTCGCCATCACGACCCAGCCGAACGCCGCCGACGAGCCGGAGGCGCAGGCCGACGCCGAGGTCATGGCGGAGGTGACCCGGTGACGCCGAGGACGCGGCGGTGGGCGACCCTGGGGGTCCTGGCGATCCTTGTCGCGATCGTCGTCGTCGGTGCGCTAGCTCGTTGAGGCGACGACGTGCTCGATGCACGCGATGAGCGCGCTGACGTCGTCCGGCTCGACCGACGGGAAGACACCGACGCGCAGCTGGTTGCGTCCGAGCTTGCGGTAGGGCTCGACGTCGACGACGCCGTTGGCACGCAACGTCTTGGCGACGGCGGCCGCGTCGATCTCATCGGTGAAGTCGATGGTGACGACGACCTGGCTACGGTGCGCGGGGTCGGTGACGTAGGGCCTCGCATACGTGCTCTGCTCCGCCCATGAGTAGAGCCGGCCGCTGCTGTCCGCGGTCCGGGCGCTGGCCCACGGGAGTCCGCCCTGGGCGTTGAGCCACTCGACCTGCTTGGCGAAGAGCGCGAGCGTCGTGACGGCTGGGGTGTTGTACGTCTGGTTCTTGCGGCTGTTGTCGATCGCCGTCGGGAGGCTGAAGAAGTCAGGCACCCACCGGCCCGACGCCGCGATCTCGTCGACCCTGGCGAGCGCGGCCGGCGAGAACGCCGCCGCCCACAGGCCACCGTCGGAGGCGAAGCACTTCTGCGGCGCGAAGTAGTAGACGTCGACCTCGTGCAGGTCGACGTCCACCCCCCCGGCAGCCGACGTCGCGTCGATGAGAAGGAGGGCGTCCGCGTCGGCGCCCGCCACCCGCGTGACCGGCGCCATGACGCCGGTCGACGTCTCGTTGTGGGCCCAGGCGTAGACGTCGACGCCCTTCTCCGCGTGGGGCTCGGGGTGGCTGCCCGGCTCGCTCGTGATGACCGTCGGCTCACCGAGGAACGGGGCCTTGCGGGTCACGCTCGCGAACTTGTTCGAGAACTCGCCGAAGGCCAGGTGCTGCGCGCGGTCACGGACGAGGCCGAATGCGGCGATATCCCAGAACGCCGTCGAGCCGCCGTTGCCGAGGACGATCTCGTAGCCGTCGGGAAGCGAGAAGAGCTGGGCCAGGCCGTCCCGGACAGCACCGACGAGGTCCCGGACCGGCGCCTGCCGGTGGCTCGTCCCGAGGACCGTGCGACCGATGGAGGCCAGGTAGTCGAGCTGCTCGGGGCGGACCTTGCTCGGACCGCAGCCGAAGCGGCCGTCCTGAGGGAGAAGCTCGGCGGGAATGGTCACGGCGGCAGGCGTCTCGGTCATGGGGCCAAGTCTCCCGCACGAGGGGACGGCATACGCGGTGAGGTCCGCCACCCGGGACGGATCCGGAGCGGGGCATCGCCAGGGCTCAGGGCCGGGCGATCCGGTCCCACCCCCGCACGGCCGACACCGGCCGCGGACCCTCGCCGACATACTTCGCCGACGGCCGGATGAGGCGCCCGGTCTCCTTCTGCTCGAGGATGTGGGCCGACCAGCCCGCGGTCCTGGCGGCGATGAACAGGGGCGTCATCATGCTCGCCGGCACGTCGGCGAAGTCGAGCAGGACGGCCGCCCAGTAGTCGACGTTCGTCTCGATGACCCGGTTGGGGGAGCGGTCCCTCAGCTCGGCGAGCGCGGCCTGCTCGACCTCGAGGGCGACGTCGTACTTCGGCGCGTGAAGCCGCTCGCACGTGTCGCGCAGGACGGTGGCCCGCGGGTCGTAGGCCCGGTAGACCCGGTGCCCGAAGCCCATGAGCCGCTCGCCCCGGTCGAGGACACCGCGGACGTACGCCCGGGCGTCACCGGTGCGTTCGACGCTCTCGATCATGTGCCGCGCCCTCGACGGGGCACCGCCGTGAAGCGGGCCCGACAGGGCGCCGATCGCGCCGGAGAGGCACGCGGCGACGTCGGCGCCCGTCGAGGCGATGACCCGGGCGGTGAACGTCGAGGCGTTCATCCCGTGCTCGGCGGCCGACGTGAAGTAGGCGTCGATGGCCTCGATATGCGTCGGGTCCGGCTCCCCCCGCCACCGGATCATGAACCGTTCGACGATGGTCCGCCCCTCGTCGACGCGGGACTGGGGGACAAGCGGTGTCCCCTGGCCGTGGGCGGACTGGCCGATGAAGGACAGGGCCGTGACGGCGGCCCGGGCGAGGTTGTCCCGCGCCTCGGCGTGGTCGATGTCGAGGAGCGGCTTGAGCCCCCACAGGGGGGCGAGCTGGGCCACCGCAGACTGGACGTCGACCCGGATGTCGCCGGAGTGCACCGCAAGGGGGAACGGTTCGGCCGGCGGCAGGCCGGGCTCGAACTCGTTGTCCACCAAGAGGCCCCAGACCTGGCCGTAGCTGACCTTGCCGACGAGCTCGCGGATGTCGACGCCGCGGTACCGGAGGGCGCCACCCTCCCGGTCCGGCTCCGCGATCGTCGTCTCGAAGGCCACGACGCCTTCGAGGCCGGGCTTAACGTCACTGTCGCTCATGGGACCTTCTTCGACCTTGGGTGGGTGCCGTCACTCATTGTGCATGGTCCTCCGGCGTGCACGGGACCGCCGCACGCCAGGTCGCGGTGGACCGGCTGCGTGCTGTGGCGGGTCCACGGGACCGGGGTGG
>JAJXUB010000100.1 GCA_021783215.1 Actinomycetes bacterium | reverse complement strand
TAGCCCTCGTCGACGGCTCCGGCGATGCGCTTGCGGATGCGCTCGACCTGTAGCCGGTCAACCCCGGCCGTCAGCGCGCGCTCCTCGTGGTTCGAGCGGGCCGCGATGCTGTGGTCGCGCATGATGGCGGGGTCGGGCCCGAGGAACAGGGTGGTCTCGTCCATGAAGGCGTCGACCCACTCCTGTTCCTGCACGGTCAGCGTCGACGGCCTGTCGTCCATGATGGTCATGTCAGTGTCCTTTGCTCTGTGGGGGATCGTCGTCAGTCCTGGAGGAACCAGACCGCGCCTTGCGGCGTCGGCTCCAGTCGCCAGCCGGGCTCGACGAGGTAGGTGGTGTTCTCGGTGGTGACGATGGCCGGACCAGCGATGACGGCGTCGGGGGCGAGGGCGCTCTGGTCGTAGACCGGGGTGTCGAGCGGCTCGTCGAAACCGATGAAGTGCACCGCTCGACGGGACGACTCCGGGGGCACCGACCGGGCACGGTCGGCGTCGAGCGGGTCGAAGTTGACGACGTCGCCGTCCACGTAGGACGCCACCCGGACGGTGTTGCACCGGATCCCGGCCTCGGGGGCGGCGCTGGCGGCGCCGAACCGGTGGCTGTAGACGTCACCGAAGGTCCGGATCATGCCGAGGACGTCGCCGACGCCGGTCATCCGGGTGATGTCCTCGAGTGCCACGGCCTGGGTCAGCAGCTGGTTTCCATAGCGCATGTCGAGCTCGAGGCGGTAGCGCACATCCTCGGCGGCAAAGCCCTGGCGGATGAGGTCCTCGCGACCGAGCGCCTCGAGGTCCTCGACCACCGTGTTGAACTCGTCGTACCGGTCGAACAGGGCCCGGGTCGTCGGGTTGTACATCGTCACGTGCACCCCCCGCTCGTGGAAGTGCAGCTGCTTCATGTTCCCGGCGCCGCACGCGGAGAAGACCGAGGAGAACGGGGGCGCGAGGACCCGCCTGATGCCGGCGTGCCGGGCGATGCCGCAGGCGTGCAGGGGTCCGTTGCCACCGTAGGCCAGCATCGTGAAGTCCTCGGGAAGGTATCCGCGCACCCGCAGCTCCTTCCCGATGCCGATGGCCATCTGCTCGTCGACGCCGTCCTTGATCGACCTCGCGACCGTGAGGACGTCCTGGTCGAGCTCGTCGCAGAGGGTCTCCTCGATGGCGAACCGCGAGCGCTTCGGGTTCAGCGTGATGTAGCCGTTGGCGTAGTTGTCCTTCTCGAGGTACCCCAGGAGGAGGTCGGCATCCGTCACGGTCGGCTTGAGGCCACCGCGGTCGTAGCAGGCCGGTCCGGGATTGGAGCCGGCCGACTGCGGCCCGATCTTGATCGCGTGGTGGATGCGGTCGTACGTCGCGATCGAGCCTCCGCCCGCGCCGAGAGTGTCCAGGTGCACCATGGGCACGGACACGAGCCAGCGGTCGATCGTCGGCATGAAGTCGTAGTGCTTGACGCCGCCCTCCGGGACGAGGCCGATGTCGAAGGACGTCCCGCCCATGTCGGTGGAGATGACGTGGCCCAGTCCGGTCTCGGTCGACAGGTGCTCGGCCGCGCCGACGCCCGCGATGGGGCCGGAGTGGATGGTCTGCAGCGCATCCGTCGAGTTCATCTGCGCCATGCCGCCGGAGTTGTGGATGACGAGCATCGGCTTGTCGTAACCGAAGTCGCGCAGGTTGTTCGACAGCTGCGACAGCGCGTGGAACATGATCTCGTGGAGGAAGGCGTCGACGATCGTCGACGTCGCCCGCACGTACTCGCCCTTGCGACCGGAGACCTGGTGCCCGAGCAGGACGGGGATGGCACCGAGCTCGTGCGGGGGGAACTCGTCGAGGATGATCTCCTGGATCGCCAGCTCGTGCTGGGGGTTCTCGGTGGCGTTGACGAGCGAGACGACGATGGCCTCGGCCCCTTCGTTGACGAGCTCGCGGACGACGTTGCGGACGTCGGATGGGTCCAGTCGGACGACGACCTCGCCCGCCGAGCTGATCCGCTCCTTGACGGAGCGGATCAGCCGGCGCGGCACGAGCGGCTCGGGCCGTTCCGCAGCGGGCAGGTTCTGCTGCATGGTGGAGTCCAGGCCCTCCCCGTAGCCGCGGCCACGGGAGAGCGGGATCATGTCCTCGAACCCGTGGGTGACGATGGCCGCGACCTTGGGGCCCTTGCGCTCGATGAGCGCGTTGGTCCCCAAGGTGGTGGCGTAGCGGACGGAGTCGACCTCGCTGAGGACGGAGCCACGGTCCAGGTCGGCACGCTTGCAGGCGAGGTCGAGGGCGTCGTTGAACCCGAGGGCGAGGTTGTGGTGCGTCGTGAGGGCCTTGGCCTCGATGTACTGGTCGTCCCAGACCAAGAAGCAGTCGGTGAACGTGCCGCCGATGTCGACGGAGATGCGCTTCATGAGTTGTCTCCCTGGTGGTCGGAGTGGCGGGCGGCCATCAGCGGACCCTTCCCGCGGCCTTGAGCTCGGCTGTGTACTTCTGGGCATCCGGTCCGGGCCCGTACACGTGGGCCTGCTCGGCGTCCACGCCCCAGCGCTCCCACTGGGCACGCAGGGCCTCGACGTCGATGAGCATGTCCACCGTCGGGGGGTGGCCCGGTGGTAGGTACTCGCACTCGATCTGGGTGCCACAGCCCGGGCAGTAGTACTCGAGGATCCGGCAGTAGGTCGGGTCCGGCGAGAAGGTGTACTCGTATCGGTCCGGGTCGATGATCGGCTGGTGGATCTCCCGCGGATCGCGGTCGTAGACGAGCGTGCCCTTCTTGTAGGTCTCGTGGGCGCTGCCCATGTCCTGGGCACAGACGCGGCATACCCACCGATCGGTGTCCAGGTCGATGACGAGGTACTCGGTCATGGGGACTCGCATGGGAGCCCTCCTTTCGGGGGAGAGTGGTCAGAGGGTGTCGTCGAGGAGAAGGTCGCCGGCCGAGGTGACCCGGAAGGTCCAGCCGTCAAGGACGCGAGCCGTGAAGAAGGGGCCCTCGATGATGGCCGGGCCCGCTCCGGCGTGACCCGGGCCCAGGTCGTCCAGGACATGCACGGGGACGTGGTCCACGCGGTCCGCGGACGAGCGGACCGCCCGGGTCCCGCTGACCGGGGCCGGCGTGGTCTCAACCGCGGCGTCGACGGTCAGCTGCGGGTGTGGCAGCGCAGCGGTCACCGTGAGCTGGAGTGACACGTGCTGACCGGGAAGGTCCACGGCGTCCCCCAGGTGGTATGCCGTCGTGCGGAGCAGGGAACCGTCCGGCTCCTCCGCACTGAGGCGCCAGTCGGTGGTGCAGGCGTCCAACGGATAGCCCTCCTGGAACATGTCTCTCTCGGCGCGGACGAGCAGCTCCGTGGAGGTCGCCAGCGTGGAGGCGGTCGTCGGATCGGGGACGCTGACCTCGTAGGTCTTCCCGATGTCGGAGAAGGCGATGCCGAGCGCCGAGAAGACGGCGGCCGTGCGGGGGATGAGCACCCGCCCCACACCCGCCGGTCGGGCGGCGCCGGCGGCACTCATCGGCCCGGCTCCCCCGAAGGCAGCGAGCGTCGTGTTCGACTCGACGAGGCCCGACAAGGCCGTCGAGAGCGCCGCGAAGTAGGCCTGCTCCATCCGGACGAGGGCCTCCTCGAGGCTGACTCCGAGCGGGTTGGCGACGGTCTCGGTGATGACCGCCCGGGACCGCTCCGGGTCGAGCCGGAACGCGCCGTCGAGGTAGGTCTCGGCGTCCAGGACGCCGAGGAGGAGGTTGACGTCGGTGATCGTCGCCTGCTTGCCACCGAAGCCGAAGCAGGCCGGCCCAGGGGTCGCACCGACCGACTGCGGACCGACGGCGATGGCGCCGTCGATGACCGAGATGACGGACGACCCGCCGACCCCCTTCGAGTGGACGTTGCTCATCGGGTACGACACCGCAACCCCCTTGATGGTGCCTCGGGGGCTGGCGGAGACCTGGTCGCCGATGACGACGCCGACGTCCGTCGTCGTGCCGCCGACATCCATCATGAGGGTGTGCTCCAGCCCGTAGATCCGCGCGAGGGCGGCCGTTCCCTCCAGCCCTCCGCGCGGGCCGGAGGAGTATGTCTTCAGGGCAACGGACTTGGCCACGCGTGAGGACGCGCCGTCGTTGCGGTAGACCAGCAGCGGGTTGACCACCTTGTACGACTTCAGCCGTCGCTCGGACGCGTACAGGAAGCGCTCCATCGTGGGGTGGAGGAAGGAGTTGAGGACACAGGACCACACGCGACGCGGGTCGTCGCGGTCCCCGGCCAGCTCCCAGCTGTAGATGAGCGGGATGGAGCCGAGCAGGTGGCGAGGGAACCTCCGCAGCAGGATGTGCCGCAGACGGCCCTCCTCCTCGGGGCTCCTCCCAGCGACGACCACGCGGGCGGCACCGAGGGTCGTGAGCCTGTTCACCTGCTGCACGACCGCGAAGTCCATGTCGGCTTCGGTCTGGGACATGTCGACGTGGAGGATCCGCTCCCCCACGAGGTTGGCGAACAGCGACTGCTCCGCCTCGGAGGTCCGCATGGCGTCGTCAAGGGTGTCGATCGTCGTCAGCACGCCGATCAAGGGGCCGCGGCGCTCGACGAGCGCGTTGGTGCCCTGGGTGGTCGAGTACCGGATGTGCTGCGTCGAGTGCAGCAGGCGCTCGGTGTCCGGGGCCCCGTACAGAGCGGTGGAGGCCTTCTCGATGGCGTCGAAGAGGCACTCGGAGAGGTCGTGCGGCGTCGTCAGCGTCTTGGTGAAGGTGACCGCGTCGCCGTCCCACACGCAGATGTCGGTGAGGGTTCCACCGTTGTCGATGTTGATGAGAGCTTCCATGCCACTCCTTGGGTTGCAGTGGGTACGTCGTGCGCGGGCCCCTGAGGGCGGTGCGGGCGTCAGTGACGGTGATCACAACAGTGGGGCTGTCTCACGGAGGTGCCATGTGCCAAGTTGGGACGTTTCGAGAGGTGACGTCGGGCCCGCGAGGGGTGACCATAGGAGGATGTTGACGGCGCAACGGGGCGCCGGTGCCCGCGCCGCGAGGAGAAGACGATGGCAGACAGCCAGAACCAGTTCCTTCGGGTCGCCGCCGCTCGCGCGGACTTCCTCGAGAGCGGCCGCGAAGGCGCAGCCGGGGTGCCGGATGTCCTGGCGGCATCGTGGCAGCGCAGCCTGGCCGCGGGCGTGGACAGCGGCCACCCGACCTCGGACTTCACGGATGACATTGACACGGGGTCACGGCTCGTGCGGTGTGCTCGCCCGGTCCTTGAGCAGCTGGGCGCCGACACCGCCGACATGACCATGGCCATCGCCCTGACGGACGGCCGGGCTCGGCTCCTTCGCCGGGTCGACGTCTCGCCGGCCGTAGGCCGGCTGCTCGACCGCGTCAACTTCGCACCGGGCTTCAGCTATGCCGAGGGCACGATGGGCACCAACGGCGTGGGGACGGTGCTCGAAGCCGGACAGAGCGTGTCGGTCGTCGGACCGGAGCACTACACCGAGCAGCTGCAACCGTTCGCCTGCACCGGCGCCCCGATCATCGACCCGCTCACCGGACGGCTCGAAGGGGTGCTGGTCGTCTCCACGCTCACCCCCTCGTGGAGCCCGCTGATGCACACCCTCGTCAAGTCGGCGGCCAAGGACATCGGACGCAACCTGCTGATGGACCGCAGCCAGGCGCAGCAGGCGCTGTTCGAGACCTACCTGCGTAGCGACGCACGCTCGACGAAGCAGGCCGTGTTCGCCTTCGCCGATACGGTGTTCATGGCCAACGCCGCCGCGCAGGCGCTCTTCGACCCCGGCGAACAGCTGGCGATCCGTCAGCACGCGACCTTCATCATGGGCCGTCGTGACCGGGGCAGCGACACGATGACCCTCGCGTCGGGGCGGGTGGTTCAGGTCCGAGGGACGCGGATCGTCACCGGGAGCGACACCTCGGGGCTCGTCGTCATCGCGGAGGTGCTGAGCGCCCGGACCACCTCGGCCCACCAGGTGCCGTACATCGGCGCGGCGTTCACCGAGCAGCTGCTCCCGCAGGTTGCCGTGGCCACCGACCAGACCAGGCAGCTCATCGGGGACCTCCGGCGCGGACACCCGCCCATTGCGGGCGGGTCATCGCCCGCGTGGGTCCGGGCCTGTGACGAGCTCCGCCAGGCCCTGGGCGAAGGGGTTCCCACCGTCGTCGTCGGTGAGACAGGGACCGGGAAGTTCACACTCGTCGCCGAGCTGTTCCATGCCGACCACCCCGGTGGCCGCAGCATCAGCGTGGACGCCTCGCAGATCGACGGCGGGACCACGGCGGATGTCGAGGCCCTCGTCGCGTCCCACCCCGAGCCGACCCTGATCATCGTGCGCAACATCGACCAGGCGGGGACGGAGGGCGTGGAACGGCTCGACCAGCTCTTCACGGCCATCGCCGAGGCCAGCGCGCCGGCCTCGTTCGCGGCCACCCTGTCCGACTCGAGCCTCGACTCCGACCTGCCGTTCCACACGCTGCTCGGGCACTTCGCCGCGGCCGTGACGATCCCGCCACTGCGCTACCGCACGGAGGACCTCAGGCTCATCGTGACACGCGTCGTCGAGGAGATCGCGCCGACCAAGAGGGTTCGGCTCTCGCCGGAGGCCGAGAGGGTCATCGCCGGCTACTCGTGGCCGCGGAACGTCTCACAGCTGCGCGAGGCCCTCCTCCACGCACTCCGGGCGCGCCCCGTCGGGGAGATTCAGCAGCAGGACCTTCCCGGCTACTGCCATACGGCGTCGCGGAGGTCCCTCACGCCGCTCGAGATGGCCGAACGGGACGTCATCATCCTCGCGCTGAAGGAGCATGACGGGAACCGGGTCTCTGCCGCGCAGCACGTCGGCATGTCACGCAGCAGCCTGTACCGGAAGATCAAGGCATACGGCATCACCGCGTAGCGACAGGTACCGCCCCGCCCCGGACCCGGCTGTCTGCTCGGTTCGGCTGCCGAGCCGCACCATGCGGGTTTGCTTGCGGGACGGGAGTGCTCGAGGGTGGCGGGCCGAAGCGGATCGGGTCGGCCGGCGCCACGATCGCCAGGTCCTCACCCGTGGCGAGCGCGGGGGACGCGTCTAGGCGGGTGTCCCAATGTGGGACGTCTACCTCCGGTCGAGCCGCGCTACGGTCAAAACGGATCCCGGCTCGACGAGCAGCATGCGCCCGGTTCCGGAGCAGTCATCCGGCCACCCTTCGGTCGGCACCGAGGACGAGGCCACTCTGCTCGTCCCACCCTTGACATCGTGACATCCCATCTAGACCTGC
>JAJXUB010000099.1 GCA_021783215.1 Actinomycetes bacterium | reverse complement strand
AGATGGACCACAACCACGCGGTGCGCGGTCAGCGCGGGATCATCTTCACCAAGCTCGACCGGGCGGGGGAGTCCGTCCTCTCGTCACGTCTGGGCCTGTCGACCCCGGCCGTCGAGGTGACCGATGACCTCGACTTCTGGGAGTACGTCGTCGCCGAAGCCACCCGGGGCAGCCGCGTCGACTACCTCGTCTGCGACGAGGCGCAGTTCTATACGCCGGTGCAGGTCGAGCAGCTCGCCCGCATCGTCGACGAGATGGACGTCGACGTGTACGCGTTCGGGATCACGGCGGACTTCCGGACCGAGCTGTTCCCGGGGTCCCGGCGTCTGATCGAGCTTGCCGACCACGTCAGGGTCCTCCAGGTGGAGTCGCTCTGTTGGTGCGGGCGTCGCGCCACCCACAACGCCCGCGTCGTCGACGGCGTCATGGTCGTCGAGGGTGAGCAGGTCGTCGTCGGGGACACCGGCCACGGGTCGGGAACGGTCGAGTACGAGGTGCTCTGTCGACGACACTTCATGCGGCGGATGAGCTCACGGTCGGCGCGGGCGACGGCGTTGTCCGCGGACGTCCTACCGTTCCCGCTCGAGGGGGGGCCGGTCACTCCGGGGGTGTAGGCCCCTCGCCGCCGGACCTGGCCGCGGACTCGCGGGGCTTGGCCCCGAACATGACGTCGTCCCAGCTGGGCACGCTCGGTCGGGTGCGCCGAGCCGGTCGGGCGGCGACCACCGGATCGGCGGCTGGTGCCTCCTCGGAGACGGTCCCCGGCACCGGGTCGTCGGTCGCCTGCCGGTCGTCGGGTGTCGGTGCCTGGGCGGGCTCGGGCGCCGACACCGGGGGCGAAACGCCCTCGGCCTGCTCGTCGCCGACGGGCAGGGTCGGCTGGTGCCGGCTGCGCGGACGGTGGCGGTGGCGCATGCTCGCGTCGCGGAGGGCGGCCGTGAGGTCGATCGGCTCGTCGGTCCGGGTCCGGCGGGGCCGTGGAGGCGTTTCCAGGCCGCCCTCGGCCTCGACGTCGTAGACGCCGGGCGCCACGCTGGCCCCGGTCGGGATGGGACCGGTCTGGTCGTCGTCGTCCCCGCTGAGCCAGCGTGCCTCGTCGTCCTTGGGCTGGACGCCCTGTCCCTCGGAGTCGTAGACCCATGAGGCGACACGCTCGCGGCCGCCCGCGGGGAACCGGACGCTGACCGTCCATCGGCCGTCCTCACGGCGGGCGGCGTCCCACACCGCCTGCGTGGGGTCGACGCCGCGGTCACGCAGGCGTGCCCCCGCCCGGGCGGCCAGGGTCGGGCCGCCGGCGGTGCCGCGAGACCGCATACGGACCCCTCGAGCAAGCGCGGCGACGTGCTCACGCTCGGCGAGGACGGGGGCCTCGTACCGGTGGACCTTCTCGATCGTCCACCCCGAGCGTTCGGCGACCTCCTCGGCGCTGAGGCCGCTACGGATGAGGGCCTGGACCTCGCGAGGGCGCAGCCCGCCCTCCATCTCGATCTGGAGCTGTCCCAGGTGGGCGCGGTCGCGGCGGGTCGCTGCCCGGAGCGCGTCGTCCAGCGGCACCCGGTAGCGCTCACCCTCGCCATCGGACAGCAGGAGGTGCTGGCCGTCCTCATGGACGCCGATGAGCCGCAGGTCACGCATGCCGGAGACTCTGCCACCTGTGGGAGGCAGGACCAAGGTCACACGCCGCGGGCACTACCTTTGACGCCGTGAACGCGATCCTGCTCCTGTCCTTCGGGGGACCCGAAGCGCCCGACGAGGTCATGCCGTTCCTTCGCAGGGTCGTCGGCGGCCGCGGCATACCGGAGGAACGGCTCGCCGTCGTCGCCGAGCACTACGTCGCCCGCGGCGGCCGCAGCCCGATCAACGGCGAGAACCGGCGCCTCCTCGCCGACCTGCGCGCCGAGCTGGACCGTCGCGGGGACGACAGGCCCGTCCTCTGGGGCAACCGCAACTCCGCGCCATGGCTCACCGACGCCCTCCACGAGGCGGCAGACCTCGGGGTCACGGACCTCACCGTCGTCGTGACGAGCGCCTACCGGTCGTACTCCTCGTGCCGCCAGTACCGCGAGGACCTCGCCGCCGCCGTCGAGGAGACCGGCGTCGACGTGCGCATCACCAAGGTCGCCCCGTATGCGACGAGTCCCGGTTTCGTCGAGGCGGCCACAGACCTCCTCGTCGGGACCGTCCGCCCGATTCTCGCGAACGGCCGCGCCCCGCGCGTCGTGTTCGTCACACACTCGGTCCCCGTGACGATGGACGAGACCTCGGGACCGGGCGACGGCGAGGGCTGGGCCTACTCGCGCGACCACGCGGACGTCGCGCGCAGGGTCCTCACGGGTGCCGGTGAGCGTCTGGGAGCGCATCTCGACGGCGAGATCGCCTACTGCTCCAGGTCGGGGCCACCACAGCAGCCGTGGCTGGAGCCGGATGTCAACGTCCGGCTCGGCGAGCTCGCCGCCGACGGCGTCACCGACGTCGTCCTCCATCCGATCGGCTTCGTCTCCGACCACATGGAGGTCGTCCACGACCTCGACGCCGAGGCGCTCTCGACGGCCCGAGCGGTCGGCATCGACGCCGTCCGCGTCCCGACCGTCGGGCGGCACCCGGCCTTCGTCCGCCAGCTCGTCGACCTCGCACTCGCCACCGCCGAGCCGTGCGCCGCCGGATGCTGTCCGAACCTGCGCGCGGCCCGCCCGGCCCTCTGCGGACGTGACTGACATGCCCGAGGACCACCTCGCGCTCGAGCGGCTTGCCGTCGACCTCGCCCGAGCGGCGGGCCGGCTCATCGTCGAGGAGCGGCCGGACCGGGTCGGCGTCGCGGCGACGAAGAGCAGCGCCGTCGACATCGTGACCGTCATGGACCGCGCCTCCGAGCAGCTCATCCGCTCACGGCTGGCGGCGGAACGGCCGGACGACGGCTTTCTCGGCGAGGAGGGGGGCGGCGGCGGCTCGGCGCGCAGCGGCATCACGTGGGTCGTCGACCCCATCGACGGGACGGTCAACTACCTCTACGGCATACCCGCGTATGCCGTCTCCGTCGCTGCCGTCGAGGGGGACCCCGCTCGCTCCGGTGCCTGGCGCCCCGTGGCCGCCGCCATCGTCAACCCCGCGACGGGGGCCGAGTTTCACGCGCGCCGCGGTGGTGGGGCGTGGCGGGTCATGAACGGCGAGGCGACCGCCCTCCAGGCGAGCACGAGGGACGACCTCGGCCTCGCCCTCGTCGCCACCGGGTTCGGCTATGTCGCGGCCCGGCGCGCGTGGCAGGCCGAGGTGCTGCGACACGTCCTCCCGCGGGTTCGGGACATCCGCCGGATCGGCAGCGCCGCTCTCGACCTCTGCCGGGTCGCCGAGGGAACCGTCGACGCCTTCTGGGAGCGCGGCCTCAACCCCTGGGACCTCGCCGCCGGGTGGCTCGTCGCCACCGAGGCCGGCGCCGTCCTCGGCGGCCCGCGGGCGGGGGACGCTCCGTGCGAGGACCTCGCCTGGGCCGCCGCGGCAGGGCTGGCCGAGGCCTTCCCGGCACTCCTTCGTGAGGGGATCGACGCCGCTCCGGCGGAGGTCCCCGAGGCCGGTTGACCACCTCCGGCGACCCCGATGTGCAGACGGTTCGGCGATTAGGGCACAATCCCCGTCGCGGGCGGGCACAATATGCGCCTCAAGAGCGTTCGGTACGGCAGACATCCTCACCCACGACAGGGAGAACGGCACACAACTATGGCGACGGATTATGACGCTCCACGCAAGACGGACGACGAGCTCTCGGAGGACTCGATCGAGGAGCTCAAGAGCCGCCGAGTCGACAAGGCGAGCGGCAGCGTAGACGTCGACGAGACCGACCAGGCGGAGGGCTTCGAGCTGCCGGGTGCGGACCTGTCCGGCGAGGAGTTCTCGGTTCGGGTCGTCCCACGACAGGCGGACGAGTTCACCTGCTCGCGCTGCTTTCTCGTCCATCACCGCAGCCAGCTCTACTCCGAGAAGGCCGGCCAGATGATCTGTCGCGAGTGCGCGGCCTGACCACGTGACGACGCCGGTCCGGGTCACCGTCCGGCGCCTCCGCCCGGAGGCGGTTCTGCCCTCGTACGCCCATGCCGGCGATGCGGGGGCAGACCTGTATGCCGCGCAGGCCGCCACCCTCGCCCCGGGAGCACGGGCCCTCATCGGCACAGGCATCGCCGTCGCGATCCCGACCGGGTGGGTCGGGCTCGTCCATCCACGGTCCGGCCTCGCCGCCAGGCACGGCGTGACGATCGTCAACGCGCCGGGCACCGTCGACGCGGGATACCGCGGTGAGCTGATGGTCAACCTCGTCAACCTCGACGGCGCCGACTCCTTCGTCGTCAACGTCGGCGACCGGATCGGCCAGCTGATCCTCCAGGAGGTCGGCGAGGCCACCTTCGATGTGGCCGATTCGCTTCCGGCGAGCGAGCGGGGGGAGGATGGGCATGGATCGACGGGAGGGTTCGGCCCTTCCGACCCCGACGAGGGCAGGGCCTAGATGAGCATGTTCAGACGGCGCAAGGACGACTCCGAGGCGGCCGATGACCCCCTGACCCCCGAGGCCGTCCTCGACGAGTCGGGGTCGACGCCTCGCACGGTGGGCGTCCCCGCCCACGGGCCGTTGGACGCCGGTGACGTCGAGAGCACCGACGGACGGCTCGACCTCGGTTCCTTGTGGGTCCCGGGTGTCGAGGGGATGGAGCTGCGCCTCGAGCTCGACCAGGATGGCGGCCAGGTCGTCGCCGCCACCGTCGTCCTTGGCGAGAGCGCCTTGCAGCTGCAGGCCTTCGCCGCGCCGAAGTCCAGCGGGATCTGGGACGAGATCCGTCCAGAGATCTCGGCGGCCGTCGTCCAGGGGGGCGGCTCCGCCCGGGAGCAGGCCGGAGAGTGGGGCAAAGAGCTCGCGACCCGCATGCCGTCGGCCGGTCCCGGAGGCAAACCGACGCTGGCGCCTGCCCGGTTCATCGGCATCGACGGGCCACGGTGGTTCCTCCGTGCCGTCCTGTCCGGTCCGGCCGCCACGGCCAACGCGCCCGCCGAGCCGCTCCTCGGCGTCCTTCGCGCCACCGTCGTCCACCGCGGGTCCCAGCCGATGGCGCCGCGCGAGCTGCTGCCGCTCCACCTCCCCGAGGCCGCGACGGCGCAGCCGGCCGCGGACGAGCCTGGCGCGCCCGACCTCAACCCCTTCGAGCGGGGGCCCGAGATCACCGAGGTTCACTGATGAGCGAGCCCGAGGGGTCGCGTCTGCGCCGTTGGCGGGCCTCGCTGGCCATGTCGGGGACCGAACAGGAGGCGGACGACGCCCGCGCAGAGGCCGAGCGCTTCCCGATGACGCGGATCGCCGACCTCGCCGACCGGGAGATCGCCGAGGTGTGCGGCCGGGTTAGGGCGGTCACCTTGCCGCCCAGGGCCAGTGTTCCCAAGCTCGTCGTCGAGCTCTATGACGGGACCCAGCCGCTCAACCTCATCTGGCTGGGACGGCGCGCCATCATCGGGATCGAGCCCGGGACGTTCCTCACGGCACGCGGACGGGTCACCTACGTCGGCGGTGTACCGACGATCTACAACCCGTCCTACGCGATCATCCCCCGTGGCGGCTGAGGAGCCCCCGGTGACCGAGCCCCAGTTCGTCACGGTCGAGGACCTCGTCCGGCACCGGCTGTCGGAGTTCTTCGGCGGAGTGCGCGGCTCCATCGAGAGCGCGCTGCCCATGGCCGGCTTCGTCGTCGTGTGGCTGGCGCGTCACGAGCTGGCACTCGCGCTGCTCGTCGCGGGGGCGCTCGCCGTCGCCATCGCACTGGTCCACCTCGCCACCGGCGGCGCAGCCCGGGGCCGGAACCTCCGGTACGTCGGGACCGGCATCGTCGGCGTCGCCGTCGCCGCCTACTTCGCCATGCGCTCCGGTCGAGCGGCGGACGCGTTCCTGCCGACTATCCTCACAAGCGGGGCCTATGTCGTCGCCATCCTCGTCTCGATCCTGCTCCGGTGGCCGCTCGTCGGGTTCGTCGTCGGGGCGGCGGACCCGGGCTTCGCCGACGATCCCGTCGCGTGGCATCGGCACCCGGAGATCGTGCGTGTCTCGACCCGGCTCACGTGGGTGTTCCTCGCCGACCAGGCGATCCGCGTCGCCGTCATGCTGCCCCTGTTCCTCGGCGGCTGGGTCGGCTGGCTCGGCGTCGCCAAGATCGTCCTCGGCTGGCCGCTCTGGGCTGCCGTCGTTGCCGTCATGGGATGGCTCCTCGTCGAGGGCAAGACGCCCTACGTTCCCGTACCGACGACGGTCAGTCCTTCCCCCGAGGAACTCTCCGGGCGGGGCTGAGCATCGCCTCGAGGTCGTCCTCTACCTCCGGCGTCGTCAGGAAGAGCAGCTCGTCCCCGGCCTCAAGAGCGTCGTCCCTCGTCGGCGCGATGGGATGCTCCTCGCGGATGATGCCGACGAGGACCGTGTCTGCGGGGAAGGCGATGTCACCGACGCGCTTGCCGGCACTCGGGCTGTCCGGAGGGAGGGTCAGCTCGACGATCGTCGAGTGTCCGTGCTGGAAGGAGAAGATTCGCACGAGGTCTCCGACGGAGACGGCCTCCTCGACGAGGGCGGTCATAAGCCGCGGCGTCGACACGGCGACGTCGACGCCCCACGCCTCGTCGTACATCCACTCGTTGCGCGGGTTGTTGACCCGAGCCACGGTCCGCGGGACGCCGAACTCGGTCTTGGCCAACAGGGAGACGACGAGGTTGACCTTGTCGTCCCCGGTTGCTGCGACGACGACGTCGCAGTCGGCCAGCCCGGCCTCCTCGAGCGTCGAGATCTCGCAGGCGTCCCCCTCGAGCCAGGTCGCCTCGGGGACGCGGGCGACGCGAGCGCCCGACGCGAGGCGGTCGACGAGGAGGACGGTGTGGCCGTTGTGCAGCAGCTCACGGGCGATGGAACGGCCGACGCTTCCCGCTCCGGCGATGACGACGCGCATGGTGGTCGCTCCTGACGTCAGTGGATCGGGGGCGGACCGTCGAGGATGGCCTCCACGTCCGCGAACCGGGCTCGCACGACGGAGAGGTGGACGAGGTCGCCCTCCTGGTAGACGGTGTCCGGCCGGGGGATGAACCCCTCACCGAGCCGGACGACGAAGGCCACACGGCAGCGCGTGGCCTCCTCGATGACGGTCAGCCGCCGGCCGGTCCAGGCAGGGTTGAGCTGGGCCTCCATGAGGACGACGGTCCCCGAGGGGTCGGTGTACTCGGGGACGTGCCCCTGGGGCAGAAGCCGGCGCAGGACCTGGTCGGAGGTCCACCGGACGGTCGCCACGGTGGGG
>JAJXUB010000015.1 GCA_021783215.1 Actinomycetes bacterium | reverse complement strand
GGCCAAACCGACCCAGCTGACGACCCCGCCGGCGGCGAGCAGCCCCGCGCACCACAGAAGGGCCGACCTGTACCCCGCCGTCATCACCACCGGGTTCCGGTATGCCGCCCCTGAGAGGCCGACGAGGGCCGGCAGTGCGGCGATCGCCAGGAGTGAACCGGCCCGCGCCACGGCGTTGTTCACGCCGCTCGCGACGCCGGCGTACCGTTCGGGCGCCGCGGCGAGGACCGTCGCCGTCAGCGGGGAGACGAGGAGCGCCAGCCCCAGCGCGAACACGACGATCCCGGGAAGCACGTCGCCGGCATACGACACGTGGCGCCCGAGGCCGGACAGGAGGACCGTCCCGGCCGCGCACAGGAGGGGGCCGAGCGACATCGGCAGCCGCGGCCCGATCCGGTCGGACAGGGCCGCCGCCCGCGATGACAGAGCCATGAGGACGATGGTGACCGGCAGCGCGGCGAGGCCGGCGGCCAGCGGCGACCAGCCCGAGGAGACCTGGAGCTGGAGGACGAGAAACAGGGTGACCGCGCCCAGTGCCCCGTAGACGAGGAACGTCATCGCGTTGGCCGACGAGAAGAGGCGGTCCCGGAACAGCCGTGGGGGCACGAGAGGCTGGGCTGGTCGCCGTTCGTAGGCTACGAAGGCCGCCAGGATGACGATGCCGGCCGTGCCGAGTGGCCAGCTCGCCGCGGTCAGCCCCTCAGTGAGGAGGGCGAGCCCGGCCGCAGCGAGCAGCGAGCCCGCCACGTCGAACCGGCCGACGGCCTCGGCGTCGCGGGTCTGCGGTGTGAACCGGAGGCACAGCAGCACGACGACCGCGCACAGGGGGACGTTGATCCAGAAGATCCAGCGCCATCCGGCGTGACCGACGAGCAGGCCGCCGACCACGGGACCGATGGCGGTGGCGATCCCCGACGTCCCGGCCCACCACCCGATGGCGGGCGCGCGGTCCTTGGGGACGAACGACGACTGGATGACGGCGAGCGCCCCTGGCGTCAGCAGGGCGCCGCCGACCCCCTGGAGGACCCGCGAGCCGATGAGTGCCGGCGCATTGGGGGCCAACGCGCACAGCGCCGAGCCGACGGCGAACCAGGCGATCCCGACGAGGTAGACGCGGCGCCGGCCGAGCCGGTCCCCGAGCGAGCCGCCGACGAGGACGAGGGCCGCGAGCGCGAGGAGGTAGCCGTTGACGACCCACTGGAGCTGCGCCAGCGACGCGTGCAGGCGCGTCCCGATCGTCGCGAGGGCGACGTTGACGACCGACCCGTCGAGGATCGCGACCCCGGACCCCAGCGTCACCGCGATGAGGGTGCCACGACCTGCCGGGGAGGACCGGGTCAGGAGAGGAGGCGCCGGCATACGACGGATTCTCCCAGGCGGTGACCGACCTGTGACCTGCGCGGCCGTGCCCGACAAGTTAGGTTGGAACCTCGCGGACCCGCCAGGCAGGGGCACGAGATGATTCGCTTCGACGGCGTGACCAAGACGTATGCCGATGGCACGACGGCGGTCGACGACCTCTCCCTGACCGCCCCCACAGGGAAGATCACCGTCCTCGTCGGCCCGTCGGGCTGTGGCAAGACGACGACGTTGCGGATGGTCAACCGGATGATCGAGCCCACCGCCGGGACGATCCTCATCGACGGGCAGGACACCGCGGCGATGGAACCGGCGGCGATGCGGCGGGGAATGGGGTACGTCATCCAGCACGCGGGCCTCTTCCCGCACCGGACCGTCCTCGACAACATCGGCACCGTGCCGCGGCTGCTCGGGTGGGACCGGAGGCGGACCCGTGAGCGGTCGCTCGACGTGCTCGAGCGGGTCGGTCTCTCCCCGGATCTCGCCGGCCGCTATCCCGCCCAGCTCTCCGGGGGCCAGCAACAACGCGTCGGCGTCGCCCGAGCCCTCGCCGCGGACCCGCCCGTCATGCTCATGGACGAGCCGTTCAGCGCCGTCGACCCGGTGGTCCGCGAGCAGCTCCAGGACGAGTTCCTCCGGCTCCAGGCCGAGCTCGGCAAGACGATCCTCTTCGTCACCCACGACATCGACGAGGCCATCAAGCTCGGGGACCAGGTCGCGGTGATGCGGGTCGGCGGACACCTTGCCCAGATGGCCCCGCCGGCGCGGCTCCTGGCCCGGCCGGTCGACGACTTCGTCGCGGACTTCGTCGGCCGCGACCGGGGCTACCGGGCGCTCGGCTTCAGGCCGACCCCGAAGCTGCCCCTCCGCGCGGAGCCCACGCTCGTCGTCGGCGAGTCGCCCTCGGACATGTCCGGGCAGTGGTGCCTCGTCGTGGACGACCGTCGCCGGCCGCTCGGCTGGGTCCGGCCCGGCGACCTGCGGGGACCTGTCACGGTCGCGGACCTCAACCGCGGCGGCACCGTCGCGGTCCAGGGCGGCTCGCTGCGCGCGACCCTCGATGCCGCCCTGTCCAGCCCGAGTGGCCGGGGTGTCATCGTCGACCCGACCGGTGCCCTCGTCGGGACGGTCCTGGCACCCGAGGTCGTCGCGCTCGTCGAGGAGGACCGCGTCACCCAGGCGGAAGCCGGATCGTCCCCATGAGCTGGCTCGGCGGTCATCTCGGCGAGATCTTCCAGCTGGCTTGGCAGCATGCATGGCTCGCCGGACTACCGCTGCTCGTCGGCCTCGCCATCGCCCTCCCGCTGGGATGGTTCGCCTCGCGCAACACCCGCGCGTACGTCGCCCTCGTCACCTCCGCCGGGCTCCTCTACACGATCCCGAGCCTGGCCCTCTTCGTCCTCATGCCGCTCATCATCGGGACACGGATCCTCGACCCGGTCAACGTCGTCGTCGCCATGACGATCTACACCGTCGCCCTGCTCGTCCGCGTCGTCGCCGACGGCCTGCAGTCGGTGCCTGACGATGTCCGCTCCGCGGCCCGGGCCATGGGGTTCGGGGTCGTCCGGAGGCTCGTCATGGTCGACCTGCCCCTCGGCGTACCCGTCATCGCCAGCGGCCTTCGGGTCGCCGCGGTGAGCAACGTGAGCATCGTCTCGGTCGCGTCGCTCATCGGCACCCACCAGCTGGGCGACCTCCTCGTCGACGGGTTCAACCGCGCCTTCGCTCCGCCCCTGGTCACCGGGATCGTCGGCTGCCTGCTCCTCGCGCTCCTCTTCGACGGTGTCATCGTCTGGGGGGCCCGGGTGCTGACGCCATGGCTCCGCGGGGGGACCGCATGATCGGTGCGATCTGGACGTGGCTGACCAGCACCTCGTCGTGGTCCGGGGACGACGGCATCCCTCACCGGCTGCTCCAGCACGCCGGCTACTCGGCGCTCGTCCTCGTCGTTGCCGCCGCCATCGCCGTCCCCCTCGGGGTCTGGATCGGGCACAGCGGCCATGGGCGGTCCCTCGTCACCGTGGCCAACTCCCTGAGAGCCGTGCCGACGCTGGGGCTCCTGTTCGCCCTGACCCTCGTGCTCCAGCCGCACCTGCAGGGAAACACGGCGTTCCTCCTCCCGTGCGTCATCGCCTTGGTGCTCCTCGCTGTCCCGCCGATCCTGTCCGGGGCGTATGCCGGTGTCGAGGCCGTCGACCCGGCGGCTCGCGATGCCGCCAAGGGCGTCGGGATGCGTCCGCGCGAGGTGCTGCGCCACGTCGAGCTGCCGTGTGCGCTGCCGCTGCTCATGTCCGGGCTGCGGTCGGCGGCACTTCAGGTCATTGCAACGGCGACGATCGCGGCATACGTCGGGCTCGGGGGCCTGGGGCGCTACCTCGTCGACGGCATCGCGACGAACGACTACCCGCGGACCGGGGGAGGGGCGGTGCTGGTCGCCCTCTTCGCCCTCGTCGCCGACATCGTCGGCGCTCTTGTACAGGCTCGGGTCGTCTCTCCCGGGCTAACCGGGAAGGGTCGGCGGCTCGCGCGCGTTGACCACCCCACCGTCCCTTCGGGGGCGACCGCCAGCTGACGAACGTCCGCCACGGAAACCGACCGAAGGGAAACCCACCCATGAAGCGCACGACCGTCACGATCGCCGTCCTAGCGGCGGCTCTCGGCCTCGCCGCCTGCGGCAGCACCAGCAACCCGCTCGGCACGGGCTCCGCCTCCTCGAGCAGCTCGGCGGCCGGCGGGGTCGTCACCGTCGGGTCGGCCGACTTCTCGGAGTCGATCCTCCTTGCCGACATCTATGCCGGAGCCCTCAAGGCGGCCGGAATCAACGCGACGACGCATACGGGCATCGGGTCGCGCGAGGTCTACCTCAAGGCGCTGACCGACGGGTCGGTGCAGATCGTCCCCGAGTACACCGGGGCGCTCGCGCTGTACTACGACAAGACGTTCGACAAGACCGACCCGGCGCAGGTGTATGACGCCCTGAAGTCGCTGCTGCCCACGGGCCTGACCGTCCTCAACCGGTCCGCCGCCGAGGACAACGACTCGATGGCCGTGACGAAGGCGACAGCCGAGGCCAAGCACCTCAAGACCGTCGAGGACCTCAAGACCGTGGCCGGCTCGATGACCCTCGGCGCGCCCCCGGAGTTCCAGACCCGAGCCCAGGGCATCCCCGGCCTCGCGAGGGTCTACGGGGTCACGTTCGGCACGTTCCGGCCGCTGAAGGGCCAGCAGCTCGTCCAGGCGCTGAAGAACGGTCAGGTCGACGTCGCCAACATCTTCTCGACCGATCCCTCGTATGCCACGGACGGCTTCGTCGCGCTCACCGACACGAAGAAGCTGTTCGGCAGCCAGAACGTCGTCCCCCTTGTGAGCACCTCGGTGGCCGACAAGGTGGCGCCGGTCCTCAACAAGGTCTCGGCCGTCCTGACGACGGTCAAGCTCGCCGCCATGCTCAAGGAGACCGACGTCGACAAGAAGGACCCCTCGGCCGTCGCCGAGGAGTTCCTCAAGGCCAACGGCCTGGGCTGACGGCATACGCCCCAGTCCAAATACTGACCTACCGCCTGGTACTGGTCGTGATCACGACCAGTACCAGGCGGTAGGTCGCGCCTCGGCGTCAGACGGGGGCGGGTTCCGGGTCAGGCGCCGGCGCGGGCGCGGCGCCGGCGGTGGGCTCGGGCTCCTCGCCCCGGCGGACGGCGGCGAGGAGCATCTGGGCGATGTCGACGACCTCGATGTCCTCCCGCGCCCCTTCGGACTGCTTGGCGGTCAACCCGTCGGTCAGCATGACACGGCAGAACGGGCACCCGACGGCGATCCGGTCGGCGCCGGTCTCGATGGCCTCCGCGGTCCGGTTGTCGTTGATCCGGGTCCCGATCGTCTCGTCCATCCACATGCGGGCGCCGCCCGCGCCGCAGCAGAACGACCGCTCGCCGCTGCGGGGCATCTCCCGCAGCTCGACACCCGGCAGCGCACCGATGAGCTCGCGCGGGGCGGCGTACACCTGGTTGTGGCGTCCGAGGTAGCACGGGTCGTGGTACGTGACGACCGGGGCCGTCGAGGCGGCGTTCCTGGCCGTCGACTTGCCGGGGACCTCGTCAGGCCGGGCCACCGGCACGAGCCGCTTCTCCTGGACGAGCCGGTTGAGCAGCTGCGTGTGGTGGATGACCTCGTAGGTGCCGCCCACCTGCGGGTACTCGTTCTTGATCGTGTTGAAGCAGTGGGCGCACGTGACGACGATCTTCGTCGCGCCGACCTCGTTGAGCATCTCGATGTTCTGCTGGGCGAGCATCTGGTAGAGGACCTCGTTGCCGGCGCGGCGAGCCGAGTCGCCGGTGCATGACTCTCCGTCGCCGAGGACGGCGAACGTGACTCCAGCCGTGTGGAGGAGCTCCGCGACGGCCCGGGTCGTCTTCTTGGCCCGGTCCTCGTATGCCCCCGCGCACCCGACCCAGAAGAGGTAGTCGACGTCGGCGGCCGACTCGACGTCGCTGCCGAGGACGGGTACCGCGAACGGGAGGTCCTTGGCCCAGTCGAGCCGGGCCCTGGCGGGCAGACCCCAGGGGTTGCCCTTGTTCTCCATGTTCTTGAACAGGCCGCTGAGCTCGCTCGGGAAGGCCGACTCCATGAGCGTCTGGTAGCGGCGCAGCTCGATGATGTGGTCGACGTGCTCGATGTCGACGGGACACTGCTGGACACACGCGCCGCACGTGACGCACGACCACAGGACGTCGGGGTCGATGACGGCGCCGCCGGTCGGGTGCCACGCCTCGCCCTCGGTCTCGCCGACCAGCGGCCGCTCGGCCTCGGCCTTGACGGCGTCGGGGAGGCTGGCCCGCTGCTCCTCGGTGGCCATGATGTACGGAGCCTTCGCGAACGCGTGGTCGCGCAGGTTCATGATGAGCATCTTCGGCGAGAGCGGCTTGTCGGTGTTCCACGCCGGGCACTGGGACTGGCAGCGGCCGCATTCGGTGCATGTCGAGAAGTCGAGCAGGCCCTTCCACGTGAAGGCCTCGATCCTGCCGACGCCGAGCGAGGCGTCCTCGTCGAGGTCCTCGACGTCCTCGATGCTGAACGGCTTGCCGGCGACCCGCAGCGGCTGCGCGGCGCCGAGCGCGACGGGCTCGCGCTTGAACGCGACGTTGATCGGCGCAAGGAAGATGTGCATGTGCTTCGTGTAGAGCACGATCATGAGGAAGATGAGCATGACGCCGATGTGAAGGATCAGGCCGATGCCGGCCATCCAGCTGAGGGTGGTCTCACCGAGACCCTTCCACCACCGGCCGAGGGCCTGGCTGAGGAAGGCACCCTGGTTCGTGTAGTCGCCGCGGGCGGCCGCCGCGCCACGGTAGAAGAACAGAGTCCAGATGACGTTGAAGATCATGAAGAGGGCCAGCCACGCCCCGCCGAGGTGCGAGCCCTTGAACCGGGACTGGCGGCCACGCTTGGCGGGGCTGTCGACGGCGCGGATGATCGAGAACGTGACGATCCCCAGAAAGCACAGGATGGCGATGAGGTCCTGGAGGAACCCGAGGATCCACCAGTGGCCGATGAGGGGGATCTCGAAGTTCCGCTTGAAGAGTGCCCCGTAGGCCTCCACGTAGACCGACACGAGGATGAAGAACGCCCACATGACGGAGGCGTGGGCGGTGCCGGGGATCGTCCACTTCAGCAGCCGGCGTTGCCCGAGGACCTCGACGACCTCACGCTTGACGGCGGCGCCGGCGCGCCTCGTCACGCCCTCGACGCGCCACGGCGCCGGCTGACCGCTTGAGATGAGCGCGTAGATCCAGTGCGCGCGGCGAACTGCCAACGGCAGGGCGATGAGGTTGATGAGCAGGCCCACGATGAGGACGGCTGTGTGCGACACGGGTCCCTCCCACCGCCGGCGAGCGGCCGGCATACGCCATGGCCGGGCTCCCGACCACTGGCGGCGAGTCTAGTGACGGGTAAGCGCTCGCATACCCTCTTGTGTGATGACCGCCGCACCGGCGTCTCACGGCCCGTGCGCCGCCACGGCCGCCGCAGACAGCATCGGAGGCTCCCTGACCGAGGAGGCTCTGACCCAGGAGGCCTCGTCTGGGCCGTGTCGACCAGGGCGGCGGGCGCCGCAGCCGTGAGCCTCTTCCGGGACCGTGTTGCGCTGACCCGGGTACCATTCGATAACGTCGGGTTGGAATACTCATAACTCGTATGCGGTTGCGGACGGCATACGACCGAACCGCCTCGACCGAACCGCCTCGACCGAAGGACCTCCCGTGACCATCCATGACGACGTGACGACCCTCGTCGGCAACACCCCGCTCGTGCGGCTCGACCGGCTCGTCGACGGCGCCGCGGAAGGGGTCACGGTCGCGGGGAAGCTCGAGTACTACAACCCGGCGAACTCCGTGAAGGACCGCATCGGCGTCGCCATCGTCGACGCCGCTGAGGCCTCGGGGCAGCTGAAGCCCGGTGGGACGATCGTCGAGGCGACGTCGGGCAACACCGGCATCGCCATCGCCATGGTCGGCGCCGCGCGGGGCTACCGGGTCGTCCTGACGATGCCCGAGTCCATGAGCAAGGAGCGCCGCGCCCTCCTGCGTGCCTTCGGCGCCGAGCTCGTCCTCACCCCGGCCGGCGGTGGTATGAAGGCCGCCGTCGACCAGGCCGACGCCATCGCCGCGGAGCGAGGGGGCGTCCTTGCCCACCAGTTCGAGAATGTCGCCAACCCGGAGATCCACCGCAGGACGACGGCCGAGGAGATCTGGCGCGACACCGACGGGGCCGTCGACATCGTCGTCGCGGGCATCGGCACCGGCGGCACGGTCACCGGGGTCGGGCAGGTCCTCAAGGACCGCAAGCCGTCCGTCCGAATCGTCGGGGTGGAGCCGGCGGAGTCGCCGATCCTCAACGGGGGCGCGCCCGGCGGGCACAAGATCCAGGGCCTGGGTGCCAACTTCGTCCCGGAGATCCTCGACCGCGAGGTCCTCGACGAGGTCCTCGACATCGACGCGGAGACGGCCGTCGCGTATGCCCGCAAGGCGGCAACCGAGGCGGGCGTCCTCGTCGGGATCTCCTCCGGAGCGGCGCTTGCGGCGGCCGCCCAGGTCGCCCGGCGCAAGGACTCGGCCGGCAAGACGATCGTCGTCGTCCTCCCCGACTTCGGTGAGCGCTACCTGTCGACCGTCCTCTTCGACGGGCTCGTCGACTGACATGAGCTGGCTCGCCGACGCGCGTTCGCGGGTCAGGGAAGACCTCGACTCGGCCATGGCGCATGACCCCGCAGGGGCCAACCGTGCAGATCTGGCGCTCAACTCGCCGGGTCTGCACGCCATCTGGTCCTACCGCCTCGCGCACAAGCTGTGGCAGCGGCCCCGGTTGCGGCCTGCGGCACGGCTGCTCTCGACGGCGACGCGGGCCGCGACGGGGGTCGAGATCCACCCGGGTGCCGAGATCGGCCGACGGTTCTTCATCGACCATGGGTCAGGCGTCGTCATCGGCGCAACGGCCGTCGTCGGCGACGACGTCATGCTGTACCACGGGACGACCCTGGGTGGGCGGTCCCTGCAGCGGGACGCCAAGCGCCATCCGACGGTGGGCAACCGGGTGACGATCGGGACCGGCGCCAAGGTGCTCGGAAACATCGAGATCGGGGACGACGCCCAGGTGGGTGCCAACGCGGTCGTCGTCAAGGCGGTTCCCGCGGGAACGATCGCCACCGGCATACCGGCCACCATCCGGTGGCCCGAGCATCCCGCCGAGGACCCTTACGAGGCGCTGTTCCGCGAGCCCGCCATCTTCATCTGATGCGCCCGTCGGGCTGCCTGCCGAGCCTCAGTCGTCTGCCGGGATGACCGGCTCGTCGACGACGGCTGTCTCCTCGACCCGGTCGAGCGGCTGCAGAACCTCGCCGGGCACGGACTTGACGTGCTTGGGCTCCCGCATACCGGCGGCCCGGAGCTGCTCGCCGGCGGCCTTGGCCGCGTTGCTGACGAGGTCGGCGACGGCGGGTGCCGCCTTGCTCTTGGCCGCGACCCGGAGGTCGGCCTTCCGACGCTCGACGGGCGCGGAGGTCCACACCTTGGAGCTGATGGCCTTGATCTGCTCATAGCGTTCCCGCCCGGCACGGGCGCCGAGGACGTAGCCGGCGAGCGCGCCGGCGATGAACGTCAACTTGGCCATGGGTCCACCTCTCGCTGTCGGGCTGACTCCGTGACCATAACCCACGTCAGGGCCCGCGACCTCGGCGAGGACGGCGCCGGTGCGGGTACCTTGGGGTGTCGCGTGACCCGTTCCGCCCGCCTGACTGCGGTTCGAGGTAGTCCGCCGCCGGGATCGGGCCGCGGAGCACCTCGCACGAGGCTGGACAGGACCGGGCCGCGGCGAGGAGGGCTCGCATAGTGGCCTAGTGCGGCGGTCTTGAAAACCGCTATGGCGGCAACGTCATCGTGGGTTCGAATCCCACGCCCTCCGCGTGGCGCTCCCGCGCCTGGTGCGGGCTTCCGGCCGCCGACCGCCGAAGGGCGGCCAGTCCGGCTGAAGCGCGAGGTGAGCGCTCGATGAACAGCTGGTCGCTCAACCTGCCACGCGGGCGGATGCCGTGCTAGGTTCGCGAGCGGTTGCATACGCGATCTCGCACGTCGGCTGGCCACCCGCTTGGCTACTTCAGCAGGCGGGTTCGTTGTTCGGTGGAGGGGTTGTCCGGCAGCCGGGAGGTCCGCGCGGTGCGGGCTTACCCACGGCACACGCACAGTTAGGAAGTTCAGCTCAATGGCTCAGGGCACGGTCAAGTGGTTCAACGCCGAGAAGGGCTTCGGTTTCATCGCCCAGGACGGCGGCGGCCCCGACGTCTTCGTTCACTACTCCGCCATCGAAAGCCAGGGTTACCGGACGCTCGAGGAAGCACAGCGCGTCGAGTTCGAGGTGACCCAGGGCCCCAAGGGCCCGCAGGCCGACAAGGTTCGCGCAGTCTGACCCGACGGCAGACGAACAACGCGGAAGGGCTCTCCCCATACCGGAGGGCCCTTTCTCGTATGCCCACCCGAGGCGGAGATCCGGAGAAGCATGGGGGCGGATGCCGGATCAGCCGTGGAGGGCGGTCAGGAAGGTCCTGACGACGGGCCCCGCGACGGCGCCCCCCGACCGGCCCGCCTCGACCAGGGCGGCGAACGCGACGGTGCCCTGCCAGCCGACGAACCACACCCGGTTGCCGGCGCTCGCGCCGGAACCGAACTCCGCGGTTCCCGTCTTCCCGTAGACCGGGCCGCCGGGGGTGCCGGCGAGGACCGCCCCCGTCCCCGACGTGACGACGAGCCGCATCAGCGAGCGGAGCTGTCCGACGGCGGTCGCGTCGAGGGGTGTCGCCGTGGGTGCCGGAGAACCGTCGGCGAGAACCAGGGCGGGCGGCACGTAGGACCCGCGCGCGACGCTCGCCGCCATCGTCGCCATCGCGACGGGGGAGGCGAGGTCGCGCCCCTGGCCGATCGCCCCGGCCACCTTGTCGGTCGCGCCGTTCGCGGTGGGAACCGAACCGGCATACGTGCCATCCACACCGATCGTCTTCGACCACGAGCCGCCGACGCCGAGGGCCGCGGCAGCGGCCGCGAGGTCGCCGGTGCCGAGCTTCTCGGCGAGCTGGATGAACGCCGTGTTGCACGATCGAGCGAAGTCGACGTCGAACGTGGGGTTCCCGAGCGTCTCGCCCTCGTAGTTGTGGAACGACCGTCCGTCGACCGTCACATTCACGGGGCACGACACGTGCGTCGACGGGCTGACCATGCCGCCGGTGAGCAGGGCGTACGTCGTCGCGATCTTCATGGTCGACCCCGGAGGGTACTGGCCGGTGAGCGCACGGTCGTACCCGAACGTCGGGTTGTTCGCGACCGCCAGCACATGGCCAGTCGTCACGTCGATGGCCACGAGCGCCGACGGGACGGAACCGGTTGTCGCGACGGCGGTCTCCGCCGCGTGCTGGGTCCTGACGTCGATCGTCGTCCTGACGTCCGTGCCGTTGGTCGCCGTCGACTCGAAGAGGACCCGTCCGGCGCTCGACTCGACCTTGACGCCGGCGACGCCGGCGAGGGCGGCGTCGTACTGGCCCTGGAGACCGGACAGGCCGGCCCGGTCTCCGGCGGCATACCGGCCGTTGCTCCGGGCGACGATGTCGGCGGTCACCTCACCGAACGAGCCGAGCAGCGGCTGTCCGAACGTCCGCGTCGGGGCGAGGGGCTGCTGCGTCTTGGAGTAGATGACCCCGGGGAGCGCATCCAGCGCGACCTGCCGGGCGGCGAAGTCCGCCTGGCGGTACGTGATGACGGGGATGGGCGCCTTCGACCCGTTCTTCTGGGCGGCGGCGAGCTTGGCGGCCAGTCCGGTGACGCCGGTGATCCCCTCGAGGGTGGTCGCCGTCGCGGCCGTCGCGCGGGTCGGGTCGAGCTGCACCGGGTAGACGTCACCCATCGGCATGAGCGGCCGGCCGGCGGCGTCGAGCAGGTTGCCGCGCGTGCCGTTGATGCGCCGGGCAGTGACGGTTTCGCCGGCCTTGATGCCCGGCACCCACAGCGAACCGGTCGCCGGCTCGCCGATGACCCACCGTTTCCCCACGTATGCCGCGTCGATGGGCACCGTGTAGCGCCACGTCACCGACCCCCCAAGGCCCCAGACGACCTCGAGCGTCGCGGTCGCCTTGTCGCCGGTCCGGGTGATGTTGCGTGGTGTGACGGTCGCCCGGGCCGAGCCCAGGCCGGCGAAGGTCGTCGTGAACCGCTTCGCTTCGGCCGGGTCGGCGAAGGGGACCGTGCCGACGTCGCGCTTGGCCCACCCCGCCGCCAGGGCCGCGTAGGCCACCCGGGCCCCGTTCGTCTTGAGGGTGTCGGCGCGCTGGTGCTGACGCACCCAGAGTGTGCCGCCGCCCCCTACGGCGATGACGACGAGGGCGACGCTGACGGCCACGATCCGAGAACGCATGGGTCCATCCTGCGGCCTCGGGGACGCCGCGGACGAACCCGGCGGCGGAGGCCACGGCGGTCGGGCAGGACCAAGGCCGCTCCCTGCATCGTCGGCCGACGATGCAGGGAGCCCCGAACGACCGGCTCGGGGCTCCCTGCCCCCTGCGAGGGGACGACGCGGAGGCGGAGGGATTTGAACCCTCGATGGGCGATGAACCCAAACCGCATTAGCAGTGCGGCGCCATAGACCGGACTAGGCGACGCCTCCAGCGAACGCCGCACAGGCTATCTCGGGGTCACTCCGCCGAGCAAAGCGGGTCGGCGGCGTCGGGGGTCGCCAGGGCCTCGGACGCCGGGTCCGTCCCGGGCGCCTGTGCCGCGGCGGGAGCCGCCCTCGGGCGGAAGACCCATCGCCGCATGATGACGAACTTGGCCGCTGTCGCCGCCGCCGTGGCCAGACCGACCACCGCCGTCTCCACCCAGGACGCCGCATGCGGAGCGGCCACGGACAGCAGGCTCAGCCCGGCGGCCGTGAAGGCCAGGGTCATGACGAGCATGGCAAGTCCGGCGGCCTGGTGCCTGGCGTGGTCCTCGCGGCCTCTGACGCCGAACGTCCAGCGGCGGTTGGCGGCCGTGTTCGCGACCGTCGAACCGACGAGGGCCGCGACGTTGGCGACCTGGGCGTGCCAGCCGACCTGGCGAAGCACCCAGAACATGGCGAGCTGGAGGACCATGCTCAGGCCGCCGATGACGAGGAAGACGGCCACCTGGCCGCCGACCCGGCCCGTGGCATCCGGCATACGTCGTCCCATCCGGGCGGAGACGTCCTCGACGCGCAGGCGGTCCCGGGCGAGCGCGCGGCGAAGCCGCGAAACGCCCTTGACGTCGTCCTGCGCGGTCAGCACGACGTCGACTCTACTGTTGGGGTCGTCCCACCAGCCGACGGCAAGCGCGTGGATCTGCACCCGGACCGATCGGCGAAAGCGAGGAGCTCGCGCAAGCGCTCGACGTGGCCGCGACCTGCTCGGTGGGGACCGTGATGAGGACTCGAGGACCCGTGTGGTCCGGCTCAGGTCGTTGTCGGGCCGGGTCGTAGAAGGTGAAGCTGGCGAAGCCGAGGCGTGCAGAGCGGACGAACGCGGGGCCGGCGGCGCCGAGCTGTCAGCCCGCGGGGAGAAGGACGCTGAACCGGGTCTCGCCGGGCTTCGACGTCACGCCGACCGAGCCTCCGTGGGCCTGGCCGACGGCGGCGACGATCGACAGGCCGAGCCCGGTTGAGCCGGCGGCGCGCGAGCGAGAGTCGTCGCCGCGGGTGAACCGCTCGAAGACGTTGCGCTGCAACGACTCCGGGATCCCGGGGCCGTTGTCGGTGACGACGAGCCGGACCATGTCACCCTCGCGCCGGATCGACGTGACGACGCGGGTGCCTTCCGGCGTGTGGACCCGAGCGTTCGCGAGCAGGTTCGTCAGGACCTGGTGCAGCCGGGCCTGGTCACCCTGCACGCTCACCGGGTCGTCCGGCACGTCGAGCTCCCACGTATGCCGCGGGCTGGCAGCGTGCGCATCGCTCACCGCGTCGACCGCGAGCATCGTCAGGTCGACCTCGCTCCGCTCCAGCGGCCGGCCTTCGTCCAGTCGGGCAAGGAGGAGGAGGTCCTCGACGAGCGACGTCATCCGCAGGGCCTCGGACTCGACCCGGTCGAGCGCGTGGCTGACTGCCGGTGGCACGGGCTCGCGCTCGCGGCGGGACAGCTCGGCATACCCGCGTATCGACGCGAGCGGTGTCCGCAGCTCATGGGAGGCGTCGGCGACGAACTGGCGCACCCGCGTCTCCGACTCCTGGCGGGCCTGAAGTGCCCCCTCGACGTTGTCGAGCATGTGGTTGAGGGCGAGGCCGACCTGGCCGACCTCGGTGTTGGGGCTCGTGTCACCGGGGGCGACGCGTTCGGCGAGCGCCACCTCCCCGGAGGCCAGCTTGAGGGTGCTGACCCGTGCCGCTGTCGCGGCGACGCGGTTCAACGGCTCGAGGGCACGCCGGATGAGGAGGCTGCCACCGCCGGCCACGAGGGCGAGGCCCAGCATGATGCCGCTCGCGACAAGGAGGGCGAGCCGGGTCACGACGCGGTCGACCTGGGAGGTCGGTATGCCCGAGATGACCGTCAACGACGACGCCGGGTCGTAGCTCGCGATGACGCGGTAGGACCCGAGCTCGCCGCCCAGGTTCACGGTCACAGGCCGCATCCCGACGCCCGCGTCCTTCAGGAGGGTGATCTGCGCGGGCGTCAAGAGGGCGACGGTGTTCGTGCGCTCGTCGAGGACCCGGTTGATGGCTTCGCCGCGGTCGTCCGTTGCGACCGCTCCGTCGCGGAGCGCGAGCAGAAGTGGCGCCGTCGCGTTGACGCTCGTCGTCGTCACGAAGCCGTTGTCCCCGCCGAGCCGCCCACCGTGGTGCTCGATCACCCGGCCTGCGTCGTTGCGGAGGTCACGGTCGAGCTGGGCGTTGAGGAAGCTGCGCCCGAGGAGGACCGTGGCCACCCCGGTCGCCGCCGTGACGAGGAAGAAGAGCGCGAGGACGGCCGCGATGAGCTTCGTCCGCAGCTTCCAGCTCGACCGGCCGCGGGATCGGAGCGCAGATGCCTCCCTGGTGTTCGGCGGCGCTGCACGGGACGGCGTCGCCGTCGGCGCGGGCTCGGCGAGTGGCGTCCCGCTCTGGTCCGCCTGCGACGTCGGCCTGTCAACCGCGGGGACCGTCATGGCATATGACCCGTCGGTCCGGCTCAGTCGGCCGGCTTGAGGACGTAGCCGACCCCGCGCATCGTGTGGATCATCGGCGTGTGACCGGCGTCGATCTTCTTGCGCAGGTAGGAGATGTACAGCTCGACGACGTTCGCCTGTCCCCCGAAGTCGTAGTTCCACACGCGGTCGAGGATCTGGGTCTTGGAGAGGACGCGCTTGGGGTTGCGCATGAGGTAGCGGAGCAGCTCGAACTCCGTCGCCGTGAGGCTGACCTCGTGGCCGGCGCGGACGACCTCATGGCTGTCCTCGTCCATCGTCAGGTCGCCGACGACGAGGAGGGAGCTCGACTCGTCGGCGACGACGGCCGTACGCCGCATGAGGGCGCGGACCCGGGCGACGACCTCCTCGAGGGAGAAGGGCTTGGTCACGTAGTCGTCCCCGCCGGCGGTCAGGCCGGCGATGCGGTCCTCGACGGCGTCCTTGGCCGTCAGGAAGAGGACGGGGACAGTGGGGCTGTCCGCCCGCATCCGGCGCAGGACCTCCATGCCGTCAAAATCCGGCAGCATCATGTCGAGGACGACAGCATCGGGCTGGAACTCTCGGGCCTTGCGGACCGCCGCCGTCCCGGACCCGGCGGACGCGACGTCCCAGCCCTCGTAGCGCAGCGCCATGCCGAGCAGCTCGGTGAGGTTGGACTCGTCGTCGACGACGAGGACCCGGACGGGGCGCCCGTCCGGGCGCGTCAGCGTAGCCCCGGTGGACAGCTTCGTGCTCATGATGGGAAGTCAACCCCCCGGCCCTGTGGGTCCGCCAGCCCTTTCCTGTGTCGATCCTATGAGCGCACTGTGCCGCGCTCGTCGATGAGCGATCCCGGCTCGCCCTGACTGGTGCGAGGCAGCGGGGATCTGCTCCCCCGGAGCGCGCCCCGTCAGGCGTTCTCGAGGTTGGCCCTTAGCGTGTTGAGCTCGTCGCGCATCTGGCTGGGCAGCTTGTCGCCGAACCTGTCGAGCCACTCGGAGATGAGGCCGAACTCCTTCTGCCACTCCTGCGGGTCGACCGCGAGGGCCTCCGCGACCTGCTCGGGCGTCATGTCGAGGCCCGTCGTGTCGATGTCCTCCGGCCTGGGCGTGAGGCCCACCGGCGTCTCGACGGCGTCCGCCGTCCCTTCGAGCCGGCCGACGATCCACTTGAGGACGCGGGCGTTGTCGCCATAGCCCGGCCAGAGCCACGAGCCGTCGGGCGTCTTGCGGAACCAGTTGACCTGGTAGATCTTCGGCAGCTGGCGCGCGTCGTGCTGCTTGCCGATGTCGAGCCAGTGCCCGACGTAGTCGCCGGCGTTGTAGCCGATGAACGGGATCATCGCCATGGGGTCGCGGCGGACCACGCCGACGGCACCGGTCGCCGCGGCCGTCGTCTCTGACGACAGGGTCGCGCCGATGAAGACGCCGTGGTTCCAGTCGCGGGCTTCGTAGACCAGGGGAACCGTCGTCGCCCGGCGGCCTCCGAAGAGGATCGCGTCGATCGGGACGCCGTTGGGCTCGTCGTACTCCGGTGCCATCATCGGGCACTGCTTCGCCGGTGTCGTGAAGCGGCTGTTCGGGTGGCTCGACTTCTCGGTGCTCTCGGGGGTCCAGTCGTTGCCGTGCCAGTCGATGAGATGCGCCGGCGGCTCCTTCGTCATGCCCTCCCACCAGATGTCGCCGTCGTCGGTCCGCGCGACGTTGGTGAAGATCGAGTTGCCCTTCTCGATCGTGTGCATGGCGTTGGGGTTGGTGGTCATGCCCGTGCCGGGCGCGACACCGAAGAGGCCGAACTCGGGGTTGACGGCATACAGACGGCCGTCGTGGCCGAACCGCATCCACGCGATGTCGTCCCCGACCATCTCGGCCTTCCAGCCGTCGATCGTCGGCTCGATCATCGCGAGGTTCGTCTTGCCGCAGGCGCTCGGGAAGGCGCCGGCGATGTAGTGGGTCCTACCCTCCGGCGACGTGAGCTTGAGGATGAGCATGTGCTCGGCCATCCAGCCCTCGTCGCGGGCCATCGCCGAGGCGATACGCAGGGCGTAGCACTTCTTGCCGAGGAGCGCGTTGCCGCCGTACCCGGACCCGTAGCTCCAGATCTCGCGCGTCTCCGGGAAATGGGCGATGTACTTGGTGTCGCTGCACGGCCAGTGGACGTCCGCCTGGCCGTCGGCGAGGGGCATGCCGACCGAGTGGAGGCCCTTGACGAAGTCGGCGCCCTGATCCTCCATTGCCGTGAGGATCTCGCTGCCGATGCGCGCCATGATCTTCATGTTGACGACGACGTAGGCGCTGTCGGTCAGCTCGACGCCGTACATGGGGACATCCGCCTCGACGTGCCCCATGACGAAGGGGATGACGTACATCGTCCGGCCCTTCATGCACCCCGCGTAGAGGTCGTTCATGATGGCCTTCATCTCGGCCGGCGACTTCCAGTTGTTGGTGAAGCCGGCGTCCTCCTGCTTGCCGGAGCAGATGAAGGTGCGGTCCTCGACGCGCGCGACGTCCGTCGGGTCGGAGGCGCACCAGAAGGAGTTGGGCTTCTTCTCCTCGTTGAGCCTGACGAACGTGCCCGCGGCGACGAGCTCACCGGTCAGCCGGTCCCACTCCGCGTCGGTCCCGTCGACCCACACAACGCTGTCTGGCGTCGTGAGCGCAGCGACCTCGTCGACCCAGGCCTGCAGGCCCGCGTGGCTCGTTCCTTGGGTGTCGGTCGGTGTCGTCGTCATGACGTTGGCTCTTCCCTTCATCCGGCCGGGCCCTGGCCGACCCGCGTCATTGGAGGTACCAGCGACCCTCAGGGCACCCGGACCTGTTCCGTATGCCGCGCACATGAGGGCCACGTTCGTCACACCGTAGTCCCCGCCGGACGGCTCCAAGCGCCGTGCACAGGCCCGGTCCCGGACAGCGGGCGGTGAATCTCCTCACAGCGTTGCGAGCCGGCGGCGATCGCGGCGTCGCGGCTGGGATGCGGGCGGAACGTGGGCGAGACCGGCCGGCGATTTCCTCCGAGACTCCAGGACCGGTAATCTTGCCCGTCGGCATCACCTGCGCCCGTAGCTCAACGGATAGAGCATTTGACTACGGATCAAAAGGTTGGGGGTTCGAATCCCTTCGGGCGCGCTCACCATCACCCGGCTCGCGGGCTTCTGGCACGGCCGCGCGCCCGGTCCGTCCGCCGCTGGCACGGTGGGCATACCGGGCCCCGCGCCGGCTGAGCCGGCCCAGCTCCACGCCCTCGGAAGACGCGTCGGCGACATCCTCGTCAGACGCGGCACACAGCCCGGGGCGTCGTCGTCCGGGGACAAGGCCCGGCGCCCGTCCCCGGAGGCGCTGCGGCGCCCGATGCAGAGGCCGATGACAGCCGGGCAGCGCCTCGTTCTCCGCCGATACGCAGTGCGTCGCTCAGCGACGCTGTAGCGTCGTGGGTCCTACTATCGGGCGAGACAAGGCAGGAGCCGGCATGGCACCGATCATCTCGACCATCGACATCGACCGTCCTTTGAGGGTGGTGTTCGACTACGTCACCGACCCGTCGCGGTTCCCGGAGTGGCAGCTCGACGTCGTCACGGTCACGGTTGACAGGTCTGGCCCGCACGGTGTTGGCACCCGGTTCACGACGACCCGCCGGATCGGGCGCATGGAGCGGACGATGACGCAGGAGGTCATCGAGGTCGACGACCAGAGGCGGTGGGCCGCGCGCAGCGTCGTCGGGCCGCTCAGCCTGCGGGCGATGACCAGGTTCGAGCCGCTCGACGACGGCGCGAGGACGCGGGTCACGTTGTCCCTCGACTTCTCCGCCCCCGGCCTCGCCGGCCTGCTTGCGCCCGTCATCCGCAGGATGGCGGCGAAACAGGCGCCCAGGAGCTGCCGGAACCTCAAGCAACGGCTGGAGAGCGGCCGGCACCCCGGGGACGGGGGAGGTGCGTGATGACCGGACGGGTCGAGATCCGAGACAACCCCGACGAGCACCGCTTCGAGGCGACGCTCGACGGCGAGCTGGCCGGGTTCGCGGAGTACCAGGTGGCGGCGGACCTCATCGTCTTCACCCACACGGAGGTCGAACCCCGCTTCGAAGGCAACGGAGTCGCCAGCGCCCTGGCGCGCCACGCCCTGGACTCCGTCGCCGCCGACGGGACGCGCCGGGTGCTGCCTCTTTGCCCCTTCATCAAGGCCTGGATCGGCCGGAACCCGGAGTACGTCCATCTCGTCTACGGCGCGCCTGACGACACGCAGGGGACAGGCTCCCCCGCGGGCTGACCGTTCCTCTGGCCGACGGGTCAGTGCAGGTGGCTCATCCAGTCGGCGGGAACGGCGCCTGCCGGGCCGGGGACGGGCTGGACGCTCGGATGGCTCGTCGGTTCGGTGAGCGCGGGCCCGGCGAAGGCCTCGTCGGTGGCATACGACCAGAACCAGGTCTCCCCGGGCTCGTAGCTCTGGATCACCGGGTGTCCGGTCTCCCGCCAGTGCCTCGTCGCGTGCTGTGAGGGGGAGGTGTCGCAACAGCCGATGTGGCCGCACTCCGCGCACCGGCGCAGATGGAACCACCACCCTCCGTCGGCCAGGCACTCGACGCAGCCAGGACCGGTCGGGGGCTGGTCCGTGCGGATCCCTTCCATCCTCAACACCTCGGTTCGGCTCGGCGGCACTGGGCTCACCCACCGTAGCGAGGGATCCCGAGGGCGACCAGCCCGTCGTCCGCCTCGACCCGCGCGCACCCCGCGTGTAGCGTCCAGTGGCATACGTCGCAGGCCCGCCGACCCGGGGAGGCGCCTTGAGTGCTCCTGAGGAGTGGCCTGCCTTGCCGTTCGGCAGCTGGGCCGGCACCAAGAGGACGCTGCACATGTGCTGCCAGCTCATGGGGAAGTCGCGTCTGGCCCTGTCGCCGCCGCGCCCTCAGTGGCTCGGCGCCGCCCTGTCCGTCGGCACCCGCGGGCTCACGACCGGGCCGATGCCCTGGGGCACCGACACCGTCGAGGTGTCGCTCGACGTCATCGACCACCACCTGCGGGTCTGTGACAGCCGCGGTCGCGAGGTCGCCATCGCCATGACGGGGCTCGGTTCGGTTGCCGAGATGTACGCAGCCCTCCTCGAGGCGTATGCGACGCTCGGCGTGCACGTCGACATCTGGGACCGACCCCAGGAGGTCGCCGACGTGACGCCCTTCTCTTCCGACCACCGGCCCCTGGAGTACGACCCGCCCGCCGCGCGGACGTGGTGGCAGGTGACCTCGGCCTTCTACGGGGTCCTCGAGCAGTGGCGCTCGCCCTTCCTCGGGCGCAACCCGGTCGCGTTCTGGTGGGGTGGCTTCGACCTCGGTGCCCCGCGGTTCACCGGGCGTCCGGTCGCTCCGCCTCGGGACCGGGGCTACATCATGCGCTACGACCTCGACGCCCAGCACATGAACGCGGGCCTGTGGTTCGGCGACGACAGCGCGCCCGAGCCCGTCATCTACCTCTATCTCTACCCGGCGCCCCCGCAGTGCTCGACGCTCGAGCTCGGACTGGAGCAGTGCGCGTGGGACGACGGCCTTCAGGAGTGGGTTCTGCCCTACCACCGCGCCATCGCGACACCCGACCCCCGGCGGACGATCCTCGAGGCGCTGGACCGGGTGTGGGAGCTCGCCGGCCAGCAGGGCGGGTGGGACGTCGACCGGTTCACGTATGCCCGGCCGCACCCCTCGGCGCGAGGCGAGCCCGCCGCCCCGGGGCCCGCGTGACGTCGACCCGTATGCCGTGTCGCGGCATACGGGTCACTTGGGTGACGTCGCCTGCGCGTGCCGGGCGTGCAGGCGGTCGCGGATCTCGTCCGGCTGGTATGCCCGGCGCCGCCGCTCCTGCCGGGAGATGAGCACTCCCGTGGCCGTCACCGTCGCGAGCCCGGCGACCCCGAGGGCCTTCCACCAGTTGATCCGCCGCATGGACACCAGCGTAGGAAACACTGTGGGCATGCGGCGCGAGGAGACGGCGGCGATCGGCCTCGATGAGGCGGTCGCCCAGACGCGGACCGGTGACGTATGGGTCTTCCGGGGACGGTCGGCGGCTGACCGAGCCATCCACGCGTTGACGAACGCCCCCGTCAACCACGTCGCCATGGCCCTTGTCCTCGATGACCTGCCACCACTGATGTGGCACGCCGAGCTCGGGCGGTCACTGCTCGACCACTGGTCCGGCGACCGCCACCGTGGCGTCCAGCTGCACGACCTCCGGGAGGCCGTCGACCGATGGCGGACGGTCTACGGTCAGCGCGCGTGGCTGCGGCAGCTCGAGCCCGAGGTCAACAGGGCAGTGGAGGACGCCGCGCTGCGCGTCGTCGCCCGGCTCGACGGGGTGTCGTTCCCCAGCACGACGCGGCTCGCCTGGCGCTGGCTGCGCGGCCGCGACCGCCGTGACTCACCGCGGCGGCGGAGGGTCCGCGACATCCGCCCGGAGGTGGCCTACTGCGCCGAGGTCGTCGCCCTGACGTACGAGGAGATGGGCATCCTCGAGCCCACCGTGCCGGTCAGCTGGTACGACCCCGGGCGGTTCTGGAGCGGCGACCGGCTGCCCCTGCGCCCGGGCTGGGCACTCGGCGCGGAGATCCCGGTCGCCGACTGACCGTCACCCGGCTCGCGCCGTCGTCACCGCCGGGAACGTCGACGACGGACCCACGGGATCCCCACGGCGAGGGCGACGGCCGCCAAGGCGATGCCGACGGCGAGCAGCCCGAGGAGGACGGCATACCCGATCTTGATGGCGAGCTCGGCGGCGACGTTGGAGTAGTCGAGGTCCGGCTCGTGCGAGGTGGCCCAGAGAACGCCCCCGACGAAGGCGAAGGCGACGAGGATCATCGTCCCGACGGTCACCCCGGCGGACCTCGCGAGCGTGCGCCGGTCCGTGAGGAGGGGGTCCTTCTCGTCCGATGTCTCAGGGAAGCCGTCGAGGAAGCGCTCGTCGTCCTCCATCGATCAGGCTCGAAGCTCGCTGAGGTACTCCGAGATCCGCCCGACCGCCTCGGTGAGGATGTCGACGTCCGGGAGCGCGACGAGGCGGAAGTGGTCCGGAGCGAACCAGTTGAACCCCGTCCCGTGGGTGACGAGGATCTTCTTGGCGCGGAGCAGGTCGATGACGAACGCCTCGTCATCCGCGATCGGGTAGACGTCCGGATCGAGCCGGGGGAAGCAGTAGAGGGCGCCCATCGGCTCGATGCAGCTGACGCCGGGGATGTCGTTGAGCAGCTTCGAGGCCAGCTTGATCTGCTCGTAGAAGCGGCCGCCCGGGGCGACGAGGTCGTTGACGGACTGGTAGCCGCCGAGCGCCGTCTGGATGGCGTGCTGCGCGGGGACGTTCGAGCACATCCGCATGTTGGCGAGGAGCGTCAGGCCCTCGAGGAAGTCCGTCGCCCGGTCCTTCGGGCCGGACACCATGACCCATCCCGCCCGGTAGCCGCAGACACGGTAGGCCTTCGACAGGCCGCTGAAGGTCAGGCAGAGGACGTCGTCGTCGGCATACGTCGCCGTGTGGTGGTGGACGGAGCCGTCGTAGAGGATCTTCTCGTAGATCTCGTCCGACATCAGGACGAGGTCGTGCCGGCGGGCGAGCTCGACGATCGCCTTGACCGTGTCCTCGGCGTAGACCGCGCCGGTCGGGTTGTTCGGGTTGATGAGGATGATCGCGCGCGTCTTCTCCGTGATCTTCGCCTCCATGTCGGCGAGGTCGGGGTTCCACGCGTTCGCCTCGTCGCAGCGGTAGTGCACGGGTGTCCCGCCGGCGAGCCTGACCGCGCCCGTCCAGAGCGGGTAGTCCGGGGCGGGGACGAGGATCTCGTTGCCGTCGTCGACGAAGGCCTGCAGGACCATCGTGATGAGCTCGGAGACCCCGTTGCCGATGTAGATGTCCTCGACCGTCGTGTCCCGCAGACCGTGCGACTGGTAGTACTGCGCGACGGCGGTCCGGGCCGAGTAGATCCCCTTGCTGTCCGCGTATCCCTGGCTGTTGGCGAGGTGGTGCACCATGTCGGCGACGATGCCGGGAGGCGCCTCGAACCCGAACGGAGCCGTGTTGCCGATGTTGAGCTTGAGGATCTGGTGTCCCTCCGCCTCGAGCCGGTGGGCCTCGACGAGGATCGGCCCACGGACGTCGTACCGGACATGGCGCAGCTTCTGGCTCTGGACGATGGGGCGCATGGAGACCAGTGTCTCAGGGGGCTCCGCACGCCGCGTAACGGATGGGACGATGTTGGGATGACGCTTCGCATCGTCAGGCTCGGATCGCCGCGTGCTCCGGACGAAGGGTTGCGGGTCGGCACGGTCCGGCGGCCGCCGCGTGGGGTCGCGAAGTCCGAGTTCGCCAGCCGGGACTTCTACGACGCCTGGCTGCCCGAGCTCTCCCCGAGCCCGGCCCTCGTCGCCCGCGCGCTCGCTGCGACAACCGAGAAGGAGTGGGCCGCCTTCGTCCGGGACTTCCGTCGCGAGCTCGCCGCGCCCCAGGCCCGGCACCTCATCGACCTTCTGGCGGCCATGTCGCATACGACGAACCTGTCCATCGGCTGCTACTGCGCCGACGAGACTCGCTGCCACCGGAGTGTCCTGCGCGAGTCGCTCGACGCCGCCGGAGCAGACCTGCACCGGTAGGCGAACCAGCCGCGCCGCCGGGCGGACCCGTCCGAGGTAGGTTGCCGCACATGAGTGGCGACGTCGTGACGGAGCTCGTCGGCGAGCTCGGCGAAGGGGCCGTCGTGACCAGCCGGGCGGCGATGGAGTCCTACCGCCGTGATGCGACGACCTCGACGCAGCCGGGAGCCCCGCTCGCCGTCGTGCGGCCGCGGACGACGGGCGAGGTGCAGGCGACGATGCGCTGGGCGAGCCGCCACGGGATCGCCGTCGTCCCCCGCGGTGCCGGCACCGGCCTGTCGGGCGGCTCGCTCGCCGTCGACGGCGCGGTCACGCTGAGCCTCGACCGCATGACCGCGATCGTCGTCGACCCCGATACCCGCACCGCTGTCGTCGAGCCCGGTGCCCTCAACGCCGACGTCAAGAAGGCTGCCGCCGAGCACGGCCTCTGGTACCCCCCGGACCCGGCGTCGTTCGACCTGTGCTCGATCGGCGGCAACCTCGCGACGAACGCCGGCGGTCTGTGCTGCGTCAAGTACGGCGTCACCGCCGACTACGTCCTCGGCCTCGATGTCGTCCTCGCCGACGGCGCGCTCGTCGCCCTCGGGGGCAAACGGGTCAAGGACGTCGCCGGCTTGCCGCTCCTGCGTCTCTTCGTCGGCAGCGAGGGGACGCTCGGCATCATCACGGGCGCCACGCTCCGGCTGGTGCCGGCGCCGGCGCCGGCATCGACCCTCGTCGCGACCTTTCCGGACCCCGTCGCGGCGGCCAGGACCGTCGTGGCCGTCGGTCGACGTCTGCGACCGTCGATGCTCGAGCTCATGGACGGCTCGGCGATCAACGCCGTCGAGGACCTGCGCTCCTTCGGGCTCGACCGTGACGCCGGCGCCCTCCTTCTCATCCGCTCGGACGCCCCGGGCACAGCGCGGACGGCGGAGGTCGCGGAGGTCGCCCGGATCTGCGACGAACACGGTGCCCTCACCGTCTTCCACACGGACGACGCCGACGAGGGCGAGCTCTTCGCGGCCGCTCGCCGCGCCTTCGCCGGCGCCGTCGACCGGCGGGGAACGGTGCTCCACGAGGACGTCGGCGTCCCGGTCCCCCGCCTGCCGGAGGTCCTCGCGGGCATCCGCGACATCGCCGCCCGTCACGGGCTGGACATCCCTGTCGTCGCCCATGCCGGGGACGGCAACTGCCACCCGCTCGTCGTCTACGACGCCTCCGACCCGGACTCGGTCGCCCGTGCCCAGGCGGCCTTCCAGGCCATCATGCGCCTGGCCATCTCCCTCGGCGGGACGATCACCGGCGAGCACGGCGTCGGCCGGATCAAGGCTCAGGCTCTCCCCGAACAGCTCGGCCCGGACATCATGGCCCTCACCCGCAGGGTCAAGGATGCCCTCGACCCCCAGGGCATCCTCAACCCAGGCGCCGTCCTCTAGGGCCCCCGGTCGAGCGATGCCAACCGCCCGTCGCAGGGACCGGACGGCGGCTTGCCCAATCTCCCCCCAGCGGGTCTCATATACGCATGACGACGGCGCTATCGCATACGGTCGGCGAGACCGAACCGCCCCTTCTCGTGCAGACGATCCCCGACAACCTCGATGCGACGGTCGCCCGGTTCGGGGAGCGCGACGCGCTCGTCGACCGGGAGGAGGGCATCCGGTGGACGTATGCCGAGTTCGGCGCCGAGGTCGACCGGCTCGCTCGGGCGCTCGTCGCGGTCGGCGTGGCCAAGGGCGACCGGATCGGCGTGTGGGCGCCCAACTGCGCCCAGTGGACGGTCGTCCAGTACGCGACGGCGAAGATCGGCTCGATCCTCGTCAACATCAACCCGGCCTACCGGACCCACGAGCTCGAGTACGTCCTCAGGCAGTCCGGCATCTCCGTCCTGCTCGGCGTCGAGCGCTTCAGGACGAGCGAGTATGCCGAGATGGTCGAGGAGGTCCGTGCCGGCTGCCCCGAGCTGCGGCTCGCCGTCTACTTCCGGACGGCAGGGTGGGAGGAGCTGCTGGCCGGTGCGGACTCCGTCCCCGTCGAGCGCGTCGCGCAGATCCAGGCTGGGCTCTCCCCGGACGAGCCGATCAACATCCAGTACACGTCCGGCACGACCGGCTTCCCCAAGGGCGCGACCCTCTCACACCTCAACATCCTCAACAACGGCTACTACGTCGGGGAGATCTGCCGCTACTCCGAGGTCGACCGGGTCTGCATTCCGGTGCCGTTCTACCACTGCTTCGGCATGGTCATGGGCAACCTCGCCTGCACGACCCACGGCTCGTGCATGGTCATTCCGGCGCCCGGCTTCGACCCGGTGCTGACCCTCGAGGCGACCCAGGACGAGAAGTGCACGAGCCTCTACGGTGTCCCGACGATGTTCATCGCCGAGTGGGCGCTGCCCGACATCGGGTCCTACGACCTGTCGTCCGTCCGCACCGGGATCATGGCCGGATCGCCGTGTCCCGCATCGGTGATGACGAAGCTCATCGAGGCCGGCATCGACGAGATGACCATCTGCTACGGCATGACCGAGACGTCCCCGGTGTCGACCCAGACGCGGACGGACGACTCGTTCGAGCGCAAGGTCGGGACCGTCGGGCGGGTCGGGCCGAACCTCGAGATCAAGGTCGTCGACCCCGTGACGGGCGAGACCGTGCCGCGCGGAACACCCGGGGAGTTCTGGACCAAGGGGTACTCGGTCATGCTCGGCTACTGGAACCAGCCCGACAAGACGGCGGAGGCGCTCCAGGACGGCTGGATGAAGACCGGTGACATCGCCGTCATGGACGAGGACGGCTACGTCGAGATCACCGGCCGGATCAAGGACATGGTCATCCGGGGCGGCGAGAACATCTACCCGCGCGAGATCGAGGAGTTCCTCTACACCCACCCGGACATCCTCGACGCCCAGGTCATCGGCGTCCCTGACCCGAAGTACGGGGAGGAGCTGTGCGCCTGGGTCCGTATGCGAGAAGGCGCCGAGCCGGTCGACGCTGCCTCGATCAGGGCGTTCGCGACGGGAAAGCTGGCCTACTACAAGATCCCCAAGTACGTCCTCGTCGTCGATGAGTTCCCCATGACCGTGACGGGCAAGATCCGCAAGATCGAGATGCGGGAGAAGACCATCTCCGAGCTCGGTCTCGCCACGTCGGGCCGGGACGCCTGAGCCCGCCTCACCTGGGAGGACGCCGGCACGGGCCGCTCGTCGGCCGCGTTCCATCCGTGGCGCCCCGGGGCCTGCCGGGGTAGGTTCGGGACGACCGTCACGTCTCGCAGGGGGAGGCTCTCGTGAAGTACGTCGCAGCCGTTGTCGTCGTCGCCGGGCTCGTCTGGGCCTTCTGGCGGATGACGACCAGGCCCGTCGAGGAAGCTCTCGCGGCCGCCGGGCCCACACCCCCCGAGGCGGGTGCGCCGGTCGTCCGAGCCGTCGCCTCCGAGGGCGCGCCCCGCTCCGGCATGGCCGCCGACGACGGCCAGGCCGTGCGCCCCGTGGCGCCCCCGGACATGGGCGTACGCCCGCACGGCGACCCGGCGGTCGACGGCTGGAACATGGGCCAGGGGCAGGAGGAGGGACCCGCCGTGCCGGGGGGTGCCTCCCCGGACGTCCTCGAGGATGTCGACTGCGGTCCGTCCAGCCACGCGAGCCTCGAGGATGAGGGCTTTCCCGTGCCGGCCGACCAGCCCCTGATGTCGACGATCGAGGAGGTGCGCGACGGCGGGTACGGCGTCGGTTCCGCGGCGCCCCTGCCGGACGGAAGGACTCCGTTCGGCCACCCCGTCAAGGCGTGGAACGACACAAAGACCTACCGCGACGAGCACAGCCCGAACTACGCGGCGTCCACGCCGGAGGTGTGGTTCACCGACGCTCGCGCCGCCGAGCGTGCCGGGTTCCGCCGCGTCGAGGAGTAGCGGACTCAACCCGGCGCGGGGAATGCCCGGCCGGCGGCATACGTTCTCCGACTAGTTGAATCGGAAACGACAGAGGAGACTTGTCATGCCTGCCGCCACCGTCGCGGACCTCACCGTCCTCCCACGTGTCTCACCGCCCGGGCCGGGTGCCTCGATGCGCCCCCTCACGCATCTGTCGACCGCGCCACGCGGCTTCGAGGGCGAGGGGTTCCCCGTCAAGCGGGCCTTCATGGGGGCCGACCTGCGCGACATCGACCCGTTCATCATGATGGACGAGATGGGCGAGGTGGACTACCCGCCGGGGGAGGCCAAGGGCACCCCGTGGCACCCTCACCGCGGTTTCGAGACGGTGACCTACATCATCGACGGGACCTTCGTCCACGAGGACTCCTACGGCGGTGGCGGCACCATCACGAACGGTGCGACCCAGTGGATGACGGCGGGGAGCGGCATCCTCCACATCGAGGCGCCACCGGAGGAGCTCGTCGTCAGCGGCGGTGTCTTCCACGGGCTCCAGCTCTGGGTCAACCTGCCGCGCGCCAACAAGGCAGCGGCACCGCGCTACCAGGACCTCGAGCCCGGTGACGTCACCCTCCTCTCGTCGCCGGACGGAGGCTCCCTCGTGCGCGTCATCGCCGGAGACGTCGGCGGCCACGCCGGACCGGGCTCGACGTTCACCCCGATGACGATGGTCCACGCGACCGTCGCGCCGGGCGCCCGGCTCGAGCTGCCATGGCGACCCGACTTCAACGCCTTGGTCTACGTCATGTCCGGCGAGGGCGTCGTCGGGCCGCAGGACACCCCTATCGGGCCGAGCCAGCTCGCCGTGCTGGGCGCCGGCGACGGGCTGCGCCTCGGAGCCCGCGCGAAGCAGTCCAGCCGCGGCGTCACCGGCGTCGAGGCGGTCATCCTCGGCGGGCTCCCGATCCGCGAGCCGGTCGCCTGGGCTGGTCCCTTCGTCATGAACACCCGCGCGGAGCTCGCGCAGGCCTACGAGGACTACCAGGCGGGCCGGCTCGGGCATCCGGCGCTCGACGTCCACGGATCGGTCGGCGGGGAGGCCTGAGCGCGGGTCAGGCGGGAGTGTCCGCGACCGCCGTCGGCGTCAGGGCGTCCACGCGCTCCCAGTCGGGTCCGTTGAGGGCGATGGCGGCTGCCGGGAAGAGCCCGTTGTCCTCGCGGTCCAGGTGGACGCGCAGTGCCCGTTCGAACTCGGCGAACCGTGAGTGCTCGCCGGCGACGATCCGCTGCAGGTGCTCGTCCAGGGTGACGTGTTCGACGCACAGGCTCTCGATGTGCGCGGTGAACTCCGGGTCGGTACGCATGACGGCGAACAGCCCCACCTCCTCCGCCTGCGTATGCGGGTGGAGCAGGGCGCCCATGTGCCCGGCCGCCTCGACGACGGCCTCCCCGTCGCCTGCGGCGCACGTCGACCGGAGCCGGCTCAGCGCGTTGACGATCTCCTCATGCTCGGCCATGAACCGGCCGATGACGGTGATCGCCTGGCAGCCGCAGTAGGAGCACATAGGGCCGCCGGCTCATGCCTTCAGGGCGACGGTCAGGAGGATGACGCTGTCGTCGACGGCGTCGACGGCATGCCGGTCCGGTGGGACCGTCACGACCTGCCCCGTCGAGACGGTCCACTCCTGGTCCCCTCCGGCCGAGAGGCGCACGCGTCCACGGAGGACATGGAGCGTGGCCGCCGGCGGTGAGGAGTGCTCGGCAAGGCTGCTGCCCGCGAGCAGGGCCATGAGGACGGCCCGCTGGTGCTCACCGTGCACGATGAGGTGGCTGGCCTTGCGCTGAGGGTCGTCCTGGGCCCGGGCGAGCAGCTCGTCGGCGAGCGCGTTCACGTCGACAACATCCCGGAGGGCCTCGTCGGTCATGGTCGTCCCTTTCTCGAGGCCGCCCAGTTGGCCCGGTGCCGATGCCATCCCGGTGCGGCCGCTGCGTTGGTCACCCCCTAGGCTATGTCGCGGTGCGGCGTCGCCGCGTCCCCAGTTGGCGACGCCCGCCTGACCACGCTTGGACCCAGTATCGGGAGGATGACGCGTGCGTATTGGAGTGCCGAGGGAGTCACACGCGGGCGAACGCCGCGTTGCGGCCACCCCAAAGACCGTCGACGCGATTCGCAAGCTCGGCTATGAGGTCGCCATTGAGTCAGGAGCCGGCGACGACGCGGCGTTCGACGACGCGGCCTACCGGGCGGCGGGTGCCGACATCGTCGAGGAGGACGTCTGGAGCTGCGACGTCATTCTGAAGATCAACGCCCCGAGTGACGCGGAGATCGCCCGGTTG
>JAJXUB010000098.1 GCA_021783215.1 Actinomycetes bacterium | reverse complement strand
GCAACGGGCAGCAGGACGCTGAGGACCTTCAGCCGCTGGCTCACGACCGCCGTCCGAGGCCCCGGCCCCACCCGGCCGATGAGCCGGCCCTGCGGTCGACGCTCGGGGCCGCCGCCCGCCTGGTCCTTGTGCGTGTCGCTGATGGTCTCGCTCCTCGCCCGCCCGAGTGCCCGGGATCCGTGGGTATGCGTCCTGCAGTCTATCGAGCGAATTGAGCGCGACGGTGCCGACCGGTTCGGTCACATGTATCCGATATCTACCCAGGGACGGATTCTGCTTCGTGGGCGGATTGCCGAGGATGGATGAGGAGGGAACCGCCTCCAGCCGGTTGACGCCCCACCGGGGAGCCACGAGACACTGAGGAAAGACCTGTGGCCATGACGGAAACGCGCGAGCCGAGCCCGCCGGAGAGCCCCTTCAGGGGGCGCGAGCCAGCGGCCCCCGGTCGCGGCGTCGGCCTGTTCATCAGGTTCGGTGCGGCCCTGCTGGCCCTCGGCCTCGTCGTGTTCGGCGTCCTCTACTGGCAGGACCAGCACGTGAGCGGGGGCCCCTCCCTCATCGACAGGCAGGTCGCCGTCCAGGAGGCGGCGGTGCAGAAGGCGCCGAACAACATCTCCGCGCGCATCGCCCTCGGCACGGTCTACCAGCAGGCCGGCCGCGCGGACGACGCGATCACCCAGTTCGACCAGGTCCTCAAGGTCGCGCCGGGCAACCTCGACGCGCTCGGCGGGAAGGGCTTCGCCCTGCTCGCCAAGGGCGACCTCGCCGGATCGACGGCCGCCTACCAGAAGATCGTCACCGCGATGCGCTCGGGTGAGTTCGCCGGGTCCGACACCCGGCTCCAGGCGGCGTACTACTACCTGGGCCTCATCGCCAACCGGCAGCACCAGCCGGCGCTGGCCCTCCAGCAGCTCCAGCACGCCCTGAGGATCCAGCCGACCGACTCCGACTCCATGTACCAGGTCGGGCTCGCGCTCCTGGGGCAGAACAAGCCCAAGGACGCCATCGCCGTCCTCCAGCGGGCCCTCTCCTTCGTCCCCACCGGCTGGTGCGAGCCGTACCAGTCCATCCAGTCGGCCTACACCTCTCTCAAGCAGCCGGAGGAGGCCGCGTACGCCACGGCGATGTTCACGTACTGCAAGGGCGACACCGTCCAGGGCAAGGCCCAGCTCGAGAAGCTCACGAGCGGACCCGCCGCCGTCGACGCACTCCTCGGGCTCGGCATCGTCGCCCAGACGGAGAACGACAACGCCGGCGCCGTCGCCTGGTACCAGAAGGTCCTCGTCAAGGACCCGAAGAACACGGTTGCGAGGTCCTACCTCGCAGCCCTCAAGGTGGCGCCGTCGGGGACCCCGTCGGTGACGAAGTGAAGGACAGCCTGACATGAGCGAGACCCCCACGACCCCAGCCGACGCGACCGGCGGCCTCATGGACCTCCTGGACCCGCTCGACTCAGCGACCGGAACGCCCCCCCCGGACGCGGAGGGGAAGAAGCGCAGGCGCCGCAAGGCCATCGCCTGGGTCCTCGGTGTGGTGCTCGTCCTCTTCGCGGCGATCTTCGCGTGGTACCTCGTCAACCGGAAGCCGCTGAGCGAGCTCCCGGGGATCGCCACGAACAGCCTGCCGACCTACCAGACGTCGATCTACGGGGTCCAGCAGCCGCTCGGGGTCGCCGCGTCGCCCGACGGCTCTCGGATCTACGCGACGCAGAGCGGCGCCAAGGCGGCCGTGCTCGTGTTCGACCGCAGCGGAAACAAGCTCGGCGAGCTCACCCCGCCGGCCACGCCGCAGCGGTTCCACACGCCCGTCTACGTCACCGTCGACGCGACCAACGGGAACGTCTGGGTCGGTGACCGCGGCGCCGACCGGATCTACGTCTACGGCCCAACCGGCAGGTACCTGTCGACGTTCACTCCCAAGGACAGCTCGGTCGTCTTCTCCCCGCTGGGCATCGCGCTCGCCAAGGACGGCACTGTCTACGTCGCCGACGTCGCCTCGCAGGACGTCAAGAAGCAGCGGATCCTCGTCTTCGCCAAGGACGGCACGCTGCTCAAACAGCTCGGCACGGGCAAGCTCAACTACCCCAACTGCCTCGTCGTCGACGCGCAGGGCAACCTCTTCGTCACGGACAGCAACGACGGCCGGCTCGTCGTCATCGACCCCAAGGGCACGGTGACGACCCTCGTCAAGGGTGGGGTCGGAGACGGCGACCTCGGGCTGCCGCGCGGGCTCGCCATCGACGACCGGGGCCGGATCCTCGTCGTCGACCTCACCGACCACATGGTCCGGATGTACGCCCCGGCCGAGGTCGCGACGACGCCGCCGACCTACCTCGGGTCGTTCGGCGGCGAGGGCCACGCCGACGGGACCTTCGAGTACCCCAACGGTCTCGGCCTCGACGCCCGCGGCCGCGTCTACGTCACCGACCGCGGGAACAACCGGATCCAGGTGTGGGGCTTCTGAGCCTCCCTGGGCGGCCCCAAGGACGTGGCCAGGCGCCCCCGCTCTGGTCCACGACACAACTGAATACACAACAACATCACGGCTCAGATAGGAACATCTATGAGAACTGAAACACGAGCGCTTCGTAGGCTCCTCGTTCTCGGAACGGGGAGCGCTGTCGCGCTTCTGGTCGGCAGCGCACCCGCGTTCGCCGACAACGGGCCCCACGTCTCCACGACGAACGTGGGCGGGACTGGGGTCCTTCTCTCGAAGGCTGGCGAGGGGCGCTGCGCCTCCTGCCACCGGGCGCACACGGCGCAGTCGGCCTACCTGCTCAAGGCGGCCGGCGGCGTGGAGGGCCTGTGCTACTCCTGCCACGGTGACGGTGGCACCGGCGCGACGACGGACGTCCAGTCCGGCATCGCGTACGGCGGCGTTGTGGGTGCGCTCCGCGGTGGCGGCTTCGCCAACGCCGCGATCGACACGGCCCACGCGAGCAAGGATGTCAGCGCCACGCCGGGCACCTACGGGTACCTCAGCTCCAACCAGAACATCCCGGTGCTGACGAAGCCGGTCACAACGACCTCGGCCCACATCGGTGGGACTGGGATCATGTGGGGCAACGGGGCGATCTCGTCCACGGCCAACGCGGGCAAGGACATGTCCACGGCGAAGTCAGGGCAGCTCGAGTGCACCTCCTGCCACAACCCGCACGGCAACGGCCAGTACCGAATCCTGAACCCGGTTCCCGTGGACTCCGGTTTCGCGACGATCACGGCCAACACGAACAACCCCGTCGACACCACCACCGGTGTCCCGTCGTTGAACCCCGTCCCGGGCATCTTCATCAAGGACACGGGGAACAAGGTCTACACGACGACCAACTACTGGATCTCGGGTGACCCCGCCGCGCTCGCCGACACGGGCACCACGTGGACCCTCGGGGCGACGACCCAGACCGACCCGACCCCGGTCATCGGTCTCAACTCAGCCCACGGCACCGTCACCACCGCCGACTCATTCTCGGCGAACGTCGCCGCGTGGTGCACGACGTGCCACACGCGCTACCTCGCCCCGTCGGGCTCGGCCAACGGCAGCTCCGGTGACGCGATCTTCACCTACCGGCACCGGTCCGACTCCGTCGCGTCTCGCGCTACTGGGACGACGACCAACGTTGGGGCGTATGGACCGAACTGCGTCACGTGCCACGTGGCGCACGGGTCCAACGCGGCCATGCCGAACTCGAGCGTCAAGTTCCCCGACGGGACTGGCCCGAGCGCGGATAGCCGCCTGCTCCGCGCGGACGACCGCGGCGTGTGCGTGCTGTGCCACTCCGTCTGACCGGTAAGCCAACCGGCTCGACATGAAGCATCCAGGGGCGTGGGTGGCCCCGCCCGTCAGGGCCACCCACGCCCCGCCTCCAGCCAAGACCCGCAGGCCGCCGTACCGTGACACCCAGGGCGTCGCCGACGCCTACCGAGGTGGAGATCCGAAGATGACCGACAACCGCAGGTCCCGCACCCGCCGGGCGCGTCTCGCCGGGCTGCCGGTCGTCCTCGTCGCCGCCGCCGCCGCCCTCGCCGTCGGTATGGGCGCCGGCCCGGCGGCGGGACTCGACACGCCGCCCCCCACGCCGAGCCCGACGACGTCGGTCGCGACGAGCACGGCACCCACCACGACCTCTCTCCCGGCGCCGCTGCCGCTTCCCACGACGACACCGACCGTCGTCGGGCTCGCCGGCGGTGGCTACGTCCTTGCGCGGGTCGCGGACAAGAAGCCGGCCGCCTACCTGAACCCCGACACGCCCGTCACCGGAGTCCTGCCCTTCCAGAGGCTGCGCCTGGACGTCCAGCTCCTCAACGCCGCCAGCGTCGCGCAGAGCGTCACGCCGACGCTCGAGTACCGCGTGGCCGGGACGGGCACGTTCCGGCCCGTCCCGCGGCAGGCCGCGCCCGGTGTGCCCTTCTCCGTCACGACCGAGTGGCTCGCCCACGGTGTCGGCTCGACGCCGGGCCCGACGTCCGTGCGCATCAACGTCGCCGACGAGCACTTCGCCGTGGCGCCACCACTTGTCCGGGTCGCCGGCCACCGCTCCAGCGGCGCCAACCCGGACGCCCCGCGTTCCGTCGCACCGGGAACCGCGACCGAGGAGGAGTTCACGGTGCAGGCGTCGATCGACGCGGCCTACGGCACGGCGTACGAGCTGCGCGTCACCGACGCCGGCGTGCCCCTCGAGGGCCTGGCCAACGCCCGGGTGACGATCGCCGCCGTCCCGGCGCTCAAGCTCAGCCCGGGCCAGCGCACGGGCAAGCGGCCCGGCACCCGGGTGGCCGCGTCGGCGAGCGCGACCCGAGGCGCCGCCGGCATCGAGCTCGTGGCGGCATACCCCCTCATGGTGACGCCGAGCATCACGATCGGACCGAACGGCCCGGGCACGATCCACAACCCCTTCGGCTCGACGACGACAGCCCAGTGCGGCATCTGCCACCGGACCCACTGGGCGCGTTCGCAGAACCTCATCAGTGCCGCGTCCGAGACCGCGCAGTGCTACGCGTGCCACGCGGGCGGCACCGGTGCCGCCGCGGACGTCCAGGCCGAGTACGCGGTCACGACGCGGCTCAACGACCCGACGACGCGGTCGTACTACAGCCATGACACGAGCGTCCCGGGCCACTCCCTCGACTCCGACAACGAGTTCCAGGCGACGCTGAACCGGCACAGCCAGTGCAGCGACTGCCACAACGCCCACGCCGCGACGACCGCGGCCGCCACGCCGACGACGACGGGCTGGACCGCTCCCGGAGGGTTCACCGACGTCTCCAGCGTGGCGGTGACGAACGGCGCGGCGGGGAGCGCCCCGACGTACACGTGGACCGACGGCCACACGCCGGCGACCGCCGGCCACGAGTACGAGGTCTGCCTCAAGTGCCACTCGAGCTTCACCCAGCTGCCGGCCAACGACCCGGCGAAGCCGTCCCGGGACTTCACGGACGTCGCCATGGAGTTCAACCCGGCGAACCCCTCAGAGCACCCCGTCGAGGCGCAGGGCGCCAACCAGTCGCAAAAGATGGCCGACAGCCTGGCCGGGACGTCGCCCTACAAGATCTGGAACTTCGCGACGACGGACACGCTCCGGTGCACTAGCTGCCACGCGGGCAGCGCGACCTCGAGCACGGCGAGCGCGGACTCGGCGCTGACCGTCCACGCGTCGGCGAACCGCGGCATCCTCATCCGGCCCTACGAGGACCGGGTCCTCTCGGCGAGCGGCGCCTTCTACGACGCGGCCGGGTCGGCACTGTGCCTCACCTGCCACATGCAGACCCCGTTCATGAACCAGGACCTCCCGTGGGCTGCGACCGGCACGAACTTCCGCTACCACGGCCTGCACGTGTCTGGTATCTCGACGGAGGGCAGCGGCGGCCTCGACATCGACACTCCCGGCGCGGGCCAGGGCAACGCCCGCTGCGCCGAGTGCCACTTCAGGATCCACTCGCCGGCCTCGGCGACCGGAAACCAGACTCTGGCCGGGACCGGGCTCGTCAGCTTCGCCCCGGACGTGACCGGCAGCGTCCTCATGGGCGGCAGGCCGACGTACACGGCCACCTCGACCGGTGGCACGTGCACCCTGATGTGCCATGGCAAGGACCACCAGGGCGCAAGGTACCTCCGCTGAGATGCGACCATCCACGCCGGTGCGTCGAGGCCACCCCGCGAAGCGTGGGTGGTCCTCGCGTATGCCGTCCGGGCGCCTGTACCCGGGGTGTCGGCGGCCTATCTATCGGATATGTGCCGTGCGACGGATAGTTCCGCAAATCGCTCAAACGCACACTGGAGTCGACACACCGCCCACGGGTGTCCGCATGACGACCGAGGAGCCGTACAGACCATGTCCCCACAGCAGGGCGCGACGATGACGAGAGACACCGCGACCGTGCGGACCGACCTCCTGGCCCGCCTCGGCCTCGACGGCGGCGCCGACGACCAGGCGGTCGAGGCGGCCCACGCCCGCATCACCGAGTTCCTCTCCGCGGCGCCTGACGACCTCGACCGCTGGGCCTCACGGCGCCAGCAGGAGGCCGACCGGATCCACACCCTCCTCACCGGCCCGGCCACGGCCCTCGCGAGCGCCGTCGCGGCGACGAACGCCAAGGCGGCGCAGGCCAGGCCGGGCCAGCGCCGGGCCGGGTCGCCGACTGCAGCGACCGCGACGACCCAGGCCGCCGGCCGCAACAGGAAGCCGTTCCTGTGGGCCGGTGCCCTCATCGTCGCGATCGCTGTGGTCTTCGGCGTTTGGTACTCTGGGCGCCCCGCCGTTCCCGACCTGACGAAGGCGGACACGAGCAGTTCAGCCGCCACGTCATCGCTCGACCCGGCCAAGGTGGCCGCCTTCATGAAGAAGATCACCGCGAACCCCAAGGACACCGTGTCCCTCCTCGGGCTGGCCGACCTCTACTACAACGCTGGCGACTTCGCCAACGCCAAGACCTTCCTCAACAAGGTCATCGCCTACGACCCGAAGAACGAGAGGGCCCTCCTCGGGCTCGGAGCCGCGTCCTACAACTCCGGCGATGCCAAGACCGCCGAGGCGGCCTGGACGAAGGTCGCGGCGCAGGACCCGAAGAACCCCGAGGTTCACTACGACCTCGGCTTCCTTTACATGACGACGAAGCGCACCGCCCTCATGAAGGCCGAGTGGGCCCAGGTCGTCGCACTGGCCCCCAACTCGGACATGGCCAAGAACGTCCAGTCTCAGGTCGGCTCCACCACCCCAACCGCCTCGGCCACCAAGTAGCACCGATGACCGACTTCAGCGTGGTGAGCCTGCTCATCGCTTTCGGTGCAGGGATCATCTCCTTCGCCTCACCATGCTGCCTGCCGATGGTCCCGGTCTACGTCACCTACATCGTCGGC